>CAZSBQ010000309.1:0-3696 GCA_964604795.1 uncultured Victivallales bacterium | reverse complement strand
GTGACCGATATTGCCAAGCGGCTCTCGGTGCGCAAGCCCAGCGTCACACAGGCGCTGCGGTCGCTGAAGGAAAAAGGTTTGCTGCTTTACAAACCCTATTCCTCGCCCGTTCTCACCGAGTCGGGCAAGCGCGTGGCGGCAGCTGTGCAGCGTCGCCACGACACCATGAAGCGCTTCCTCACGGACGTATTGCTGATCGACACGGATAAAGCCGATGCAAATGCCTGCCGCCTGGAGCACGCCGTGGACAAGGAAGTACTGGAGCACCTGACCCATTTCATGGATTTTGTGCAGCGATGTCCGCGCGGCGGCGCCAAGTGGATTCGCGGCTACGAGTACTACTGCGATCCGGAATTGGAGGGGGAAAAATGCGAGCGCTGCCTGGAAATGGCTTTGGACGAGTTCCGCCATCATCGAGGCTCGTCACCCCCGCCGGATACGGCGGATAACCAGCGAACCACGGAGACTGATACAATGACTTTGGCCGAACTGAAGGAAGGACAGACAGCACAGATTGTGCGCGTGGGCAAGGCAGGCAGCGTGCGCAAGCGCATCGTCGATATGGGCGCGGTGCGCGGCGCACCGGTAACAGTAATCAAAGTGGCGCCCCTCGGCGATCCCATTGAAGTGAAGATCAAAGGCTACAACCTGACCCTGCGCAAGTCCGAAGCCTCGACCGTCGAAGTTGAGCACAAACCGTCGGATGACTAATATCCCGACAGGAGCAGTTCCAGAATGTCCCGCAAATCCCAACCCAATGCCATGCCGCTCACGATGCTTCGTCCCGGCGAATCCGCACACGTTTCGCACATCGCCGGAGGCTGCGGCGCAAGCCGAAAACTCACGGCCATGGGAATCGCCCCCGGCGTGAAGGTTTCAATCCTGAACACCCAATCCGGACCGCTGCTGGTCCGCATCGGCGACGCCCGCGTTGCCATGGGGCGGGGCATGGCGCACCGCGTCATGGTCTCCTCCGACAACTGATCAGCAGTCTTTTTTTACCGCAATAGTTAGGCGCACTAAACACTCGGAGAGTATCAAGCAATGAGTAACCAAAGCCAAACCAGGACGCCGGCCGGTACCGGCACCGCCGTTCGCATCGCGCTGGCGGGCAACCCGAATTCCGGGAAGACCACGCTGTTCAACGCGCTGACCGGCTCGAACCAGCATGTCGGAAACTACCCCGGCGTGACGGTGGAGAAGAAGGAGGGCGACTTCCGTCACGAGGGGCGGGACATTCACGTCATCGACCTGCCGGGCACGTACAGCCTGACGGCGAGTAGCCCGGAGGAGCTGGTGGCACGCAACGTGGTTCTGGAGGAGCAGCCGGATTTGGTGGTCGACGTGGTGGACGCCTCGAATCTGGAGCGCAATCTCTATCTCGCCACGCAGTTCATGGAGCTGCGCGTGCCGGTGGTGCTGGCGTTGAACATGTCCGACGTGGCCGAGGCGCGCGGGCACGCGATCGACTGGGCTCGGCTCTCCGAACTGCTCAACGTCCGCATCGTGTCCACCGTTGCCCACAAGGGCAAAGGCCTGGAGGAACTCAAGCAGGCGATTGTGGAGACGGCCGAGGAAACACCGCCCCGAGAACCGGCCAGAGTAACCCATGGCGACCATGTGGAGACGGAGCTGAGCAGGATCGCAGACCTCATCCAGAGCGATTGCAGCGGAGAGACGCAAGCGCCCGCGCGTTGGCTGGCCATCAAGCTGCTCGAGGACGACCAGGTGGTTGCAGGCCACGTGCGGAAGGTATGCAGCAACGCTGAGGACATCCTGCAAACGGTCGACGCGTCCCGCCGCCACCTCGCCCGCGAGCTGGGCGACGATGCGGAAATTCTGATCGCGGACAGTCGCTACGGCTTCATCTCCGGCGCCTGCCAGGAGGCGGTCCGCAGCACTGTCGAATCGCGCCACACCATGTCGGACCGCATCGACATGATCATGACGCACCGCGTGCTGAGCATCCCGATCTTTTTCGCGATGATGTACCTGGTCTTCAAACTGACGTTTACGGTCGGCGATCCGCTCATGGGGTGGATCGAGGGCTTCTTCGGCTGGCTGCAGGAATCCATAAACGCGGCTTGGCCGAGCGGCGCGGCACCCCTGCTGCAGTCGCTGATCACCGACGGGATCATCGGCGGTGTCGGCGGGGTGCTCGTCTTTTTGCCGAACATTTTCCTGCTGTTTCTGGCCATCTCCATTTTGGAGGACAGCGGGTACATGGCCCGCGCCGCCTTCATCATGGACCGCTTCATGCACAAGATCGGATTGCACGGCAAGAGCTTCATCCCGATGCTGATCGGGTTTGGCTGCACAGTTCCCGCCATCATGGCCACGCGCACTTTGGAAAACCGGCGTGACCGCCTGACAACCATGCTGGTCGCCCCCCTTATATCCTGCGGCGCGCGACTGCCGATCTATGTTCTGATCATCCCCGCCTTCTTCCCCCAGGCGTGGCATGCACCCATGCTCTGGCTCATCTACGTCATCGGCATCGCCCTGGCCGTGGTAACGGCAAAGCTCCTCCGCAGCACGCTCTTCAAGGGCGAGGCCGAACCCTTCGTTATGGAACTGCCGCCCTACCGTATGCCCACCGTGCGCGGCACGCTCCTGCACATGTGGGAGCGCGGCTGGCTGTACCTGAAAAAGGCGGGCACCCTCATTCTCGGCGTGTCCATCATCATGTGGGCCCTCCTCACTTTCCCCCAGAACATTGAATACAGTCGGGACTACGACAAGGAGATTCAGGCAGTTGAGAGCCGACAACTGTCGAAAGACCAAACCGTCGAGCGCATCGAGGAACTCAAGCAGGAGCGTGCCTCCGAGGAACTCTCCAAAAGCCTCGCGGGACGCATCGGACACGGGCTCGAGCCGGTCCTGAAACCCCTTGGCTTCGACTGGCGAATTGCCACCGCGCTCATCGGCGCCTTTGCAGCCAAGGAGGTGTTCGTGGCGCAGATGGGCATCGTCTACTCGGTCGGCGAGGCCGACGAGGAATCCGTGCCCCTGCGCGACAAGCTGCGGAAAAACTACACCCCGCTGGTCGGCTTCTGCATCATGCTTTTCTGCCTGATCAGCGCCCCCTGCATGGCAACCATCGCCGTCACCAAGCGCGAGAGCAACTCGTGGCGATGGGCGCTGTTCCAGCTGGGCGGCCTCACCGTTATGGCCTACATCCTGACGCTCATCGTCTACCAAGTCGGCACCATCGCCGGCATCGGTGTGTGAAAAATACAACCGTCAACATGATCAATAAGGTCAATCACGTCATGAGTCATCGGGTTTTTGACAAGGTTGACAAAGGAATGAAACCATGACACTCAAACACATCATCATCGCGGCGTTTGTGGTTGCCTTGCTGTTCTTCACCGCCCGTACGCTGGTGCGAACCTGGCACGGCAATGTCAACGGCGGCTGTGCCGGATGTCCCGGCTGCAAATTTTGCGATGGTTGCGGTCTGAAGTCATAAGTCTCCGCAGTCGCTCGTCATTTTTTTCGCCTATATGTTAGCTGCAGCTAACATAAAAACGAAAAACGTAAAAAGAAAAACAACAAGGAACGAAAAAAAATGAAAAAGATGTCTGAAACAATTAAAGTTGTAATTGTTGCGAACTTGCTTGCAGGTAGTGTAGTGTCCGCCAGAACTCGTAACAGTAGCCTCAAGGGGTGCGCAAGTTGAACGACATTTTTTTG
>CAZSBQ010000308.1:0-3716 GCA_964604795.1 uncultured Victivallales bacterium | reverse complement strand
GCGCCGTGAAGTGCTTCCATGGTAGTGCCGGTCTTCATATGTCCGGCAACCCCCAGATCGATGACGTTGCCGGCGATGGCCAATCGAACTGCGGTGGCGAGCGGACTCGCTGCGCTTGACACTTTTCGCTGCAAACCGGGCATCAAATTGAGGGCAAACCAGTTCATTCGCCCCTTGATTTCCCGGTACGGATCCCGGACGCCGGTCCTCGTCCGAAGCACCCGATGAATCTGTCCGGCCAGCGCAGGAGGTGAAGAGGCAAAATCCGCCTGGGCAAGGGCTGCCAGTACAGCTCGAATCAATTCTTCGCGTTCCGGCACCGACAGATTGCCGCGGTCAAGCACATCAGCTGCCTGACGAAGCAGGCAAGGAATACAGTCAAGATACGTTTTCAATGTTCAGCTCCACTTTGTTGCCTCGCAATGTTGGGAACGTCCAACGTGCCTCAAAAAACTCGCCGGAAACTGTTGCTTGATTCATCTTCCACAGTTTTAAAGAATATCGTTCCATTCAAAAGACCGGCCGCGTTCGGCGAGGCGGAGTCTCGCAGCCAGCTACGGCACCGCTGCTTTTTGACGGATTCAGGCTTAAGCCATGTTCGCTCCCCCTCATCCTCGAGCGCTAAAGGTTGCGCATGTTCTGTAGACGGCCCCAGCCAAAACCGGGGAAATGCTGAATGATCGGTAGCCGATGCGCAGCAAGTGCGGCAGCACGCACATATCCGATGCGATCTCTCCGCACACGGTCACATCATCCAACCGGTCGGCCTGACGGGCTTGTTCTATGACGAACTTCATCAACCACAAAAATGCCGGACTCGTCGCGTCATTGTAGCGAACCACCCGTTCGTTGTCGCGGTCCGCTGCCATGAAGTACTGCAACAGATCGTTGGTTCCCACACTGATGAAGTCGACGTGCTGAAGGATGTCGCCCACGCTGGCCGCAGCCGCCGGTGTTTCGATCATGGCCCCCAGCGACACATCTGAGGGGAAGTCGGTCTTCTCCCGGCTAAGCTCATCGCTGACCTCCTCAAGGTGGCTCTTCGCCTCCCTGACGTCCTCGACGGTGGTTACCATGGGCAGCAGTATGCCGACGCTGCCACCTGCAGCCGCGCGGAGAATTGCCCGCAACTGGGTCCGCAGTTCGTCGGATTGGTCCAAGAGATGCCGGCGAATGCCACGAACCCCCAGGGACGGATTTCGTCCGGTGCACCGGTCGGAAAGCCCCATCGGCTTGTCGCCGCCCACGTCGAAAGTGCGTATGACCAACGGTCCCCCGGCGACATTGCTCATGACCTCTCGATACACCTCGTATTGTGTTTCTTCGGCAGGCACTTGTCCTTCATGCGGGATAAGGAACTCGGTGCGAAAAAGGCCGATTCCGTCGAGACCATAGGCGGGGACCAGTTTGGACTGATCGGGATTTTCAATGTTGGCATGCAGGTGGACTTCCACGCCGTCGGCAGTCAGGCATGGTCTCGCCACCGCCCTGTCGGCCATGGGGCTTTTTCCTCCCTGAAAGGCCTCGTATTTCTTCAGGCTTTCAGAGGAGGGACGCAGCACGACAACGCCTTCTGTTCCATTCACGATAATCGGGTCCCCTTCGCGGGAATGGCGGGTCAAATCCGCAACGCCGCCCACAGAGGGAATGCCAAACCCCTTGAGTAGAATGGCGGCATGCGAGACCAGTGCGCGGCTTTCGCTGGCGAAAGCCCGCCCATGCGCCCGATGAGCCAGAATCGCGTCTGAAGAATGCAGGTACCGAGAGATCAGCAGATCGTCGCCGCTCACGTCGGAGCTCGACGCCTTGGCGCCGCCTGTCAGAACACCGATTACATTCTGGGCCATGTCGCGAATGTCTTCGCTGCGTGCTGAAAAATAGGGGTCTCGCATAGCGCTGAACTGGGAGATCAAGGCCGATGCCTCGTCCCACAAACACCGTTCAGCGGGCTTGCGGTCGGTCTCAATGCGCGTAAGGACTTTGTCATGAAACGACTTGTCTTCGAGCATTGTCTGATGGGCTTCGAGAATCGCTTCGACATTCGGCACCGGATTGCCGTGAACCATGGCTATGTGATCATGCAGTCGGCTTTTCGTGTCCTTCACCGCCCGTGTGTAGCGTTTCTGCTCCGCCTTGACCTCGGAGGGGTCGACATCGTCTTCGGACTCCGGCAATTCCAAATCAACCAGATGCAGTCGCCCAGTCGCTATGCCGGGGCAAATGGGGATCCCCCGCAACACGACTTCTGTGTCTGTCGGCCGCTGGGTTTCTGTGTTTTCCGTTGTTTGCTGCATACTCTCACACTGGGCGTTTGAAGGTGACATTGCGTATAGGCATCACCCCGGCTCAAGCACTTCGGCATTCTGCGCCGCGAAACCATGCCAGGCCACCGTGGGGTATGCTCAAGAGAAACGCACCTACCTGCACAGGCAAGCGCAGTAACAGTAGAATGCGACAAACATCGCCACGAGCAGCAGTCCAAAAAGCCCTACAAGCCAAATGGCAAGCCGCGATCCTTGTGGCTCACCGCATTGAGGGCAGAACAAACTTCGGCGACTGACTTCGCGCCCGCAAGCGCGACACGCGTGCAAATGGTCTTTTTCCATTGTTTTCTCTCCTATTGTTCCAGGGCCATCAACAGGGCCCCGACGACCGCTCCGACTACGAAATTCACCGACTTGATGACGACAAACTGCCGACGGGAGTCCGCCAGCACGGGAAGCATGCCGTGGCCGTCCTGAACGATGGAACTGGCCAGTAGAATGCTGAACGGAATGCTGCCTTGAGCATAAAGGGTTACGAAGATCAGGTGTGGCCCGGATTCGGGAATCAGGCCCACAAGGCATGCAAAAAGCAGAATTATCCAGTGTCCCTGCTGCATGCTCTCTTCCAAATGCAGGTGCTGCGTCAAAACGACCATTACCAGGAGCGCGGCGTAAGTCCAAGCGAAGATTCTCGGCACATGGCGGCGAGCGACATGCTCCCAAAGATGCTCATGCAGGAAATGATCCGGAACCGTCAGCACGATGAATAATCCGATCACGGACACAAGAAGAATGGTCACTCGAATCCAGTTCCAGGCGGGAGGACCAACCCAACCGAGGATCAAGGACAAAACGAATATACCAAGAACAGTACTCAGAATTCCCCGCGAGGCTGAACATTCTCTCCACTGCTGGAGAATCCGGCCGCGCGGAAAACACTCACATGTCGGCTCATCGTGAAGTTCCAGTGAATGATTCGAAGGCTCTATGCGTAACTTCTTCGGAGCGAACAAGGCATCTGTAAGCGCGCCACTTACAATACCGAGAACGAAGAGAACGGCGAAGATCGCCAACGCCATCTTTGGAATGATCGCCAGCATGACAAAAGACTCGTCTCCACTCGTGGCAATCATCGTTGCGACTACCGCCCCGAGGCTGATCGCCCCGTGAGAGTACATCGCGACAACGGCGAATGCCCCAAGGCATCCGGGCATGGCGCCGAGTCCGGCCGCCAGCAGGTATTGACCCCACTTGCGACGCGTAACCGCCTCCTGCCATGATCCTTGAGTCAATACGTTGACATACTCGACTACGAGCATCATGACAAACACGAAGCCCGTAATCATCAGAGCATGTTGGAGGGCGCCGACCACTTGAAAACTCCTTTACTTTATTACCTGGGACTGGGCCGGGCTTTCAGCCCGAAGGCAATTCGGTACCACCTACTCTTCC
>CAZSBQ010000307.1:0-3724 GCA_964604795.1 uncultured Victivallales bacterium | reverse complement strand
CGTTGGGCTGTAGAGAAACAATGAATAAGGCAGGACGAATTGGCTTAGCAACAGTATACTATCTGGCATGGCTCTGCATTGTCACGGTGGTGGCCTGTCTGGTTCTCTGTCTGCCTTTCCTTCTTATCTCGAACCTGGGTCCAGACGATGACATCACGTATCTTATTGGAATACCAATCGGGCTCATCGCCTTCTTCCCTGTGGCTCGCAGGATTGAAAAATGGGAAGCCCAACACCAAATTCCAGCGTACGCGGAATACCGCGCCGCTGATTTGCACGTTCTGCGCGAAGGATAGAGATTGCATTGGCACATGATCGTGTATGCTATTGCGTGACATCGGAGGTGCAACATGAAATTGATTGACACTGCCGACAGGCGACGTACATTATTGCGTACGGATGCAATAAGCAATGGAGAATCAGTATGACAACGATCACTGCAACTAAAGCGAGGCAGAATCTGTACCGCCTGGTTGATGAGGTGTCGGATTCGCACGAACCGATTCATATTAGTGGCAAGCGACATTCCGCTGTTCTGATTTCAGAAGATGATTGGTCAGCCATTGAGGAAACGCTTCATCTAACTTCGATTCCGGGTATGAGGGAATCTATTATCGAAGGATTGAACACCCCTGTTGAGGAGTGTGAAACGGAGCTTGACTGGTGAGCTGGAAAATTGTCTATACCAGACAGGCGAAGAAAGACGCAAAGAAACTGGCTGCCTCAGACTTGAAATCCAAGGCGCGGAAACTACTGGACATTATCAGTGTTGATCCGTGCCAGACCCCGCCACCATACGAGAGGCTGATTGGAGACATCAGCGGGGCTTGTTCCCGTCGCATAAACATTCAACATCGACTGGTTTATCAGGTGGTCAAAGAGACCAAAACGGTAAAGGTCATTCGGATGTGGACACACTATGAATAATGATAACCAAGCCTTGCACAGAACTCTCCTAACGTCACGTCCGCGAAGGCTGACGTTCGGCAAATGATGGAGACGATATGCCCCGCTCAGACTTCTCGTGTATCCCGCCACAGCCATATGGCCCCGTACCCACGCCACGCCAGTTGCGCTGGCATGAGCGCGAGTTCTACGGTTTCATTCATTTCACCACCAATACATTCACCGACAAGGAATGGGGATACGGGGATGAGTCGCCCAGGGTGTTTGCCCCGACCGCATTCGATGCAGAGCAGATCGTACGCACGGCGGCACAAGCTGGCATGATCGGGTTGATTCTGACCTGCAAGCATCATGACGGGTTCTGCCTGTGGCCTTCGAAGTACACGGAGCATTCGGTCAAGAATAGTCCCTGGCGTGGCGGCAAGGGCGATGTGGTGCGCGATATCTCGGATGCATGCCGAGAGCATCAAATTGGTTTCGGCATCTATTTGTCCCCGTGGGACCGTAATCACGCCGACTACGGCAATCCCGAGTATATTGAGTATTTCCGCAATCAGCTGCATGAACTGACGACCGAGTACGGTGAACTATTCGAGGTCTGGTTCGACGGCGCGAACGGCGGCGATGGATACTACGGCGGGGCCAACGAGACACGAAGCATTGATCGACAGACCTACTACGGCTGGGAGCATACCCGCGAAATCGTTCGCAGGAATCAGCCGAATGCGGTCATGTTCAGCGATGCCGGCCCGGACATCCGCTGGGTCGGCAATGAAAAGGGCATAGCCGGCAACCCCTGCTGGTCGACCATAGATGAGAGCCTGCTGTTTCCCGGCATTGACAATCCATCGTTCAAGACTCGTCTCAATGACGACATGGTCGACGCCTGGGACTCGCCAACAGCCATGCTCAATGCAGGCGACCGGAAGGGAAACTCTTGGCTTCCGGCGGAATGCGATGTGTCCATTCGTCCCGGCTGGTTCTATCATTCATCCGAAGACGGCAGAGTCCGAACCCCGGAAGACCTCCTGGACCTCCATTTCCTGTCCGTCGGTCGCGGTGCGTCCTTTCTCCTCAATCTGCCTCCCGACCGTCGCGGCCTGATTCACGAGAACGATGTTGAGAGCCTCAGGGGCTTCCGGCAGCGCCTGGATGAGATTTTCGCCCTCAACCTGGCACGTGGAGCGCGCTGCAGCGCCAGTACCACGAGGGGCGACAGCCAGACCTTTGCAGCGGCGCATGTGATCGATGGCAACCCGGCCACCTACTGGTCCACGGATGATGATGCCGGCCCCGCAGAGTTGCTTCTCGAATTCTCGCAGCCCACCACGTTCAATGTCGTTGGACTTCGGGAGTTTCTTCCGCTTGGTCAACGCATTGACCAGTTTGCCCTTGATTTCGATGATGGTGGCACCTGGCGCCAGTGGTGCTGCGAGAGCGCGATTGGCGCTCATCGCCTGGTCCGGGGCCGGGCATGCAGCACGAAACGTATACGGCTCCGCGTGGTGGCAGGCCCCGTGTGTCCGGCCGTCTCCGAATTGGGGCTTTACTATGATCCAAAAAAGCCGAACAAAGCAGTCGAGCGCGACGGCTAACGCCGCGGTTCACTGCAGGCGTTCGAAGCAAGAGATTGATGAATGCCCCCCTCAATGCCAGAGTCGGGACAGTATGAGCACATTCGTTGAAGCAAACGTATTGAGCCTGAGCGTTCCCGAACGCATCCAGCTTGTCGAGGACATCTCGGATACCATAGCGGAAGTGCCGGAGAAAGTTGGCCTGACTGCGGATCAGAAGGCCGAACTCGACCGGCGCCTGGACGCCTGTCACCAGTATCCTGATGAGGGTTCCCCGTGGGCAATGGTGCGAGAGCGCATCAGGAGCAGGCGATGATAGACGCGAGCGACCTATCTCAACTCCTCTTCTGGGACGTGGACGTCGCGACCGTCGATATCCAGCGACACAAACGCTTCATCATTCACCGGGTTCTGGAATACGGCACACTCGAGGACTGGCGGCGCATTCGCGAGTACTACGGGCTCGACGTCATCGCCGATGTCGCGGCGCGGATTCCTGACCTCGACCGCAAGAGCGCCTGCTTCGTCGCCACCCTGACCGACCGCCCCAAGGAAGAGTTCGCGTGCTATTCCGCGAAACAATCGACGGCAAAACACTGGGTCTGCTGAAGCGCCTGCAGAGCGCCCCGGAATTCACCGGCCTGCGCCTGCTCGGCGGCACCGCGCTTGCGCTGCAGATTGGGCACCGGCGGTCCGACGACATCGATCTCTTCGGCCCCGTCGAGGCCGATCCCATCGCCGTCCGCAACCGTCTTCGTAAATTGGGGCCCACTACCGTCCTTTCTCAAAAAAAGTTCCCGGACGGTTCATCCTTCCTCGTTTTGCGCAGCCTCGTATATTTCGATGATGCCGAAGAGGAACCGCCGCCGCAGATGCTTCATGAACGCCCCTGGTCTGCCGTGAAGGAAACCATTGTCGATGCTGTCCGCCCCCTCGCCCCCTAATCACCCTATTCCATCCGGCGGGGGAACATCCCATGAGACGAGCAGGTTTCAGTGATCCGGCAGTACTACAGGCATCCCTGCCTGTAGCCGATATTCCATTTCAAACAGGCAGGGATGCCTGTTCAACGTTGAATGTTGAATGTGCTGCATCGCCCTGCGGCGAGTTTGGTTTTGCATTCAATATTCAGAATTCAAAATACGATATTCAATATTCCGCCTTTCAGCCCATGCCAACGGTTCGCGCAGCCTAAAGGCCGGTGGCACCAAGTGACACTCGTCGATATCAGCTGGTACAGACGG
>CAZSBQ010000306.1:0-3750 GCA_964604795.1 uncultured Victivallales bacterium | reverse complement strand
TTTCCCGGAAGAGCCCGTTGGCCTGCGCGTTGGAGAAGCGGTTGGCCTGGCCATCCCGCCCGGGCGCGGCGGTCGGAGCGTTGTGGGGCGTCAGGTGTTCGCTGGAGATTGCATCGATCCGTTCGCCCGTGTGTTCTTCGAGCTTCCAGCAGGCGACCAGGTGTTCTCCAATGGCATCGAGGACCGGATTGCCGAACACCGTGCCTGGAAGCTGGCGGGCGGCAGGACGCACCGCGACAGCGGCACGAGTGGGGTCGATTCCGAAGATGAAGTCGAACATGTCGGCACTACGGTTCCCGTTCAGCGCGCGAACGGAAGTCCTGACGACCGGACAGGCCCGGAAGATGCGAGCAACGGCGTCAAAGCGGGCGTTGGTCGCGGCCAGCACAACGACAGCAGCAGCTTGGAATCGAGCACGATGACGGAAGTCCATTCGCTGACGCGCCGAGGAGACAATGCCCGAGATGGTTCGGCGCTTGTTATCGATAAGGTAGAATGCGCCACGACCGCTGTTCCAGAGAGCGCCCGCGAAGGCGTCGGGATCGTCGGGGACCACGTTCCAGACGCAGGTCTCGTCAATCAGGCCATCCCAGGAGTTCCCGAAGCCGGTGGTGTCGTGCTCGTAGTCGTAGACCTGGCCGCAGCCCAGCGTGAAGGGCGAATAAGGTTCGGCCAGGCCGCCGGTCCCACCGTAGGTGTCGCCTGTCGCCGCCAGCGCCCCGTTCACGTAGAGTCGGAGATGGCCGGTGCTGGAGAAGGTGAAGACGATGCTGTACCACTGCCCGGCGCTGATGCTGCCGGTCTGGGCATAGGCGGAATCGTTCCAGTTGTAGGTGTTGACGTTGAGATAGATGCGGTTCTGGTAGCCGAGCGACAGCGACCATGGCCCCATGCCGCCCATCTCGTCGATGAACCCGGCAATGCTCCGGTAGCCGACCGTGTTGGCGTAGAGCCAGGTCGAGAATGCGATCTCCGTATCCGTCTCGTGCGCGCCCAGCGGCCCGAGAAGGGTCTGGTCGCGATACAGTCCGTGGGACGACGCATTGACAAATGCACAGGCCTGGCCGTCCTTTCCGACGGCACTGGCAGGACTGTTGTGAGCCGACAGGTCTTCGCCCGAAATCACGTCGATGCGCGTGCCCGCGCCCTCTTCGAGTTTCCAGACACACACCAGGTTGGACTGCAGGGAGTCAAGTGTGGGATTGCCGAAGCCGGTCAAGGCGGGTTGACGACTGGCGAAGCGGGCGGCGACGATGCTCCGGTGGATGGGCTTGTCGACGGTCAGGCGCACGGCGGTGGTGGTGCGGGATCGATCCGGGTCCGGCGCGAGCATTGTCGCGGCGGAAAGCGCCTGCTGAAGCTGTCGGACGGACGGACGGCATCCGCTTCCTGTGCGCACCACCGGCATGGATTCGGGCTGGAAGGCGATGCCGTGAAAGGTGAATCCGGCCGCGCCGTCGACGCCGTTGATCAGCGTGCAGTCGTTCCACCACTCGAAACTGTCGCCGTCATAGAAGTACCAGTCGTCGGGCATGTAGCCGAAGATCTCATACATCCCTGCGACCTGCGGGTCGCGCGGCAGATAGCCTTCGCAATAGGCACCGGGCCCCGATCCGCCCGCCTGGTCCGGGGTGTAGTCGAAGACGACGAGCTGGCCGCCCAGCGTCGCCATCACCGCCTCCGGGAAGTTGGCGGTGGCCCCGCACATGGATGTGTTGAGAGTGATCATCGGGGGAAGGCCTTAGGCTGGAGGCTGGAGACTGGAGACTGGAGGTTTCGCGGAGGCTGCAGGCCGTAGGCTGGAGGCTATAGTTCCGTGCGAACACTCAACAGAAAGGACAGAGATATGCGCGACCACAAGAAGCTGAAGGCATTCCAACTCGCGGATCAACTGGCGCTCGACGTCTATGCCGCGACCCGAGCATTCCCACGCGAAGAGCAATTCGGCCTGACCTCCCAGATCCGTCGGGCGGCGGTTTCGGTGCCATCCAACATCGTTGAGGGTTGCGCCCGCAACACCGAGGCCGACTACATCCACTTCTTGGATGTGGCTTACGGTTCTGCTCGTGAGTTGGAGTATCAGCTTTCTCTTGCTCATCGTCTCGGTTACCTGGATGATGCGGTCTATCGCGATGTCGGCCCCCTGGCGGAAGAGACCTCCCGCGTCCTCAGCGGCCTGATCCGTGCTCTCCGCCGGGGCAAGGCCGCAGACCATAGGCCGTAGGCTGGAGGTCCCGCCCCTCGGAGAATCTGCCTCAAGCCTAAAGCCTCCGGCCTACAGCCTTCCTCAGTCCCTGTCGAAGAACGCCTTGTAGCCGAACTCGCGGACCAGCCGCACGTAGCGCCGGGCCTCGCGCCGCCGCAGCTCGGTCAACCAGTGCGGTCCGCGCGCGCTGCGGATGATCGAGTCCAGGTTGTCCCGAAGCCGGTCATCGGCTTCGATCTTCCCGGCTGGTGTGTGCGGAAGATGGGCGTAGTCCCAGTCGTGGATGTCGAAGGCCTGGCGGCAGTCCAGTGCCCACAGGCGGTCGGCGAAGAGACGCACCCAGCGCAGCCACCAGGGCAGGTAGCGGTCGAGCCAGCGCGGCCCCGCACCGTTGCACATCCGGGCCCGCTCTTCCGGCGACGCGTCCCAGTAGGAACGCAGCGCCCAGAGCCCATCGGTGCCGGGCACGTCGCGCCGTTCGGTGATATCGGGTCCCCGGTCGATCAGCGTCACGTCGTTCATCGGTTCGGTCATTGTGTCCTGCCTATTCGGTTGAGGAATGAAGGAGATGCCTCCGCCACGGCCCGGAAGGAGGACGGAAAGAAACCGTGGCGGAGGCGTGGGATCACTCGCCGCCCCCTCCGGCCGCAGCCGACGGGAGGGTGCGGAACGGCTCGGTCACGGTCGCCGGGATCTGCTGGTCGTCGGCATCCAGCAGCACCTCGACGGCCGCCAGCCCGGCTCCGGCGGGCGTGGCCCGGTAGACCTCCCGCAGGATGCCGCGCGCGGCTTCGCCGGTGGCCGTGATGCCCTCGACGATCATGCCCTTCCTGGCCTCAAGCGCCTTGCGCACCGCATCGGCCGCAGCCGCCTTTTCGGCAGCGGGTGCCTCGGCCCAGACGGCGGCAAACTCGCTGTTGACCGTGCTGGCCACGCCGCCGCCGGTGACGTAGGTGAACATCCCGTCGAGCGTCGCGTCGCGGCTGACTTCGCCGGTGAGCGGGTTGCGGGCCCATCCGCCCAGCACCAGCCAGGCCTGGTCGACGTTGCCGAAGTCGCGCATGGAGTTGAGCAGGCCCACAGCCACGCCGCCTTCCATCGCGGGTTGGCCGTCGGGCAGGATCAGCGGTGTCCCGTCCGGGTTGCGCACCACGCGTTTGACCTGGGTGTACCCGGCCGCGCCGCTCTTCGGGACGTTGCCGAGGAAGTCGGCCACCACGGGCGAGCCGCTGCGCACCTGTTCGAGCCTGACTGCCTCGGTCAGCGTGGCCAGGCGCGCCTGCATCTCGGTTTGGCTGAGGGACTGCGTGCTCTTGCACCCCGTCGCTGCCAGCATCAGCATTCCGGCACAGGCAATCACCAGCGCCGTCGTTCGTTTCATCGTGTTCGTCTTCATCTTGCACCTCACTTGTCTGTCTGTTGTGGTTCTCGTCTCGTCGTCATCCGGTCGGAAGTCGGTGTGCTTCATGGTCCCATGGCTCGCCTCCCTTCCGTGGTTACGCCCAGAAGTAGACCGCGTCGGCGATGATCTCCTTGCGGGCCCG
>CAZSBQ010000305.1:0-3751 GCA_964604795.1 uncultured Victivallales bacterium | reverse complement strand
TCACGTTTCACGTCTTCACGCAATCACGGCTCTCTTGTGCTGGTAGAACAAGAAAGCTCTGGCTTGGCAGTTTGCCGCCAGCAACAGCAGGTCGTTGAGTGCCTCGATGACATTCGATGGCATATCCAGGTCTTTCACTGGTCCCTCGTCTACATGTCTGCGGTGACCTGATCGTAGAAGGTGACGTAATCGTCCGGGGCATCGCCGTCGCGGAACTGAATGGCGGCCCGGGGATGCAGGTTCATCTTGCCCGTGAGCTGGTAGGGGATGGAGGGGCCCCAGTCATACTGTTGGCGCAGCGGCAGGATGGAGGTTTGGATCGCCTCGAGGATGGGGCGCAGGTCGAATTTGGGGTTGCGCAGGAAGCCGAGCAGGATTTCCATGGGACAGTTGCCGGCGCCGCGGCCCATGCCCATCATGGAGGCGTCGACGAGGTTGGCGCCCAGGATGATGGCTTCGATGGTGTTGGCGAAGGCGAGCTGAAGGTTGTTGTGGGCGTGAATGCCGACGTGTTTGCCGGTTCCCTCCACGGCATTCAGGTACTTGCGCACGAGAGCATCAATCTGCTCGCGGTAGAGATTGCCGAAGCTGTCGACGACCACGACGGCGCCGGCGGGGCTGTCGACGCCCACCTCGAGAGCCTGGTCGATCTCCTGTTCGCCGGTGATCGAAATGGCCATGACGTTCAGGGTGGTCTCGTAGCCCAGCGAATCGGCGTGACGAATCATCTCGACGGCTTCGGAAACTTCGTGCACGTAGCAGGCGACGCGGATGGTGCTTAACACGCTCTCGTCGGCTGGAACCAGCTGATGACGCCAGTCGCTTTTGCCGCCCGTATCGGCCATGGCGCTCAGCTTCAGACCGGTTTCCTCGAAGGAATGGCCTTCGAACACACGGTTGAGATCGTCCTCGTCGCAATGACGCCACGGACCAAAGCGGTCCTCGGGGAAACGCTTGGGCGAATTCTTGTAGCCCACCTCCATGTAGTCGACTCCGCTCGCCACGCAGGCGTTGTAGACTGTGCGGATGGTCTCTTCGTCAAAGTGCGAGTCATTGACCAACCCACCGTCGCGGAGCGTGCAGTCCAGAACTTTGAGTTCGGGGCGGTAGGTAATCCAAGGCGCTGTCTGGGTCATGGTTCATTCTCCGTGCAAGGGTGGGTTATTCATCAACACGCAAGGCATCCACCGGTTGTTTTTTAGGTCATGGCGGCGGACATGATCGCGCCAATGACGGCGAGAGTCGCGCTGGTCAGGCAACTGCCGGCCATGGTCTGGGATATTCACACGTAGGGCAGATTGCTTGGGACTATTGTTTTTGTCTCTGCGATCACTCCATCGGCTTCTGTCGACGATTCGGAGAACTGACGACGGACAGACTATAGCGTCAGTTGCACAGTTTTAAATCTGGATCAGGCAAACCTACAGTATAACAAGCTAACTTCTGATGGAATAGTTCGGACGTACGGATATAGTAGTCCTATTAGCTGCAACGATTCCGCCGTCTGTAGAAAATCACCATGCGGCGCTCCGCCCGAAGTAACGCGAGGCAACCTGATATGAACAATACCGCCAACAGCATGGACTGGGAGAGTGCGCTCGCCCCGTTTCGCGAGCAAGCCGAACAGCTCGAACAGGCACGCCGCCGTCAGGCCGCCTTGTGGAGGCTCGAGGTTCCCGACGCCTGGCCGATCTGCTGCTCGGGCGCGCTCGCTGACGAGCAGAATGCGCTGCTGCCTGCCGCCAACCACAAGGAGGCCTTCGATGATCCCCGCCGCATGCTGACAAGCCAGCTTCGGGCCGCTCTGGCCATGCTCAACGGGCACAGCGACGCGGTCCCCTCGATCCGCGTGAACTTCGGCACGGGGATCGCTCTGGCGTGCGTGGGCTTGGAGCAGACCGTGTACGAGGACAAAATGCCGTGGCTTCACGAGCACCTGAGCAAGGAGCAGATCAGCCGGATGACCCCGGATGACATTGCGCCGCAGGGAAGTTTTGAGACGGGAATGGAATACATGCGAACCTTTCGCGAGATTCTCGGCGACGACCTGGCAGTCTACTGCATGGACACTCAGGGACCGTTTGACCTCGCCCACCTGATGCACGGCGACGAACTGTTCATGGCTCTGTATGACGATCCGCCGTTCGTTCATCACCTGATGGAACTGTGCCTGGAGTTGGGCAAGCGCATCCACCACTGGATGAAGGAGATCAACGGGGAAGCCCCCAATACTCTCCATCACAGCAATGCTGTCTACGCGGAAAATATGGGCATACGCGTGTGCGAGGACACCACCGTGCTAATCAGCCCCGAAGCCATGGACGAATTCGCACTGCCCTACACCCGCCGGCTTGCCCGGGAATTCGGCGGCGCCTGGATTCACTATTGCGGGCGCAACGACCACCTCACCCGCAAACTCTGCCGAATACCGGAAGTGCGCGGCATCAATTTCGGCCACATCCCCAACAAGGAACACGATCATGTCTTCGAGGAGGACATGGACCTGATCGCCGATGCCGGAAAGGTCTATTATGGCCCTTGGCCCAGACGAGCCGGAGAGGATGACCAAACATACCTCAAACGCCTGCACAACTACGCCCGCCAAGGGGCCTTGCTGCCAGTGGTGAACAAGCGCGACTTCCCGACAGCGGACGCCCTGCTGGAATACTGGCGCTCGCTGGGGTGAGCGGGAAAGCAAAACACGGACCAATCGTGGCTCTGCCTTTCAGGCGGAGCTGTGAAAACTTTAAGTACTCTTGATCTCGGAACACGGCACACCAGGCCCCCCTGGAGACGGCGGGCCCCCGCCGTTCCTTCCCGAGGCAGGCCCCCCTGGAGACGGCGGGCCCCCGCCGTTCCTTCCCGAGGCCAACCGTCCGAAAACCGCCCGAGGCCGGGCGGCTCCAGGGGGCCATCCGCTCCAGGGGACCATCCGCCCGAGGCCGGGCGGCGCCAGGTCAGAGTATGGGGTCAAGCTCACAATGAGAGTAAGTACAGTATCTCTGTACCCCATACTAAAGGATTTGATTGAAAGCCGCCACCAATTACTTGCGGAACGAAAGTTTTCGGCTATAGTTTTTTCCTGATTGTTTTCCAACGTTCAGGATTCGCATTTCCCGGAGGTTTGTCATGGATCAAACTCACTCCGCGTCGGCGGCGGATACATCCGTTGACCGCATCATCCATGCTCTGCGGCACATCATGCACGCCGCCGATGTTCATTCCAGCCGTTTGAACCATCTGTTTCGGATCACCGGACCGCAGATCACCTGCCTCAATGTGATTGTCAAGGAAGGGCCGATGACGCAGTCCTCCCTGGGGGCCAGCGTCAGCTTGGGATTGAGTACAATCAACGGGATTGTCGACCGCCTGGAGGGCAAGGGCCTGGTTACTCGTCGCCGAGACACGGCGGACCGACGACGCGTGTTCGTATCGACGACCGATGCGGGACGCGACATGGTCGCGAAGGCCCCCTCCCCCCTGCCCACTCAGCTTGGGCACGCCCTGGCGGATTTGCCGTCGGAGGAGCAGCTGGAAATTGCCGCTTCATTCGAGCGCGTCATGGACCTCATGGAACAGGACACATCGGCAAGCCGAGTCGGTCCCGATCCTTCTCTGCTCCCGGACGAGTCATAGTTCCTCGCCGAAGCCGAGATACTGGTTGATTCCCTCGGCGGCCCGGCGACCGTCGGCAATGGCTCGAACCACCAGGGACGCTCCCTTCGAGAGGTCGCCGGCCACGAATACGCCG
>CAZSBQ010000304.1:0-3803 GCA_964604795.1 uncultured Victivallales bacterium | reverse complement strand
ATCATGCTTGCGACTGGCAAATCAGGAGACGTGCAGATCGTCAACAGTCCCTCCGGCGGCAAGCCACGCCCGCTCCCAGTGATGCTTGGAGTGCGGCGAAAAGCGGAGTGACGCGGTCGGCTGTGACACACATTTTTGTCGGTTGGCCCGAGTAGCCCCGCGTGGCCGCAGCTGGGGCTTTGGCGTTTTAGAGAGCGCAAAGGTTGCGGACGGCAGGCGACATCGATATTCCTGCTTTTTCTGAGCACACATTCAGACGGTGAAAATATGGGACAGGGGCACGAATTTGCTTTTTGCTCTTCGTCTCTGAAAACATGGAAACGGAAGTCCACCCGTGTGATGACATCGCGGCAATGCACTCGGATTTTGGATTCCCAACGGTCCGGACATACCAATGACATATATTTACCAAAAACGATGCTTTACTCTGATCGAACTTTTGGTGGTCATCGCGATCATTGCCATATTGGCTGCTATTCTTCTGCCTGCGCTGAAACGCGCTCGTGAGGCAGCTCTGCGCGCCCAGTGCCTGAGCCAGCACAAGCAGATTCTGCTTGCCGCGACGATGTATGCCGACGACCATGATTCCCTGTTGCCGAATACCGACGGATCATGGCTCAGCCGACACAAGAATGGCAGATATCAGCCTCAGGGAATTGGTCAGCTTGTTGTCAACGACTACCTCCCAGGAAGTCGTGAAACCATCGACCTCTTGTTCTGTCCCTCGGCCAATCCCACGTGGAACTGGCGGATGCCTCCTCACATGTATCGTGAGCTGAACGACCAGTTGGGTTCGAATAACTGGGCGCAGAGCACCATTTGCGGCAAGTTCTGCACGTTCGTCGGTTACAACACTGAGACACACCCGACACAGGCAAATCTGTATCTCGGCAGAGGAGAACAGAGTGCGGAAGTTCTTTCCCCGATCTTGACTGCTGATCTCGTATACAATGGCACGGCCCCGCTGGATAATAAGAGGCAGGGGCATGAGGGGAAGGGGGTCGTAGCCGGCTTCTATGACGGTTCTGCAAAATTCCAGACATTCACTCCCGTCTACCCCATCAACTGGACTGCTGTCTACAGCAATATTAATCCCTATGGGAATTTTTGGCACTGGGCCAAAGCCGAATACGGGCAGTAGGATCGCCGATGCGCCTGATGTCGGACAAGTCGTCTTGGAGGGCGAGACATCCGTCGAACCGGGGTTCCGGACACGGGTGCGTCGGGTGTGTTGCGCAGGGCAGGCGGTTGTTTACTTTGCCGGTTTTTTCAGGTGGTTTTGTATGAGGGGGATGATTTGCTCGCCGGCGTCCTCGAGGACGTAGTGTCCGGCGTCGTCGAAGGTATGCACTTCCGCGGCGGGAAAGTATTTTCGCCAAACGCGGCGGAAATCGGCGGTGAAGCAGAAGTCCTGCTCGCCCCAGCAGATGAGCATGGGGCGGTCGCTGAGCTTGCACAAGTTCTTTTCGATGGACCCCATGGTTTTCCAGGTGGGGTGCGAGGAGCGCAGGGGGATGTCCTGGACAAAGCGCAGAATGGCGATGCGGTTGCGCGAACAATCGTAGGGGGCCAGATAGCCCGCGCGCACCTCGGCGGGAAATCGATCGGGGTGCCGAGTCGCCATTGTCAGGGCGGCGCGGGCGAAGGCGTTGAACTTGAGTACGGCCAGCGGGCCAAGCACGGGGAAGCGGCACAGTCGGATTCGCCACGGGCAGATGGGCAGCAGAAAGGCGGCCGTGTTCATGACCACCAGGCGGGACACGCGTTGGGGGTGGCGCACGGCGAAGCCGGTGCCGATGGCGCCGCCCCAGTCGTGCATCACCAGCGTGATGTCCTTCAGGTCCAGGTGGTTGACCAGCAAATGTTCCAGGTTGTCGATGTGGGTCTGCAGGCGGTAGTTGTAGCCCTGGGGCTTGTCCGACATGCCGCAGCCGATGTGGTCGGGGGCGATGACCCGGTGCGAGGTGCGCAATTCGCCGATAAGGTCGCGGAAGTGGAACGACCAGGTGGGATTGCCGTGGACCATGACCACCGGCGATCCGCCGCCCACATCCACGTAGTGGTACGAGAGGTCGTCGACGGTCGCGTATCGTGAATCGAAGGGGTACAGCGCACGCCAGCTCTGGTTGGTCGGTTTCTCGGTGTTCATGAATTCCCTGGGTTCCGGTTCGCCTGGATTGACGCGTTCAAACGTTACTGTAGCCGCTTGTCGGAGATTTGTGTCGTTGCCGCAGTGCCTGGACGCTGAAGATCAACGGGTAGAGGGATTCCGAGTACCACAGCGATTGGAAATACAGCCCGATGGGAGCGGGTTCGGCGGTGGAAGGGCCATCCTGTTCTAGCGTGGTTGTTGTCCAGACGTTGTGCAGCCATGCGAGCCCCGGCGCGGCGGCGTCCGCCCGCCCCCAGGCGAGCAGAGCGGCGGTGGCCACGGCGGTTTCCTCGACGCTTGCGCTTGCCGTGTCGCAGCCGCCCCAGCCGCCGCCGGGGTGGCGCGCGGCCTGCAGGAAGTCCAGCGCGGCATCCGTGCTCGCCCGCGCATGCGGGGTTCGCAGATGCGCTTGCGCCGCAGGATTGGCAAGGGCTGAGAGCACGCGGGCTGTGCCGAAGACGGGATTCTCTTGATTGCGGACGGTTTGGTTGCCGAACCAGAGGGGAACCCAGCTGCCGTCCGGAGCCTGCGTTTTGCACAAATGGGTCAGGCAGCGGCGGAGAAAGCGCTCGGCACGATCCTGCGCAAGCGTGGACAGGCGGGGCAGCCACTGGGCGACGGCGGCTGCGGCGTGGGCGGTGATGTCGGGGCAACTGCGGTCGAAGGGCAGCCGCCCCCAGCCCCGGCAGAAGGTGGGGACACCGCCGTCGCGATTCTGCAGGTTAAGCAGCCATTCGACGCCTTGTTCGGCGGCGGATTGCACCTCGGGAGCCTGCGGTGCCAGGCGATGCAGGGCCAGCAGGACACCCGAGGTGTCGTCGGCGTCCGGAACGGCACCGGGATGATCTGTCCAGCCCCAGCCGCCCGGCGCGGCGCGGGTAAACGGATGCGGCGCGGCAAACTGCTGTTTGAGCAGCCAGGCGACCGTGTCCGCCGCTGCTTCATCGGCGGCGGGCAAGGCCTTAACGGTTTCCGTAGTCAGCCAGGTGGCCAGATCGGTGTCGATGGGCCAGCTGCCGTCCACACGCTGCCCGGCCAACAGAAACGCCGTGCAGGCGGAGACCGCATCGGAAGCACCATGACCGGAAGCCGTCAGCCCGATGGCTACGAAAGCGGTCAGCGGAATGGCCTCCAGAAAACCGCCGGAGGAAGGCTGCATGGCCGTGAGTTTTCTCAAGAGTCGCGGGGCGGCCCACCGGCGCAGTGCCGAGCGCAGGGCGCCACGTCGGCTCTCCGAGCGACCGCAGTTGATCATCAGGCCCACGGCTATCAGGGCGGGAAGGGCGTAGCTGACCACGTTCAGGCGCAGAAAACGGTACAGCGGCGCCGGAGCCAGAGCCAGCGCGTGAGGCAGCGGCGGCACGGCGCGCCAGCCATCGTTGCCGAGTAGACCAGCGTGAGCGCAAACCGCGAGGACGGGGGCCGCGAACGTGCGGTCGCGCCCGTAGATATCCCGAACGTGCGGCGCCAGCGCCGAGCCCTCAGCGGCACCGCAGACGGTGGTTGTCCACGCCGCGGACGCATGCTCGGCTTCGACGACGTGCGGTTCGCTGCGGTCTCCGCAATGGCGCAGGGCGGCGCGACACAGCAATGTGGTGCTCAGATTGCTCGGACTGTTCGGGGTGTCCCCCCAGCCGCCATCGGCGTTGCG
>CAZSBQ010000303.1:0-3806 GCA_964604795.1 uncultured Victivallales bacterium | reverse complement strand
GGTGTTGGTGACGGCGGTGCCGGTGACGGACTTGGTGCGCCCGTCGCTGTAGCGCGTGGTCGTTTGGGTCGCGCCGCCGGGCTGGGTGACCAGGGTGGTGCGTCCGCCGTCGAGGTAGTCGTAGAGCGTGACGCGCTGCTGCTGGTCGGTGCGGGAGGTGACGCGCCCGGCAGTGTCGTACTGGGCCGTCGAGCTCAGGGAGAGAGTGCCGGCGGAGCGGGTGGCGGAGAGTTGTCGGCCGTCGGCGTCGTGGGTGTGGGTGGTGGTGATGTCGGGTGCGCCGTCGTGCCCGATTTTGGTTTGGGCGGTGAGCCGGTCGAGTGCGTCGTGGACGTAGTCGTATTCGGTGCCGTCGCGCTCGCGGGTGACGCGGGGAGCTGCGCCGCCGCATCCGCAGGAGTCGACGTCCTGGAATTCGCGGGTGGTGCCGTCGGCGTATTGGGTGACCTCAGTGTGTCCGAGGGGGCCGAGAGTGTTGTGCTCCCAGGAGATGCGGTCCCAGCCGGCGTCGGTGCGGACGTGGGTTTCGCGGTACAGAGTGCGGCGGGTCGGGCTGAGGATGGTGATGTTTTTGGTGGTCTTGCCGGGGAGTCCATCGGGGTGGGCGACCGCGGCGCGGACGACGGTCTTGCGCACGTCCTCGCCCGCGCCGGGGGTGAAGGAGGCCTGCGCCGGGTTCTGCGGGTCGTCGCTGAAGGTGCCGGCCTCGTACGAATAGCTCGTCAGGGTGCCGTCGGAGTTTTCGGAGGATTTGAGCTTGCCCGCGCGGTAGTCCGGATCATCGTCGGGGAAGAAGGTGCGGGTGACCCGGCGGTTGGCGGGATCGGCGTAGGCCGTGTTTCCGGGGGCCGTCTCGGTGATGCGGACCCGCTCGCCGTTCACGGTTTTGTAGACGTGGTAGAGGGTTTTGGCGAGCACGCCCTCGACGTAGTGCTGCTCGATACGCGGGCGGTTATCCCAGTCTTCGACGATGTCGTCGGGATCGGGGGAGACGTCGTAGTTGTAGACGGTGCGGTTGCAGTTGGCCGCAGTGGCGTTTGCGAGGGCGAGGTCGCCCAGCGGTCGCCAAACCTCGGCGCGGCGGCCTTCCGCGTCGTATTCGTAGGACATCCACGTACCGTCGGGGCGCGTCTCGGACTTTCTGCATCCGTAGCTGCCGGGGGCTGCGGGATCGTCGTAGTAGGCATACTGAGTGGTCAGGGCGGCGCCGTCGGGATCGTCGACAAGAGCAACCAGACGCTCCCCGAAGTCGTATTCGTGGTACTCGACCCGGCTCTTCGAAGCGATCTGTCCATTGTCGTCTTCAACGACGGTGGTGACGGTGCGTTCCAAGCCGTCTTGCTCGGTCCGACGCGAGGTGACCTTTTGGCCGCCGGCCTCGGAAAGGGACCATTCGTCTAGTGCCTCGTCGTAGCTGAACTCGTCGATCCGGCTTTCGCCGCCGCGGGTTTCGGTGATCCGCAGACGGTTGTGGACGGCGGGATCGGCATCGGGATTCTCGATGGTGAACACGGCGATCGGGTTGCCGACCGGATCGTACAGGCCGTCCTGGCCTTTCTGCCCGCGATTGGCGGCAGTGTAGAATCGGATTTCGTATTTGGTGTCGTTCACGGTAACGATGTCCGCGAGACCTTCCGGCGCCGACATCTGGCGGACGGCGTCGAACGCATCGCGGAGCACCTCCGCGTTCGGAGAATTTGTGATCGCTTCCAGAGCCGCGGGCGTGGCCAATTCGGAAGTCATTGCCTCCGCGTCGATCTCGAGCCGACCGGCCGAAAAGCCGTTGGTGCCGTTGCCGAGGGAGAATTCGGCGTGGGCACTGCCCAGCTCGGCTTCGTAGCCGGCCAATTCCGTGGAGCTGCAACATTTGACTTCAACAATTTTGAAGGCGGGACAGGTGGGGAGGTTCGCATCGTATGCCTTGATCAGCAGCCAGCCGGATTCTGGGTTGGAACCGGCGGTGAGCACGCCCGTCTCGGGATTGATGACAAACCCCAGATTCTCGGAAATCGACCAGCCGGACCAGCTTTCGCCCGGGCATGTAGGAGTATCGGCCCCACCCATGATCGCGTACCGGAGGTTATCATCTCTGGAACTCGGACAGACAACGGCCTCAGCCGTCGACCGCACCGAGGATCCGTTCAGACAGATACGACTGGGGGTAATTGTGAGATTTGACACCTGCACCACATCGACCTCCGGGCTCTCCTGTTCGGAATCGCAGCAGTACGCGGTGACCTTATGGCTTCCGCAGTCGGTCCACGTGGTGGTGAAAGTTTCTCCGGCACCTTCCTCGGGGGAACCTCCTCCTCGCCAACTGACATACTCCTCGTACCCGGCGGGATTGGTCGTGGCGGTGAAGGTGAAGTCGTCCCCCGAACCGGCGCATATCTCATTCGGTTCGACGGCAACGGAATCGACCTCGTAGACGGTTACGGTTACCCCGTCGGATGAATCGCAGCACTTGGCTTGAACGGAATGCTGCCCCGGCTCATCCCACGAGCAACTGAAGGTGCTTCCGCTTCCGACCGGCTCATCGCCGCCATCGACGTACCATTCCACGAGCGATTCGCACTCGGGCGGACATACGTCCGCCTCGAATTCCGCGACGCATCCCACGCAGTAGGCGAATTCCCCCGTCACCGGCGCCACCTCAAGGATCTCCCCGACAGCGACCGTTCCGGAGGTTTTCCATGAATCGAATTCACGGGGATCTTCGCGGGGTCCCACACAGTGCTTGACGCGTATTTGAGGCTGTATGTAGGCTTGGATTTGTAAGTTGCGATGCCTTAGAGCGATTCTGCCAGTCGAGCAAACTGCCTGCAAGGCCGTGTAGGCGGCCACATTGTATTTGGTTTGCCAAACGAGATTTCCTGATCTGTGGGGTTGGGGCACCCCGGCCAGCCTTGTCGACGGGACGGTTCGTCTTCCAGAACATGGACTATACAAAAGCTCAGTCATAAATCAAGCAGCTAGCGAACTGCGTCTATGTCCACAGGATTTGTTGGATTGGAACCGTACTGCGGCCATCTTGGCTGCCGAGAGCTTCACAACAGGCAGGGATGCCCGTTGATACTAAAGCCATCGCGAACTCAACTGACCGAATTCTACCAAATTTTGTGGACTTAGTGCAGAGGAATTTACAACAGGCAGGGATGCCCGTTGATACTGAAGTCATTGCGAACTCAACTGACCGAATCCAAGCAAATTTTGTGGACATAGGTTCATAATAGTCTGGGTTTATCGGTGTTTTGCCGGTATCGTCTCACTCTTCGTCAGGTTGTAGCGGGCGATGCCTAGGATGGGGTAGCTTGGTTGGTCGAGCTTGGATACGGGGGGCGGATCGGGTTCCTCAGGGTTGTCGGAGTGGAAGAGCCAGTGGGTTGCGGAATCCTCGAAGCGTTTGAGGGTGCCTTCGCCGCCTTCGCCGCTATAAATTGTGCGGATCGCAGGCCTCCGGATTGGCAAAGAAGTCCAGGATGGCTGGCGAGTGATCGAGGTTCGCCCGCAATTCCCGATACACATCCGCGAGCCGCTCACGGATGTTCTTGGGCCTGAGTACGCGCCGGAATTCATCGTCCCAAATGCGCCGCACTTCAATGTCGGCCTGGACTGTGCATTCCGCCGGAAGCTTGAACGGGGCAGGGCGGCCCTGTCTTTTGTACTCGGAAGGATCGGAGAAGCCCGGAACACGAGGGGCGCGACATAACTGTTTCGATAGTTGCCGCTGAAATCCAGCACGACCAGAACAACAAGGGGACGGCGTCCCCCTCCCAATACCGGGAGAACAAGTCCTGTGCTTCGGA
>CAZSBQ010000302.1:0-3818 GCA_964604795.1 uncultured Victivallales bacterium | reverse complement strand
GAAGTGCCCATGACCCGCGAGGCGCTGCTCGCCGAAGCCCAGCAGGGCGGCTTTTTCAGCTATGCCTGCGGGGTGGCCTACCAAATGCTGGTCTTCTACAACGTCGGCGGCCTGATGCTGGACAACTACCGCACGACCCTGCCGGTCAGCAAAGGACTCAGCTCCTCGGCGGCGCTGTGCGTGCTGATGGCTCGCGCCTTCAATCGGGCCTATGATCTCAAGCTTACCACGCGCGCCGAAATGGAGGCGGCCTACCAGGGAGAGATTCTGACCCCGTCGCGCTGCGGACGCATGGACCAGGGCTGCGCATTCGGTCGAAAACCGGTGCACATGACCTTCGACGGAGAACTGCTGCTGACCCGACCGCTCAACCCGAAAACTCACTTTCCCCTCCTGATCGTCGAACTCAACGGCAGCAAAAGCACCGTCAAAATCCTGGCCGACCTGAATCGCGCCTATCCCTTTGCCTCCGACGATCTCGGGCGCAAGGTTCAGCGCTTTCTCGGCCCCGTCAACACCCAGCTTGTCAAGGAGGCGCTGACAATCCTGGAAACCGGCACGCCGGCCGCGCTGGGCGCACTTATGACGCGGGCTCAGGCCGAGTTCGACCGGCATCTGCAGGCCGCCTCTCCCGAGCAGCTGACCTCCCCGAAACTGCATGCGCTGCTCGAGGACCCGCAGGTTCAATCCCTGGCGCATGGCGGCAAAGGGGTCGGCTCTCAGGGCGACGGCTGCGCCCAGTTCGTGGCCCGCGGCACGACCGAACGCGAACAACTGATGGCCTACCTGCATTCCGAATACGACATGAACTCGTACGAGCTGGACCTGGCGCCCGCCCGCCCGGTGCGCAAGGCGGTCATCCCCGCAGCGGGCTTCGGCACCCGCATGTTCCCCGCCTCCTACGCCGTCAAGAAGGAATTCTTTCCTGTCGTCTCCGCGGACGGACTGGCCAAGCCGGTCATCCTCGAAGTCATCGAGGAGGCTATCTCCGCCGGCATTGAGGAGATCGCCCTGGTCATCCGTCCGGAGGACGAAGTCCTTTTCCGGAATTTCTTCAAAACCCCTCTCGATCCCGACCACTACAACCGTCTGCCCGAGGCGTGCCGGCAGTACGCCTACCGACTGCGCGACATCGGCGGGCGCATTTCCTTCATTCACCAAACCGAGCAAAGCGGCTTCGGTCATGCCGTGCATTGCGCACGCGAGTGGGTGGGCGACCAACCGTTTCTGCTGCTGCTGGGCGATCACCTGTACCAGTCCGACGCGGAAACCTCCTGCGCCGGCCAGCTGCTCGCCGCCTTCTCCCGGCTTTCCGATTCGAGCATGATCGCGGTCCATCCCGTCCCCGCCGAACGCGTCGTGCACTACGGGACCGTCAGCGGCCGGTGGACCGGACAGGCACAAAAAACACTCCAAATCACCGATCTGGCCGAAAAGCCCACTATGGACTACGCCCGCGGCCATCTGCACACCGCCGCCATGCCCGAAGACACCTTCCTCTGCGTGGCCGGACAATACGTGCTCACCCCCGCTATTTTCGAACACCTCGGACGGGACATCGCGGGCAACCGCCGCGCCAACGGCGAGTTCCAACTGACCGCAGCCCTGGACAACCTGCGTCGAAGCGAAGGGCTCAACGCACTGAGCCTCGATGGCCGCCCTCTCGATACCGGCCTGCCCGACACATACGCCCGCACTGTGGCAACGCTGGCGGGACTGACACCGCCCCAACCCCGCCAAAAACAGGAGGAATCGGACTCGAGTGAGTGAGCGCCAACTCATCCTGGTTACCGGCGGCGGGGGCTTTCTGGGCCGTCACATCGTCCGCGCCCTCCAAGCGGAGGACAGCTTCGCCGTGCGCGTGTTCGGACAGCGCGAGCACCCGGATTTGGCCGTCGACGGCGTCGAGGTTCACTGCGGCGACATCCGCGATGCCGCCGCAGTGCAGGCGGCCTGCCAAGGCGTTGACGGCGTCATCCACACCGCCGGGATCGCCGGGGCCGGACCGGATCGAAAACCGTATTTCGACACCAATGTCCGCGGCACGCGCAACCTGCTGCAAGCCTGCAAAGACTGCGGAGTTCCGCGGCTGGTATTCACCAGCTCGCCCAGCGTCGTCTCCGCCTGGGGGAACATCGTCGACGGCGACGAATCCCTGCCATATCCCCGCTGTTTCCCGGCATCCTACCCCCGCTCCAAGGCCATTGCCGAGCAGGAGGTCATCGGCGCTGCAAGCGACACCCTCGCCACCTGCGCCCTGCGTCCACACCTCATCTGGGGGCCTGGGGATTGCCATCTGATCCCCCACATCGTCGACCTCGCCCGCCGCAATCGCCTGGTCCGCATCGGCGACGGCACCAACCGAGTCAGCCTTACCCACGTGCGCAACGCCGCCAAAGCCCACCTGCAAGCCCTGGAGGCGCTGACCACCGACAGTCCCCTGAACGGTCGCGTCTATTTCATTGCGGACTCCGCACCCGTTGTGCTGTGGGACTGGATCGACGAGCTGCTGACCGCGCTGGATCTGCCGCCGACCCGACGCTCTCTGCCCCTGCCCGCCGCCAAATTCATCGGCGTGGTTCTGGACTCCGCCCGGCGCATGGCACCAAGTCTCGGCGGCCCCAACCTGAGCCGGTTTCTGGCCATCCAGCTCGGTACCAGCCACTGTTTTCTAACCCAACGCGCCGAACGGGATTTCGGCTACGCGCCCATTGTGGAAAACGACCACGGCAAAAAGGAACTGGTCCAATGTCTGAAAACCACAGTCATCCCCCGCTTGGAACCAAACACCCGCTGACCGGCCTCGATGCCGGTGCCGTCCTCGTCGCCCCATCGATCCTGGCCGCCGACTTCGCCGCGCTCGGGCGCGACATCGGCGAGGTCGAATCCGCCGGCGCGGACATCGTGCACGTGGACGTCATGGACGGCCATTTCGTCCCCAATCTCACCGTCGGCCCCCCCGTAGTTAAGTGCATCCGCAAATGCACCGCCCTGCCCTTTGACGTGCACCTGATGCTGGACAACCCCGAGAACTTCATCGCCCCGTTCGTCGAGGCCGGCGCGGACAACCTGACCATCCACACGGAAATCGACGCGGACATCGCCCCGATCCTGGACGACATCCATCAGCGGGGGTGCTCCGCGGGCCTCTGCCTGCGCCCCAACACCCCGGCCGACGCCGTCGTCCCATTTCTCGACCGTGTGGACCTGATCCTCGTCATGGCCGTCGAGCCCGGCTTCGGCGGCCAAAGCTTCCAGACCGCCATGCTGCCGAAAATCCGCGAAATCCGCCGCTTGATCCGTCGAAGCAACCGCCCCATTCACCTGGAAGTGGACGGCGGCATCGACGACGGCACCACTGCGCAAGTCACCCGGGCGGGCGCAAACCTGCTGGTCGCCGGCACAAGCGTCTTTCGCTCCCCGCAGGGCGCGAAAGCCGCCATCCAAACCCTTCGAGACGCCTCCGTCACCGAATGATCACGCTCACTTCAGGCGTTGCACCAGATTGCGGCCAAGTTCGCGACACTGCTCGAGATCGTCGACGCCCGGCGAGCACTTGGCCTCGATCACCGGCGCCACCAGATCCCAATCCCCGTTCTCGGCAAAGCGGGTCAGCGTCTTCACCCCACCGCCGCTCCAACCATAGGTGCCGAACAGCCCCAACACCCGCTTGCGCAGCTTCTTGCGCTCAAGAATGTTGATGAACCGCTCCATCGGGGGGAACAATCCCATGTCATAGGTGGGCGCCCCCAGCAACAGCCCCCGGAACCGCCACGCGTCGCGAATCAGGTAGGACAGGTGCGTGCAGGACACGCTGT
>CAZSBQ010000301.1:0-3824 GCA_964604795.1 uncultured Victivallales bacterium | reverse complement strand
GGCATCTCCACCGGCGAGCTGTACGCCGTGCTCGAGGACATCAAAGGCCTCAACCCCTTTCCCGGCACTCTCATAGCCCCGCTCACGACCAACTTCGTCGTGCCGGAAATCACGGTCTCCAAGGATGAAAAGGGGCAGTGGCTAATTCAGACCAATCGCGACGCCATTCCGCGCCTGCGCATTTCGCCCAAATACAAAGCCCTGCTTGAGGATCCTTCAACCTCGGCGGAAGTAAAAACCTATGTGCGCGAAAAAATCGCCGGCAGCAAAGGGCTCATGCGGGCTCTGAGCCAGCGGGAATCAACCTTGGAGCAGATCACCGAAAGCCTGCTGAAGTTTCAGGAGGACTTCTTTGAAAACGGCATCCACGCCATGAAGCCGCTGGTGCTCAACCAGGTTGCCGAGGACATCGGCGTCCACGAAACCACGGTCAGCCGCGCCACGGCCGGCAAATACATCCGCACGCCCCACGGCGTCTTCCCGTTCAAGCACTTCTTCTCGTCCGGCCTGAACACCGACGAGGGTGAGAAAGTCTCCAGCCGCAGCGTCAAACAACGCATCCAGGATCTGATCGAGCAGGAAGACAGCGCCAAGCCGCTGTCGGACCAGAAGCTGACGGAAACCCTCAAGCAAGAGGGCTTTCAAGTCGCTCGCCGCACTGTGGCCAAGTACCGCGAGGAACAGGGTATCATGCCCAGCAACATGCGCCGCAGCTACTGAAATGGAGTGTGAAGTAAAGGAGCCCCCATGATTGAACAGATTCTCTCGAAAAACTGGACCGTTTTCCAAACAGACGACGCCGACCGGATTCCCGCCGAGGTGCCGGGCAATGTACATCTCGACCTGCTCCGCGCCGACCGTATCCCGGATCCGTTTTACCGCGACAACGAAGAAAAACTAATGTGGATCGGTAAAACCGACTGGGTCTATCAAAGCGAATTCGATGTCGATCCGTCACTGCTGAAGCAAACCCGTCAAGTCCTGCGCTTCGAGGGCCTGGACACGGTGGCGACGGTGACGCTCAACGGCACCACACTCGGCCGTGTCGACAACATGTTCCGGGTTTGGGAGTTCGATGTCAAAGCAGTTCTGCAGTTCGGCGCCAACCACCTGCGCGTCCTGCTTCATTCCCCCTTCGGATACATCGAGGAGGTATCTGCGAAACTATCGGACTGTTGCAGCGGCGGCGTGGGCAGCCATCGGCTGGTGGGCAACAACTTCATCCGCAAGGAACCCTGCAACTTCGGGTGGGACTGGGGCCCGATGTGCGTGACCTGCGGCATCTGGCGCCCCGCCCGGCTGCTGGGCTTCTCCGGCGGACGTCTGGACTCCGTCCGCATCCGCCAAAACCACGAGCCGAGCCTCGTTCGCTGTTCCGTCGACGTGACGACGGAAATGCTCGGCAGCGCACCCCTGAAGGCCCAACTGACGCTGCGCGACGGCGACAACATCGTAGCCGAGACCGCTGTCGAATTGTCGGCGGACGGCACCGGAACCGGAGATCTGCAAATCGACAACCCAAAATTGTGGTGGCCAAACGGGCTCGGCGAGCAACATCTGTATCATTTGCAGACACAATTGAAGACCGGAGACGGCACGGTCCTGGACACGCGCCAAAAACGCATCGGCCTGCGCACGGTCGAACTGGTCCGCGAGGACGACGCCTGGGGCGAATCCTTCCGCTTTCACGTCAACTCGCGCCCGTTCTTCGCGAAAGGCGCAAATTGGATTCCCACCGATGTATTTCAGTGCCGCGCAACCCCGGAAACCTACCGGAACGAACTGGAAAGCGCCCGCGACACGCACATGAACATGATCCGCGTCTGGGGCGGCGGCATCTACGAGGAGGATGCCTTCTACGACCTCTGCGACGAACTCGGACTGCTCGTCTGGCAGGACTTCATGTTCGCCTGCGCCGCCTACCCCGTGCACCAGGAATTCCTCGACAACGTGCGCAGGGAAGCGGTCGACAACGTCCGCCGCATCCGCCACCATGCCTGCATCGCCCTCTGGTGCGGCAACAATGAACTCGAACAATGCGCCCATGTCACCGACGACGGTCGCAACGGCAGCATGACCTGGGAGGAGAATGCCATCCTGTTCGACGAACTGATTCCGCAGGTCCTCGCCGAAGAGGACCCCGAGCGTCCCTACTGGCCGTCCAGCGCTCACCAGCCGCGCGGCGACCGCGCCAACTCCCAGGGCGACGATGCCGGCGACGCCCATCTCTGGGAAGTCTGGCACGGCCAGCAGCCCTTCGAATGGTACCGCACCTCCTTCCACCGGTTCTGCAGCGAATTCGGCTTCCAAAGCTTCCCCGAACCGCACACCGTCCGCACCTACACCGTTCCGGAGGACCGCAACGTGACCACGCGCGTCATGGAGCTGCACCAACGGTCGAATGTCGGCAACACCCGCATCATTCAGTACATGCTGAGCTGGTACCGCATGCCCGTCGGCTTCGAGAACACCGTCTGGCTGTCCCAAATCCAACAGGGACTGGCCATGAAGTACGCCGTCGAGCACTGGCGGCGCAACATGCCGCGCTGCATGGGCGCGCTCTACTGGCAGCTCAACGACTGCTGGCAGGTGGCCAGCTGGGCGTCCCTGGACTACTTCGGGCGCTGGAAGGCATTGCAGTACATGGCCCGGCGCTTCTTCGCGCCCCTCCTCGTCTCGGGTGTCGAACACGAGGACAAACCCGTCGTGGACGTTCACGTCACCTGCGACGAGCTTGCCCCCCGGCCCGTCACCCTGGCGTGGACCGTCACCACCGCCGCAGGCGAAACGGTCGACGACGGGCGCCAGGAAATCGCCCCGCCGGCCAACGCCTCCCAATGCGTTAAAACCCTGGAACTGCAGGACGCCGTCGGCCAACACGGAAAATACGACCTGCTGGTCTGGCTGGAGCTGCTCGACGGCGACCGGCGCGTGTCCGCGGACTTGGTGACCTTCGTCCGCCCCAAGCACCTGGAACTGCCCGATCCGCAGCTGAGCGCAACCGTCACGGGCAGCGATGAAAACGGCAACCTGCTCGTCCGGATCGATGCGCAAAAATCCGCGCTCTGGACCTGGCTGGAGCTGACGAACACCCCCAGCCGCGCTTCGGACAACTTCTTCTGCCTGCGGGCGGGCCAGTCAGCATATCTGAGCGTCACCCCCGAAACCCCTCTTTCGCCCGAGGAGGCCGCCGACCAACTCCGCGTCCGCAGCCTCTACGACACCTACCAGGAATAACCTCCGGCCCCGGGGCTTCCTGTGAGGCTTCCCCACTGGCACCAACGGAAGACCGTCCGGGGAAGCCTCCTCATCGTCTTAAAGTGCCGGAGTTGCAGTTAATCATGGGCGCGTGGTGTTTCGTCTTTCGCGATGCACGTTTTCCGCCCAATCCTCTCTTGTTTTCTTGTCGAGGCGTGGACTGCTCTGGAGAGAATCTAGAGCGTCCAAAGGCGTCTGTGGTTGCCGTGAAGCAGCTTCAGGGTTGCTCGCCGCCATGTGTATGCTCCGACGAATGACTTCAGACTTGGGCACGCTCCAGACGGCGGCCAGCTCCTGAATCTCCATCACGGTCAAAGGATCGAGAGAATACGTTGCTTTTGTGACTGTCTTTTTCATGCCATAACTATATGGCCATACCAAGAAAATGCAGGGACTGATATTAAAAACGGGATGCTCTCATCGTCGACTACTTCGGGGCATTCGGGTCACACCTACGAATTAGACTTATTGCCGATTTCCCCGCTCAAACGCGGGGTCTCCTGCTACGCATTGGCTATGTCCACAGAATTTGGTTGGATTGCTTACGTACTGCGGCCATCCTGGGT
>CAZSBQ010000300.1:0-3835 GCA_964604795.1 uncultured Victivallales bacterium | reverse complement strand
CCGAGCCGGTTGCGCAAGCCCGTACCATAGGGCATGTTTTCGACTCTGCAAACGCGTTCGGAATATTTTTCGAACTTTTTTTGAACATTCCCAACCCGCATTTGGAGGTCGTCGTCAACGGCTGCCATCATAGCGTTTTTTTGAGGGGTTGCAAGGGCTTTGGGGACAGGAATCCGGATTTTTCCGAGTTTTTTCTCATCCGAGGGATATCGGTCGCTTCCGCGGATCGGCGTGGTATGTTTCTCTCTGCATTCTTATGATTTCAGCCCGCTTAACGAACATGGCGCGTCACGCGTCCGGAGCAAATCGCATGAGCACTCAACTGATTGAAGCGAAATCCGGGGTTTCGACCCCCGCGATGCATATTGTCGCCACCGCCGAGGGACTGGAGGCCGAGCAGGTCCGTGCCGGTGTGGCCGCAGGGCGGATCGTCATCCCCTGCAATCCGCAACATTCCAGCCTGGTTCCGGCTGGGATCGGCAGGGAGCTGTCGACCAAGATCAATGCGAACATCGGCAACTCGGCGGTGTCCAGCGATGTGGGTCTGGAGGTCGACAAGCTGGAGATGGCGGTGCGGTATGGGGCTGATGCGATCATGGATTTGAGCACCGGTTCGGATGTGAACCGGATACGGGCGGAAATTCTGGCGCACTGCAGCGCGCCGGTGGGGACCGTGCCGATTTATCAGGCTCTGTGCATGGTGGACGATCCCATGGACATCACCGCAGAGCTTCTGCTCGAGGTGATCCGGGAGCAAGCGGAACAGGGAGTGGACTTCATGACGCTTCATGCGGGGCTTCTGCATCGACATTTGCCGGCGGCCCGCGAACGGCTGCTGGGCATTGTCAGTCGCGGCGGAGCGATCACGGCAAAATGGATGGGTCGGCACGAGCGGGAGAACCCGCTGTACACGCATTTTGACGAGGTGCTGGCCGTTTGTCGCGAGCATGACGTGACCGTTTCGCTCGGTGACGGACTTCGTCCCGGCTGTTTGGCGGACGCCTCGGACGATGCGCAATTCGGCGAGCTGGAGATTTTGGGCGAGCTGGTGAGCCGCTGTCGCGAGGCGGGCGTTCAGGTGATGGTCGAAGGTCCCGGGCACGTGCCCTTGGACCAGATTCCGATGAACATGGCCAAGGAGCGGGAAATCTGCAACGACGCGCCGTTTTACATTCTGGGCCCGGTTGTCACGGATTGCGCGCCTGGGTACGACCATCTGACGTCGGCGATCGGCGCCGCGGTCGGCGCGTGGCACGGCGCGGCGATGCTTTGCTACGTGACGCCCAAGGAGCACCTAGGGCTGCCGAACGCCCGCGATGTTCACGACGGGGTGATCGCGTACAAGATCGCAGCTCATGCCGGAGACATCGCAAAGGGGTTCCCCGGCGCGCGCGACCGGGACGACGCCATCTCCCGCGCCCGCGCCTGCTTCGACTGGGAGAAGCAATTCGATTTGGCACTGGACCCGGACCACGCACGCGAACTACGCAACGAGGCGCTGGAGGAGCGCGGCATGGTCCCGTCCGACGATTCAAAGACACCGGAACAGGATCAGTACTGCACCATGTGCGGACCGAAGTTCTGCAGCATGCGGATTTCGCGGGAGGTTTGACACTTCCCACTAAGTGCTCCTGATTGTTCGAACAATGACTCCTGGATTTGACCTGGCTGCCCCCCTTGCAGAGAGAGCTCGGTCGCTTTTGGTAGGTGCGCCCGGTGCCAGCCCGCTCCCCTGGGACAGGGGTGCCCCGCCATTTCAAGCTCAACGGGGTTGTGTCATGTCCTGCGTACGGGAGGGACGGAACCCCTTTGGGGTACGATTCAATGGGGCATCCAATAATCAGGGTTGCCGCTGGCGCGGCAACCCTGGGCTATGGAACAAAACCCCTTCGGGGTAGCGGTGCCTTCGGGGTAGCGGAGTCCCCAGCTGAAGCAGAATATTGAATATCGGATTCTGAATATTGAATTCAAACCCTGCCCCGCAGGGATATGGTCTGAATCAACAGTGATTATCCATGTTGGACCCTGCCCACGAAAGGTTCGGTAGCTTTTGGTCGGCGGCGGCCATACTTTTCCGGACGGGCTATGGCTACAGGCAGGGATGCCGTAGTACTTTGGACATATGCTACAGGCAGGGATGCCTGTAGTACTTGGACTTTTTCTGCAGGCAGGGATGCCTGTGGCACTTTTTTTCTATTGCAGGAGGCTGTAGGTTAGGATGTTGACTCCGAGGGCGAGGGCGTCTTTGGCGGCGAGCCCTTTGCAGTAGGGGCCGGGTGTGAGTTCCCAACCGCCGGCCAGGCCCTGGGGGGAGTAGACTACGGCGAGGCTGCCGTCGATGGTGATTCCCTGCAGGTTCGGGGGGATGTCGGCGGAGGTTTCGAGTTTGCGGGCCAGTGCGGGGGTTGGTTTGACGGCGTCGAGTCGATTGGGGAAACGGAAGATCGCATGGTCGCGGGGAATTTGGACAAGTTGGCGGTCGGGAAAGACCCGTCGCATTTCGGAGCGGAAGGCGGCATCGAAGGCTTCTCGTCCGCAACAAGCTTCGGCGAAGAGGACACCTCCCCGCTGCAGGTACTGGCGCAGGTTTCGCTGCTCCTCGGAGGTCAATTCAAAGGGTTGGTGTCCGGTCATGTAGAGAAAGGGCACGTCGAAGAGACGGGATGATTCGAGCGCGACGCTGTCGGATTCGAAGCGCACGGGTGTTTCGGTCTGGTCGTGGAAGGAGTTGAGCAGCATGGGGAGGGCGGCTTCGCGGGTTTTCCATTGTCCGTGGTACTTGGCCTGGGCGATGACGAATTTGCCCGCGGTGGAGTTGTCGGCGTCGACGAACTCGAGGGCTTTGCTCAGGGGTGTTGCGGCGTTTCGCTCGGCGGTGATGTATGCCATGAGGTTGGCGCCGAGTTTCTGAGCGGTGTCGATGGTGTAGCCGAGGCAGTGGTGGCGTTCGGAGTCGGCGAGATTGTCCCAGCCGCAGCTCATGTCCCAGCGGAAGAAGAAGACGGCGGTGCGGCATTCGATGTCGATGCCGATGGCGCCGGGGACTCCGTTTTCCGCCCCGGCCTTGCGGGCGTGGGGGCGGTAGGTGATGTCGGTGACGTCAAAGTAGGAATGATAGAGGGGGTGATCGAGAGTCAGCCGGTACGGCGGGCGCTCGGGGATGAGAATCTGCATTTCGCGCAAGGCGGATTCCACGAAGTCGCGCCGTCCGCAGCATGCGTCCAGAATGAGGGTTCCGCCGTTCATCAGGTAGCGGCGCAGTTTGCGGCGCGCGTCCCCGGAGAACTGAAAGGCCTCGTGTCCGGTTCGATAGAGAACGGGAATGCGCTCGGGGTCTTCCGGAATGTTGTTTTCGGGAATGACGATGGAGCTGAAATGGACATCGAGGTTGCTCGCCATCCACTTCAGGAGGTTTTTGGTGTCGCCGGGATTGGTTGCCCAGTCGGACTTGCGCTGGGTTGCGATCTTCGCAATGAGCACGGGGGAGCGGGGCGGATTCTTTTTTTCGGTGCGCCGCAGGGGAACGGCGGGCAGTGGAAGCGGGGGGAGCCCTTCGGCGCCGGAGTGCTGCGCGGGAGGCTTGGAGGGAGGCTTGGGTTCGCAGGTGTATTCCTCTTCGTGTTGGACCACCTCGCTGTCCAGACCGAAGTCGTCCATGAGGCCGGCATGCGCACCGGGTAGGAGGAGAAAGGGAAGTAGCGCGAAGACCGCAAATATGTAGAGCCATTTTTTCATGTGAGTGTCGTTTTTGGTTTGGGTTGGCCTCTCTCCTTTGTCGCATAGTGTATCACAGGGTTCCCTGAAAGGCAAGGGAGGATTGTGTGTGGGTGGGTGT
>CAZSBQ010000299.1:0-3866 GCA_964604795.1 uncultured Victivallales bacterium | reverse complement strand
AACTGTCAAGTCGCACCAATCAACTCAAAAAACGAGTTCCACATCCGGCATATCAAGGGAAAAAAGGGGGACAAACAATGGATACGCCCGCGCCCCAAAAGCGGGGCGCGGGCATCTGTTTGGCTTCGTTTCGGGCGGTGCGGGGGGTGGTGCTGCCCCCGTCCTAGGCGGGCGGGCAGCGGATCAGAATCCGCGCACACTCGGCTTTTGCTGAGGTCGTTTGCGGCTTTGAACCGTTCTCACCACGTTCGCCGCCAGATGGCGGTTCCGCCGTCGATGTCGAGGCTCAGGCGCTGCCCTTCGGCGGAGACGGGATATCTGGATTCCTCATGGCCGCTGCCGACGGTCAGCACACCGTCTTGAATGGTGTACTGGCCGCTGAGGGCGTCGGTTTCGGTGGTGTCCGACATGTAGGCCGCCCCCGGAAACGAGGTGTGCAGGTTCCAGTCGGCTTCGACGCTCTCGCGGCCCAGGTGCATGGCGCCGGACACCTGCATGCGCATGGTGTGGCCCTGGACCGTCACCTCGAACGGTCTGTCGGAGCGGAAGCCGTCCTGCGGCAGCGGAAAGTCGAGCAGCATCGCCATTCTCGGGTCGAAGATCACCGCGACCAGCTCGTAGTCGCCGACGTAGGTGTCCGGGTCGTCCAGGTCGATGGGCTGGAACGCGACGGCGATCGCGCCGACCATAAACAGAAGCGCCATGATCCCGCCCCAGATCCCGAAGGCCCAGGACAGCGGCTTGCGCCAGGAGCGCTTCTCGTACTCGTCGTTCAGCTCGTCCCTGACGTGGTTGATCTGCTTGCGCCCGTAGGCGAAATACCACACGAACAGGAACACCAGTTGCGGCACCGCCATGCCGCTGTCCACAGGCAGCAATGCGAGCAGGACCGTGAACGCGATGGCGGCATAGGCCCAGAGCATGGATTTCTTCGCCTTGTCCGGATGCCCGAGGGCGTTCCAGTTCTTGGCGTGCACCCAGGCGCCGAACACTGGCGTGAACAGCAGTCCCCAGTTGGCCGCGACGTTTGGATTCCACAGGTACGGTTTGGCATCGTCTGAATTGCTGGGCGTAATTTGCGTCGATGTGGCGTCATTCATGATTTCGTTCTCCTTGATGGTTTTGCTTGAGTGGGTTTCGGAACACGCGAAAGCCGGGCGACCCGAAGATCGCCCGGCCTTGTTTTTTCTTCAGTTGCAGGTTTTGACTCAGTGGCAGAGCGGCACGGTATTTCGACTGCCGCACCGCGGGCACTTGAGAGTCAACGGCAGGCCGCGCGGCGGCTTGCGAAGCCGCAGGACGCGCCGGCTCAGCGGCTCGCGGAACAGATGCCCGCAATTCCGGCACGCATAGTCGGGAGCGCATCGGCATTTGTGAACCATGGAATTCTCTCCTTCGTTTGGTGGTTTTCTCGGGGCTGCTCGCCCCGAACATCTGCCTGAGGATGCAGGGGATATCACATTTCCCCTGCCGGATTTCAGGACAGAGTCCTGAGACTCAGGCGTGGCCCTGGCTTGCTTCCGGCTGGGCGTCGCTTTGCTACTCGTCGGGTTCGGGATTGTCCGCAGGCGTTTCGGTCTCCCGGACGGCGCACCACTCGCGGTAGGCCTCGAGATCGGCTTCGACCAGATCGAGGCAGATTTTGAGAACGAGCACGTCGTCGAGAAAACCGAGTCCGGGCAGAATGTCGGGGATCACGTCGAGCGGGCATGCGAAGTACGCGATGGCCGCTGCGACCGACGCGATGGTGCTCCACGGCGCGTCGTCGTAGTCGCCCTTCAACCAGTCGCGCAGCAGGTCGAGCATGGTCAGAACATCCTCCCAGATCCCGCGAAACACGCGCGGAACTCCGTGGCAGAACTCTCCCCGCTTTCGTTCGCCCGCTTCGGCCGCATTCTCGGCATTCCCCCGGTCCATGCCATCGGCTCGCGCCTGGAATTCCTCCCGCGCCTTTTTCTTCTTTTCAGAGTCCATATCCATCGTCTTCATCTCCTTCGTTTGCTTGTGGTTCTTGGGCTCCGCCCAAACCCGCCAGGGGAAATGATTTCCCCTGGACCCCTCGGTTAATAAATGCAATGGGGCGGGAACTTGAACGGTTTTTGGCAAACCGCTCAACTTCCCGACCCGGTTGACCATTCGCGTGGATCTGCGCCTCCAGTACCCGCCTGACAGCGGATCGTTGTTTGCGGCTCTGCGCAAAGAACGATCCATGGGGGGTGCAGGGGGAACCACGTTTCCCCTGCCGGGGTATGGGGCAGCGCCCCATGTGGCTTCAGGCGGCGATGCGGCGATGGCCGTCGGGTTGGGACTTTGCGGGAATCGAGGCGGGACGGGCGCGGTTCTTGGCCCACTGGCGCAGTCCTTTGATCTGTTCGGCCATGGTGACCGAGAGGGGGACCGTGCCGTCGATGGCGCGGATCAGCGTTTCGGCGGTGAGATCGTGGCCGGCGTCGAAGCACTCGTGGAGCGCGTCGATGACGACCTGCTCGATTTCCGCACCGGTGAATCCGTCGCTCATCTGAACCAGACCGCGGAGATTCAGCGTCTCCGGATTTCGCTTGCGGCGGCCGATGTGGATGCGCCAGATCGCCTCGCGCTCGGTGTCGTCGGGGAGATCGACAAAGAACATCTCGTCGAAGCGGCCTTTGCGGAGCATTTCCGGCGGCAGCTGCCCGACATCGTTGGCGGTGGCGACCACGAACACGGGACTCTCCTTCTCCTGCATCCAGGACAGGAATCCGCCGAGTACGCGCGCGCTCGTTCCGCCGTCGCTGGACGAGCTGCTCCGGCTGCCGCTGAAGCCCTTTTCGAGTTCGTCGATCCACAGGATGCAGGGCGCGATGGCCTCCGCCGTGGCGATGGCCTTGCGCAAATTCGACTCGCTGGAGCCGACCAGTCCCGCGAAGAGCCTGCCCGCATCGAGTTTGAGAATGGGACGTTCGAGGATGCTCGATGCCGCCTTCGCGGTCAGGGATTTGCCGGTGCCGGGGATGCCGAGGATCAGAGTGCCCTTGGGCGTGGGCAGTCCGAACTCGAGCGCCTCCTTCGTGAAGGTCCGGCGGCGTTTTGAGAGCCAGCCTTTGAGGTTGGCCAGTCCGCCGATGTCGTCGCTGCCCACCTGCGGTTCAATGACTTCGAGAATGCCGTCCCTCGCGATGGCACGCGCTTTTTCACGGGCGATGACGGTTGCGTCCAGACTCTTCGTCTCGACGATGGCCAGGGCCATGACGTCCTCGGCCTCGATCGTGGTCAGTCCCCGTGCCGCCTCCGCCGCCCCATCGAGTGACGCAGGCTCTTTTGCGATGTTCGCACTGCCGGCTAGGTTTTCGGCCATGTCGCGCAGTGTGCCCACGCCGGGCAGGTCCAGATCGATGACAGTGAATTCCTTCTGCAAATCCACGGGCAGTCCGGCCTCGCAGCCGAGCAGGACCAGGGCCTTGCCCGATTCCCGGCAGCGGCGCAGTTGGTCCCGCATGGTGCGAACCAACAGTGGGTCGGGCGACTGGTTGTCGGGATCGAGGAACGCGTGCATGTCCTTCATCACCAGCAGGCTGTTTTCAGGCAGTTCCGCCAGCGCGTCCATGACTTCCACCGGGTCGTCCAGCAGGTTCTGGGTCTTCGCCTCGGGACAGACCAGTCCCCTCGACACGCTCCAAAAGTGAAGCGAGTATCCCACTTCCCCGGCAACGTCGGCCAGCTCCCGCTCAGCACGCGCTTCCTCAAACGTTCGCACCACGAATCCGCTAAATCCGGCCCGGATGCGGTGAATAATGTCATTCAGCATAATTTGGTATCCTTTTTGGTTGTGGAACTTGGGCTCTGCCCAAACCCGCCAGGGGAAATGATTTCCCCTGGACCCCTCGGTT
>CAZSBQ010000298.1:0-3887 GCA_964604795.1 uncultured Victivallales bacterium | reverse complement strand
CGGGTTTTGGAGGCCGGTCGTGCGGCGGGCCGTCAACGACTATCTCGACTGCGGCCTGTCTGCGTGCGTACGCACAGGCAGGCGATCCGCGCGAGGGCTTCGCCCGCGTCCGCTGCCCCGACTGCCGTTACGAGTTCTTCGCCTGCCTGTGCGTTGCACCTGCCTGCAGCAGGCAGGCGCAGACAGGCGCCCCGCCCGAGGAAACCGAACTGGAGCAGGGGACTCTGGACCTGGAGTACATCCCCTTCGAAGACCTCGCCATCGCCCAGTAGCAACAAAATTCGCCGCCCCGACACGGCCCCGGACCGGTGCGCCCGTATTCGTCGCGATTCCCGCGTTTCACGCCCTCGTTTCCACCCCGAAACGGCCGCGGGCTCAGAACCAATTTCCCCGCTTGGGTTTGCATTCTCGACACACCGGTTATAGTGCTCTGTATGGATAGGCAAAAGTAAGTTCCTATCCCTCTTATCCCTATCCCTTGGTACAATATATTTGAGGTTCTACGGTTGGTTATATACATAAAGGGAATACAAATGAACAAAGGTATAGGAGCATTGATACTGATAAGTTTATTGAACATGGTCATGCTGGCTGAATCCGCTGAAATTGCGGACAATGTGTCGGCAGCGTTTATTCAGCGCACCATGAAACAGTTGGCCGAGTCAACGGCTGACAACCCGGCCAGGGTACGGGTGCAGTTCTACGGACAGTCCATAACCGCCCAGCCGTGGACGCGTCAGGTTAAGGACGATTTGCATCGCCGTTTTCCAGTCGTGCAATTCAAGTTTCACAATCCCGCAATCGGCGGTTTCAAGTCGCCCGCCCTGGTGCGTACCGCTGAGCACGACCTCTACCCCTGGTATCCGGATTTGCTGATTTTTCATGTCTATGGCCCCATCGAGCAATACGAGGAAATCATCCGCAAGACCCGTAAACGTACCACCGCCGAGATTCTCCTCTGGACCGACCATGTCGCTGCCACCAAACGGATGGACCGTGATGACTCGCATTCGGCGCAAATCCGCAATGTGGCGAAAAAATACGACTGCATGCTGGTCGATGTCCGGACCAAGTGGAAACAGCATTTAGAAGAAACGGACACAGAAGCCGACGACCTGCTTCGTGACAGCGTTCACCTCAACCAGGACGGTTGCGATTTGTTGGCCAAATATATCAGTGAAGAGCTGGTGCGTATTCCCGAATTGGGGGACGGCAACTCTTCCAGTGGCCGCATTTCCACCGTCGAGATAGATTCCCCCGCGGTTACGCGTCATAAAGATGGTACCTTGCAACTGCGGTTCCACGGCAACCGCGTCGACGCCATTGCCGCGGGGGCCAGCGCCCCCATCGATTGTGATCTTAACCTCGACGGTAAACAAGTGGCGGAACACAAAGAACTGTGGGGCGCATCTCGGCCCAGCAAAGGACCGGATATCTGGATGCCGGCAATTAAACGTGTTTCGTTCGATACCGTGCCTGTCGCGGAGGAGTGGACGCTGACCGCCCTTCCCGACTCATCGGCCGACGGAAAACGAATCCACTTCAAAGTATCCGGATCGGTAACCGGTGATGACGGTGAGGGCTGGAGCGACGAGCCGTTCGTCTCCAATTCCGGGCGAGTGGTGATTAAACCTGCTGATTGGCACATTGCCTGGCCGTTGCAATATCGCCAAAAGATTTTGCCGGAGGGATTTACAGTCACCTGGAAAACCTACCCACTCCATGCGGCCAACTTTCCCTCGCTGAAGGATGGCGAATCGGTTGTGCTGGCTCAAGGCATGAGAAACTGCGAGCATACCTTGACGATCAGCCCGGCCGACAACATTCAGGCTTTTCGCATTTACCGCCCGGGGATGAAGGCTGAAGATTCTTCACCCTAAGCAGCTGAATCCCCGCCAACCTTCGACAACGGCAAATACAAGGAATAGATGATGGCAACAGTTAATTGGGAAGATGACGGTTTCCTAAGCAATGAACAGAAAGCAGGCGCGGATGCACATACCGGCCGCCTACAGTCAGACCGATTTTGGGAAAACCCAAAGCATTTGGGCGATAACAAAGAACCGGCCCACGCCCAATTCGTTCCCCAAAGTCCTGATTCCAATGCTGCCTGGATTCTTGACCTCAATGGCTGCTGGAGCTTCGTCATACTCGACCGCCCCGAAGAGACACCGGCCAGTTTCCAGATGCCGGAGTTCGACGACAGCTCCTGGGCAAAGATTACCGTGCCGGGCCATTGGGAATTGCAAGGTTTCGGGCAGCAGACCCCGCCGACACTTCACGAAGGTCCCGAAAGCTACCCTGTGCGAAGACCTCCGTCTGCCCGATGGCGCGGGCCTGGACGCGAAGCGTAGACAACTCACTGCAAGCGTGTGACGGCAGAGCGCCCAATTGGCGTGCGGCGTTGCCTCGAACAAGGATATTTCGTCTATGAGCGAATACCAGTACTACGAATTTGCCGCGATTGACGGACCGGTGACGGAGGCGGATGCGCCGTATGTGTATTCGGTGTCGTCGCGGGCGGAGATCACGCCGCGGCGCTGGCGGAACGTCTACAACTTCGGCGACTTCCGCGGCTCCCCCATCCGGATGATGGAGCATTACGATGCGCATGTATACGTGACGAACGGGGGCACGTTCCAGTTTATGCTCGCATTTCCGGAGAACTTGCTTCCGCCAGCCCAGTTGGCACCGTATCTCGCCGAGGACTGGCTCGAACTCTATGGGGACCCCGGGCGCACGATTCTGTGCTGGCACCGGGAGACGGAGGAGCCCGATGATGCATGGCTTGAGGGTGGGGGGCTGCTGGACTGCCTGCTGCCGATCCGCGACGAGCTGTTGCACGGCGATTACCGGGCTCTCTATCTCGGCTGGCTGGCCCGTCAAAGCTGGTGGGGCAACGTGGACGAGGACGGCGACGATGAGATTCGGCTCAAGCAGGAACCGCCGGTGCCGCCCGGGCTCGGCGAACTGAGCGATGCCCAGGAAGAACTCGTCGACCGGCTGCATGTGGACCCCGATCTGTTGACCGCCGCCGCATTGTTCGAGGTCCCGGAGTCCGACCGGCAGGAGCAGTTGGAGCAGGCGCTGGGCAAGCTCTCGCGAGGGGACATGCGGGACTACCTGCTCCGAGTGGCGGAAGGGCAGGGTGCCCGCGTTTCAGCGGAACTCAACCGCTTGGTGCCGCCACCGCTCGACGTTGACTCCGGTCGACGGCGCCGCATGTGCGAGATGCGGGACCTGGCGAACGGAATCCGTGAGGAACGGCTGCGCCGCCAGGCCGAGGAAAGGGACCGTGAGCGACGTAAACACGAGGCAGAACGCAAGGCGCACTTGGAATCGCTGATCGCGCGTGCCGATGAGGTGTGGCGGGAAGCCGAAGCCATGGCCGAACTCAAGAAGGCGTCGGCCTATGACCAGGCTGCCGCACGGATCAAGGACCTGCGGGACGCGTACGCGCTGGCAGGGCGTTCAGCCGAGTTCCGGCGGCGACTCGAAACTTTCCGTCAGGGATACGCCCGACGTCCGGCTCTGCTCAGACGGTTGTCCGACCTTTCGCCCACTGACGGCGCCCTGTCACAAGATGACGATCGCTTGGGATGATAGCCTGACATAGGTTCCAGGGCCGATGTAAAGCGTTCCTGATTGAGACGAATCACAGCACTGCGATGAGGTGTCGCGGCACATCCGTTTGAATCCGGCCCCGCACGCCTCGCAATTTTCGGCAACCTGCACTATCTGGCTTGCAAAATAATTTCTGCGGATATACTATAAATTATATGTTAAACTATGGAAGTATGAGGGGAGGGGGAGTGGAGGTTTCTGCCATTGGTTCATTGTCGTTCCAGTCCCGAGGCGAAGATTCGGCTTTTCCGCTCGTTGTTTCG
>CAZSBQ010000297.1:0-3948 GCA_964604795.1 uncultured Victivallales bacterium | reverse complement strand
GATTTCGCCGCCGCCCAGTAGGCAAATTCACCGCCCCGAGGGCGGTTCGGGACCGATGCGCCCGAATTCGCCGCGATTCCTGCGTTTCACGCCCTCGTTCCCCCCCGAAACGGCTGCGGGCTCTGCGGTGGCCGAATGACCGGTCATTCGGCCACCGCAGAGCCCGCTCAGAACCAATTTTGCCGCGTCGGCTTGCATTCCCAATACACACGGTTATTGTACGAGCATGGATAGGCAAAAGCAAGTTCCTATCCCTTGGTCAACACGCGCATAGGCAATGGCCTTGGCGACTACCGTTCGATGGGCGACAACGAAATCCCCGACACCTTCATGGGCGACGACCTGGTGGAGACGCCGGCGACGTTGAACGACACCTGGGGCTACAAGAGTTTCGACCAGAACTGGAAGCCCGCCGAGGAAGTCCTCCGTTTGAAGCGACACCTCAACGAGCGCGGCGTCAACTACCTGCTCAATGTCGGCCCCGACTACCTGGGCCGCGTCCCGGCGCCCAGCGTGGAGATTCTCAAGCAGGTGGGGCAGGCGCGATGAACACTCGCAGAATCAAGGAGACAACGATGCAGGATCATTTTGACGTGATCGTATGTGGTGCGGGCCCGGCTGGGGTGAGCGCGAGCCTGGCGGCGGCGCGGCGCGGCGCGCGAACCCTTCTCGTGGACGAGGATGCCAATCCGGGCGGGGCGCACATCGATCATTTCATCCTGGCGCTCTGCGGCGAGCCGTTCGAAGGGCTGACCGGGGAGATCTGCGACGATCTGGCCGCCATCGACAGCTCGTTCGCCCGCGGCTGGCCACACACCTTCGACGCCCACAACTACCTCGTGATCATCCGGCGCAAACTCCGCGAGGCCGGCGTGGAGTTTCTGCCGCACACCCTCATCCACGGAACGGTCACCGATGGCGAGCGCGTGACGGGCATCAAGATCACCCGCCGGAACACGGATTCGCATGGCGAGACTATCGTGGGTGGAAAAGTGATCATTGACGCGACCGGGAATGGCGATGTCTCCTTTTTCAGCGGCGTGCCGTTCCGGTTCGGACGCGAAGCGCGCAGTGAGTTCGACGAGTCCTTCGCTCCGGAAGTCGCCGACCGCCATGTCCAGCAGATCACCTGGATGTACATGGTCGCCAAGACCCGGGAGACCGAGCACAAACCGTCGCACGCGCACTATGATGACGGGCGCTATCTCGTCTGGGGCGGCGGCTTCGACTGTCCCGACCCCACGAATCCGGCCATGCTCGAAGCCACTCAGGATGAGGCGTGGCGCGACATGGAACGCCAGTTCGCGCACCATCAGGCCAATGGTTACCGGGTCATCGGCATCGCGCCGAGAATGGGCATTCGCGAGACCCGGCGGATCGAGGGCGATTACATCATCCACGAGAACGATCTGCGCAACGCCGTCCGCTTCGAGGACCGCATCTGCCGGGCGAGGTATCCGCTCGATCCCTGGGAGCCCAAGGGCGAGAACCCGTTTTGGAAAGCGAACAACCGTTGCGAGGTGCCCTTCTACTACATCCCGTACCGCTGCCTGTGCGCCCGCGGGAAACGCAACCTGCTCCTGGCCGGCCGGTGCATTTCAGGAACCCACGTCGCGATGAGCAGCTACCGCGTGACGGTGATCGCCAGCCTTATCGGCGAAGCGGCGGGAATCGCGGCGGCGCTGGCGTCAGCCAAGGATGGCGACATTCGCGACATCGCGCTCGACGAGCTTCAGACCATCCTGCGCGGCAACGGGATGCAGATTTAAGAGCGCGATGTCGAGTGACTTTCTGTGTCGAAATCATGTGGCTGGCGGAGACGTGGTAACCGGGGCGGGTAAGGGGCTACGATGAAGTGTAGCGATCAAGTGTCCGGCGAAGGGGCTGGCCAGGCCTGTGATGATCCCGTCATGAAGCCGACGAACCCTGATTTCATTGCGGAACCGGTTCGCACACAGCATCGCCACAAAGAGGCACATAAACCACAAAACTCGACTTCATCGGCTTCATCGGGTTCGTGGATCGTCTAAACAGAACGTTGATTTCTGGCGACAAACCGGGCACCCCGCCGCGCCGCGGAAAGTGAAAGCGGCGCTCACGCGCACGCACTCCAAAGCGGGCCGCGACCTGCCGCGCGGGTTCTGTGCCTTCTGTGCCTTTTTGTGGCGATGCTGCTCTCCAAGATACGATACTCGATGCACGAATTTGCAGTACCATGCGGCCACGGAGTGTCCGCACGCACTCCAAAGCGGGCCGCGAGCTGCCGCGCGGGTTTGTGTTTTTTGTGCCTTTTTGTGGCTATCCTTGCCCCTTATCGCTATTCTATTCGTGCCGTTCCCCACTCGGCCGGTTCGAGGCGGCTTTCGTGGGGGATGTCGTTGACGACGTTGGCGGTGAAGCTGTTGTTCTGCCAGTAGGCGCGCTGGGCGGCGTTGGTGCCGCCGGCGTTGCCGAAGATGTACCCGACATCCATACGCAAGGTTTCACCGGGGCTGACGTTTTCAAGCCCCACCAGATCGCGCGGGACGACGACGGTCACGGTAAAGCCGTTCGCCGTCTTCCGGTAGTTGCGCAGCTCCACCTGGTCGGTGACGGCAATGCTGTCGAACTCTTCGAAGCCGGTCGGCGAGGTCAGTTTGATCCGCTCGCCGGTGAAGCCGGCCACCTTCGGCTGCATGATCACCGCCCAGGTTTTGCCGTCGCGTCGGCTGATGAGCAGGCGGATATCCCCGGGTGCCGGGGTTTTGCGGTCGGGATCCGCCTGGGGATCGGTGCCGAGCTGGATGTCCAGCAGGTTGCCGCCGCGGAAGGTGGTCAGCGGATCGACGACCTGATTGACCAGCTCGGAAGGCGAGGTGACGTTGTAATGGAAATACAGGTTGTCGGTGTCGGAGGCGGCCTTTGCCTGGAATCCGTGCGCTGCGTCGATCGTCTTGCCGACCGGATCGGCGACGGCCAGGCCGGGCGCGCCGCCGCGGGCCAGGATCAAAGGCTGGCCGCTGGCGAGCTGTTCGCCGTAGGCCGCCCAGGCGTCGGCCGCCTGCCGCGCCAGCTCGGGCGTGTGGCGATAGACGCCGCCCGGCAGATCCTTCACGGTGTCCAGGCCGATGACTTCGCTGACGCGAAGGTCCTGGTCGCCGGCGAGGATGTAGATCTTGTCGGTTCCCTTCGGTTGCACCATTTGCCCGGCGAGAAATTCGACGTAGAAGATATGGGGGCCGTTGTTGCCCTTGGCGGCATGTTCGAAGACCTGGGCCACGAACAGGCCGTCGTCGCGCACCAGGTCCACGGTGCCGAAGTAGCTGACCAGTCCCGAGTAGCGGCCGACCACGCCGACCGGGCAGGTCGCGCCCCACAGCGTGCCGGGACCGGGCGCGCCGACGTTGAGGGCGTTGCGCCAGTTGAGCAGGCCGGTATAGGTCCATTCGCGAGTGCCGTCGGGCTTGAACAGCGACACATGACTGTTGTCGTGCCAGCTCCACAGCTTGCTGCCGGTCAGGTCCGTCCAGACATTGCCGGTCGCCGGCTGCTTTTCCGGGTTCGCGAAATCGTAGGTCGGAATACCGTCGTCGCTGACAGCCGTGGGGCGGTAGATCACGCCGTCGCCGTACAGGTTCAGGTCGGCGTCCATCCATTGGAATATTGGCGTGTCCGGGATTTTCGTCAGTTCTTCGGGCTGCGCGACCTCGTCGCCGTTCTGGTCTGTCCACACGTAGTTTTGGCCGGGCGGATAGACGCTGGTATCCTGCATCATGGCAAAGGGCGGGCGCGCGCAGAGCACGTGGTTCGGGTGGTTCTTGAAGCGATAGTGCAGGGGCTTGAAGCGGTCGCCTTCGCGCATCCACACCACCGGTCCGAAGGCCCAGGTGACGGACACGGCGTACTGGCGGCCGTTGATTCAATATAATTTGTATCTTTCCCATATTTTAGCGCACGACGGCTTTATGG
>CAZSBQ010000296.1:0-4029 GCA_964604795.1 uncultured Victivallales bacterium | reverse complement strand
CTACCTACGCCGTGGATGTCTGTTCAGGAACGCGAGGCCGCCGAGCACAATGAGCAGGCCAGTCGCTGGTTCCGGGATGGTGGAGATGTTCACAAAACCGTCGCCTTCATATTCGTCCGTGAAATTTGATCCGCCGATTGTCGCATCGTAATCAATCGACCAAGTGTTCAATCCGGCTGTGAACGTATCGCCGTCGGCCAGTTCGGTACCGTCAAAGGTAAACAGTCCGTTGTCCCATGTACCCGTGTAGTTTATGAGGGAAAAAGTTGTATCCACAGCGAATGCCGAAGGCGCGTCGGCCAGATCCGCCAAAACCAGATTCACGGTACCGTCAAGTGTCAGATTCCCATTTACCTTGGTGAAATCAGCGGCCGCGGCGAGCGCTGCGCTCGAATCCAGTTCAACTTCAAAGGTCGAGCCGTCATTGAATGTGAGCGATCCTGTCTCCAGGCTTTCGACTGATGCGCCGGGCGAGAGCGTACCGCTTATGTCGACATCGGCGTCAATGATGCCCGAACCGCCGAGGGTCGCACCGGTCAGGACGCTGTAGCTTCCCTGGCCGCTGGTCGTGCCGTTCACCCGCAGCGTACCTGCGGTGATTGTGGTGGCGCCGGTATAGTTATTGTCAGCGGTCAGTTCGAGAACGCCGTCGCCGGTTTTGTTGATGCCGCTGCTGCCGCTACCGCTGAGGATGCCGCTGAACACTGCCTTGTCCGCAGTCGAGTCCGGATTGTCCACGACATTTATCTCGCGCTGCGCGCCGACCAGGGCGATGTTGTCGACGAAGGTCACCGTGTCATTGGCCGTCGCCGAGCCGAGCAACAATGCGTCACTGCCAATGAAATTGCTGTCCGTCCAGCTGCGATTCGTCGCACCGTCGCCGCCAATATCCACGGCAAGGGCGTCGCCATGTGCGGCGAACCCGCCACTGCCGGTCCAGTAAATTTGGTTGTTGCCGGTTCCCAAATCCCAGTCAAATGTGCCGCTGCTCTCCAGAACGCCGCCGTTCAGCCGAATTCCGGTGTCGCCGGACACATTGGACGCATTCGCGGCAACGCGTAGCGCACCGGCATTGATGAGAAAATCATAGCCGGTTGGGACGCTGTTGCTTGCACCGTTCAGCACCATGGTGCCGCCGCCGTTTTTGTACAGGCTTTTTCCCGATATGATTACATTGTCGCTGAAGGTTACCGTCAGCCCGCTTGCCACGGTCGCTCTCAGAGAATGGTTGACGCTCCCAGTCGAAACACCGCTGAATGTAAGATCGCCGGCGCCCTGGAAAGAGATGTCGGTAATGCTGTTGTTGTTGAGCTGCAGGTCATTGGCCACCGTGCGCGCCTGACTGTCCGTCGATTGGATGGTCACGTCGCTGCTGGTGATGGTCCAGTTTCCAGTGCCGAATGGAGTCGTGGAGCTGGAACCCAGTTTCAAGGTGCTTGCGCCGCCAATACTCAGGGGCGCATGGTCGCCGCCAACTTCGGTGTAGGCGCCGGTGACGATCAGCGTTCCATCAGTGAGATTGAAACCTTCGTCGGCCGAGCCAATCCCGGAAAACGTAACGGTACCGGCGCCGGATTTGGTGATGGTATTGTCAGAATCAAGGCTGCCACTAAGGGTGAGTTCCGAATTCTCGCCGACATTGGCTGTAATATGACCTAAGTACCCGCGGATATCGGATTCGATTGTCTGACTGCCCAGATTCGAGTTGACGGTTATGCTGCTATTGCGCAAGAAAAGACTTCCAGACGAGAAGGTGTAATTCCCCTCCTCGATGGTCATGGCGCTAAGCGTCTGCTGTCCGTCAAGCGTAATGGTTGCGGTGTCCGCGTCACTGCCGGCTGAGAACACAGCCGTGTCACTGACACTATTACTCCATCCGGAAATGGTGCCAGTGCCATCGGCCGTGTCGTTCCAGTTGCTAACGGTGTCGTCCCATGTGCCCGAAGGCGTAGCGCCCGCGCCGGCCGTCGTGCCGTTGGTGTCCCAGTACAGGGTAGCCGCATTGGCGACCGGAATGCTGAAGAGCAGGCCGATCACCGCGATGATTGCCAGACAGGCAACCGTCATCGTGTCTCTCACTTGTGTTTTTGTTGTTGTTGTCATGGTCACTGTCTCCTTTTTTGGTTTTCGGTTCATGGTTCGTTGTTCTTCGTTCGTCGTTCTTGTTGCCATGGTCGCTGTCTCCTTCTGGTTTCTGGTTCTGGTTTCGGGTTCCGAGGGCTTTGTTCCTTGTTCCTGGTTCTTTGTTTGTTGCTTCCACACCTCACGCCTCACGCCTCACGTTTCACTCTTCACGTTTCACTCTTCACGTTTCCCGCCTCACGTTTCCCGCCTCACGCCGCGTTGATTTGCCTCGACCAGTTCAGGCTTGACCAGCATCGGTTCGGCTGACACCTGATTGCCTGCGCGCAAGGTTGCAAGCACACGCTCGAGTTCGTTGCAGATTTGATCAACCCGAATATCCACGGTAGTGATCGCGGGATGACAGGCCTGACTCCACGGGGTGTGGTAATAGCCGATGAAATCGAGCCGGTCGAGCAATTCCGGGCGGTGCTGCCGCAGCACCTGCTGCGCCCGCACTACCTCCAGATCGCGCAGTCCGAAAATCGCGGTCGGCGCCTCCGACTGCTCGAAATGCGACAGCAGGTCATCGGGATCGAACGCGCAGTCATGCAGGCCGGCCGGATGCGATATCGCCGCCGACCAGCGATTGCCCGTCGCGTCCCATTGATTGACGAACTCGATGCCGTGCCGCATGGATGAATAGCGCAGGTTCGCGTCGTCGGCCAGGGGGTATCGATTCTTCAGGTGATGCGCCTCGGACGACAGCACCAGCACGTTTTGATGGTTGTTTTGCAGCAGATGTTTTTTCACCAGCGCCGCGCCCGCGACCGGATCGGAAAGAACCGCCGCCATGCGCGGCAGACGTTTTCCGGCCCAGTGAATCGCGCCGATGCAGACCGCCTGCTCGAACGCCGGCTCGTCGAACAGCGACAGATCGAAATACCCGGAGGCATGCAATACAAACTTGCGGACGTGCGCACGCGCCAGTTTCAGCATCACCCGCCTGGCGCGGTCGTTGTCCGAGATATCCACCGTCACCGGCGCGATACCTTCCAGATGCATCGCACCCGCGAGCTGCAGCCCCAGGTCGCCGTACACATGCGCGCTGCTTTCCAGGCAGACCGCCACCGAATCGCGCAGGTCGGCCTCGGGGCGCGCATCAATCACCTCTGTGCCTCGTCCTACCTGACGCTGAACGTATCCCTCGTTTTCAAGTACAGCGAACGCCTCCTGCACCGGTGTGATGCTCGTACCCAGTTGCGCAGCGATCTGCTTGATCGGCGGCAGGCGTTCGCCTACCGCAATGCGCCGCGAGCGAATCTCGTCGCGCAGATGCTCGTACACGTGACGTCGATAACTTGGCCTCTTCATAGTGGGCATGGTCAACTGAGAATTCCTTGTAGTGTAGTTCACAAACTTGCTTTCACACAACACCGTATCACTTGCATTCCTACTTGTCAAGCGCTTTCCAGAGTTATTTTAAAAATTGTTTTTTCATCACTTTAGGAAGCCGAACCACACTTGCTTCAGGATGGGGGCATGACGACATCAAGCCACTTTCAGGGCCGAGGTAGTGAGTGTGCCGAGGGAAATGTCCGCGACGCTGCTGAAGCGAATGACCGGCAGGTCCCAGGTGGATGCCCCGAAACTTAAGCATCTGTGAAGGGGAATCAGGCAAGGGTTTGGCCCAAATGCGGCGGAGACCCCCGTGCCCTTGCGGCGCGGGTGAACGGCTTCTTAGGCTACAAGCACAGCCGCCCCCCCTCCCCCGCCGCCGCTCCGCGCGGGGGCGGGGGAGGAAGATGGGGGAGGGCACTCTGTAGCTGGTGAACATCGCTCCCCTCACGCGAGGTGGGGGGTGGCGGGTGGCGCAAGGACAGAACTCTTGATCTCGCGGAAGATTCGGTGGCACCGAATTGCCTTCGGGCTGAGAGCCCGGCCCACTCCGGCCCAGGGCTCGCAGCC
>CAZSBQ010000295.1:0-4090 GCA_964604795.1 uncultured Victivallales bacterium | reverse complement strand
GCTTTCTCGCCGAAGCTCCAGACCTCGTTGGGTTGTCCGCCCTGCTTATGATCGATAACGGGTTCGCGAACGCCGTGCAGACGGAATAGGGGACAGAATATCCCATACTGGAACCAGCGGACGATGAGTTCCCGGAAATACGCCGTGGAAGGATCGCCGCTGTGGAAGCCGCCGATGTCGGTTGTCCACCAGGGAATGCCGCTCACCGCCATGTTCAGTCCGGCGCGGACTTGGCCGTCCAGCACGTCAAACGTGGATTTGATGTCGCCGGACCACACGGCCGCACCGTACCGCTGGCTGCCGGCCCAGGCGCTTCGGCAGAGGAGAAACAGCTCGTCTTCGCCGGCCGCAGTCATGCCGTCGTGGAATGTTTTCGCCTGAAGCAACGGATAGAGGCATCCCACCTCTTTGGCGCCGCCGATGTGAAAGCGCATATTTTCATAGATCTGCCGGTCGAGCTGCGGTTCGCAGCAGTCGACCCAGAACACCCGGAAACCCTGTTTATAGTATGTGTCCCGGATTTTGTTCCAGAACAGCTGCCGTGCGTCCGGGTTGGTGGGATCATAGAAATGCAGGTATACATGGCCATCCTGCTGGTTGTCGATGAACCGGTTCGTGGCAGGGACGCCGCTGTCGGTTTGCACGATAAAACCGTTCTGATCGAAATCCTCGAAGTTGCGGCTGTTCATGTTGAAGGACGGCCAGATGGAGACCATCGCTTTCACGCCCATGTCATCGAGTTCGTTCAGCATCCCCTCGGGGTCGGGCCAGCTTTCGCGCTCAAAGCAGAAGTCCCCCATCCTCGGCCAGTGGAAGAAGTCGATGACGAGTACCGACAACGGCAGTTCGCGGCGCCTGTACTCGCGGGCGACATCGAGGAGTTCCTCCTGAGTCTTATAGCGCAGCTTGCTCTGCCAGAAGCCGCTGGCCCATTCGGGAAGCATGGGAGCGTGGCCGGTGGCGTCGGCGTAGTGCGACATGATGTCTGCGGGGGTATCCCCCGACGTAACCCAGTAATCCAACTGATGGGTGGTCTCCGCAGTCCAGCGGGTGAGGGCGTGGCCGAATTCCGCCCGTCCCAGGGCCGGGTTATGCCAGAGAAATCCGTAGCCGCGACTGGACATGGTGAACGGAATGTTCACCTCGCAATTTTCCTGGCGCAGGTCCAGGACGCACCCCTTCTGATCGAATAGGCCGTGGCGGTGCTGTCCCATGCCGAAGAATTTTTCGTTGTTCTTTGCCTGGAATCGAGCCTCCAGACTCCACAGGTTTCCGGGTCCCTGCTTGAACTCGCGGGCGAGCGGATGCAGAATCTCAATTGCAGGCTCCTCCAGCAGGATGCGCCCACTGTCGGAGTCGAAGAAGCGGAGTCGACCTTTTTCGTTCAAGGATACCGTCAGCGTGCCGTTCCGCAGTTCGACCGCATCATCAAGTCTGCGGATTTCGACGTTGGCGGGAGCGGGGTGCGGCAGCAGTGCGCCCGGCAGTTGCTTGAAATCGTCGGCGGGTGTAGCGCGCACCCGGACACTTGAGACGCCCCAGGGTTCGACGCGGAGGGTGTGGTTTCCGCCTGTCCAGATCAGGACGCGGTCTTCGCAGGTGATAGTGTCGTGTGGCATGAATTTCTCCGAAACCAAAATGTGACAAGTGACGAGACAGAAATATACATTGAAGAGTTCGCTCTAAAACCCCTTTGTCCGGAAGGTAGTGTTCAACCTTTCGCAACTGCCGCAAGGTCGGCGGGGGGCACAAAACCCTTTCTGGACATGGTCCGGCGGGGCGGAAACCCTTCTCTGGAACCAGCGTTTCGGTGTGCCGAAAAACCGGGGCTATCTCTCGGTTTCCGCCCGGCGCAGCCGCTCGGCGAGGCGGGTGTGGCGAGTGAGGGGGCGATTGTTGCCGATGGCGATGGCCAGGGCTTTGCGGGTGCCGATCATGACCAGAAGGCGGCGTGCGCGCGTCATGGCGGTGTAGATCAGGTTTCGCTGCAGCATGATGTAGTGCTGCGTGAGCACGGGGGTCACGACCACGGGGAATTCGCTGCCCTGCGATTTGTGGACGGTGACGGCGTAGGCCAGGCGCACTTGGTCGGCTTCGTTCCACTCGTACTCGACGGTTCCCTGGGGGTAGTCCACGGAAAACTGGTGATTGGCGGTGTCGACCGCGCGAATCTGTCCCAGGTCGCCGTTGAAGACGTCTTTGTCGTAGTTGTTGACGACCTGCATGATCCGGTCGCCCGCGCGAAAGGTTCGCTCGCCGACGCGGAAGGCGGGTTTGTTTCCCGGGTTGATGCGATCTTGCAGGACAGCGTTGAGACGGTCGGCGCCGCAGGGCCCGCGGTTCATGGGGGTCAGCACCTGGATGTCGCGCACGGGATCGACCTGAAACCGCTCGGGAATGCGCTTGCAGACCATGGCGGCAATGAGGTCGACGACCTTGTCCGGATCCCCCTGGTCGATCCAGAAGAAGTCGGCGCTGCGGGCATTGCTCACGGGCGCAAGCTCGGGCATTTCGCCGCGGTTGACCTTGTGCGCATTGACGACAATGCGGCTGCCTTCGCCCTGGCGGTATATCTGCGTGAGGTGCGTGACCGGCAGGATGCCGGAGGCAATCAGGTCCTGCAGCACCGCGCCCGGTCCGACCGACGGCAACTGGTCGCGGTCGCCCACCAGCACCACGTGGGTGTCCGGGGAAATCGCCGAAAACAGGCTTTGAGCCAGATTGACGTCAAGCATGGACACCTCGTCTAGGATGAGCATGTCGCATTTGAGCGGTCGGTCGGGTCCGTGAACGAAGGTTCCCTTTTTGGGATCCCATTTTAGCATTCGGTGGATGGTTTTGGCGGGCAGGCGGCTGCTTTCGGTAAGGCGTTTGGCGGCGCGCCCGGTGGGGGCGGCCAGCAGAACATACATGCCGCCGCGCTTGGCCTGCCGGACGATCTGCCCAACAGTGGTGGTTTTCCCGACGCCGGGGCCGCCGGTGATGATGCTGACGCGGTAGCTGAAGGCGTTCCTGAGGCCGTTTTGCTGTTCGTCGTTGAGCTTCTCGCAGTCGGCGTCGCCGGTCGGCGCGGGAACATCGGCGTTGGGCGGTTTGTGCAGCAGGGCTTTGATGCAGGTTGCCACGTCGCACTCGGCGGTGTGCAGGTCGGCGGGATACACGACCCACTGCCCGTTGTTGCGCGTCTCCGGAATCAGCGCGCCGTTGTCCGTGGCGTGGCGCAGTCCCCGCCGGGCTTCCTGGTCGGCAACGGCCAGGGTTTCGGCGACTTTTTCGATGAGCCCGTCCGCCGGATAGCAGGTGTGCCCTTCCTCGGTGAGTTTGCGCACGACGTATTCGGCGCCGCAGCGCAGCCGCATGGGATCGTCCGCGGCAATGCCCAGCTGGCGGGCGATTCGGTCGGCGGTGCGGAAGCCGACTCCCTTCATGTCGTCGGCAAGCTGATAGGGGTTGCGCCGGACCACCTCCCCCGCGCCCGCCCCGTATTTGCGATACAGACGGGCGGCCAAGCCCGCGCCAATGCCCAGGCCCTGCAGAAAAATGAACACGCTGCGGCGGTCGGCGGTGGCCTGCCAGGATTCCCGAATCTGCTGGATGCGCTTTTTGCCCACGCCTTCGATCTCGCGGAGTCGAGCGGAGTAGTGGTCCAGGATGTCCAGGGTTTCGCACCCGAACTGTGCGACGATGCGCTCGGCCAACTTCGGCCCGATGCCCGGAATGATTCCCGACCCCAAATAGCGCCGAATGCCTTCTGCGGAGGACGGCAACACCGCGCGAAAATTGTCGGCGCGGAATTGCCGACCGTGATCGGCGTGCTTTTCCCACTTGCCCCACGCCTCCAAGTCCTGTCCCGCAGCCACGCCGCCCAAGGGGCCCACCAGCGTGTGCTCGCGGCCGCCCTGGTCGAGCAGGCGCAGCACGGCATATTGCTCGTCATCGCTGACAAAGACAATCCGCAATACCTCCCCCACCAGGCGGTCCCCGACTGCGGCATTCGACGGCGAGGATGGTGCCGGGGGCTTTGACTGTGCTTGCTGCGGCTGGGACATTGTATCCAAACTCGTTTCCGTTCGTGCTGCCCACTCACAGG
>CAZSBQ010000294.1:0-4154 GCA_964604795.1 uncultured Victivallales bacterium | reverse complement strand
CGCCCTTGCCGCCGCCCATGGGCAGCGTGGTCAGCGCGTTCTTGAAGATTTGCTCGAAGCCGAGAAACTTGAGGATGCTCAAGTTCACGCTGGGATGGAAGCGCAGTCCGCCCTTGTAGGGGCCGATGGCGCTGTTGAACTCGACGCGGTAGCCGCGGTTGACCTGCACGTTGCTCTTGTCGTCCACCCACGGGACCCGAAACATGAGCATGCGCTCAGGCTCGACGATCCGCTCCAGAATACGATTGTCCTGGTACACCTTGTGGCGCTCGACAACCGGGGCGAGGGACTCGAGCACCTCGTGCACCGCCTGGTGGAATTCCGGCTGGCTGGGGTCCCGCTGCTGAACCTTCTTCATCACATCATTAACATACGCCATTGAATTTCTCCTTGCTGGTTCGCGCCCGTACGGCGGGCGGCGGTTCGATTCGGCGGGCGTCCCATACAGCCCGCGCACGCCACGGTAAATGGCATCCTGCCGCCACTATAAACGGTCTGGACAAATGTGCAAGCACTCTTTGGCAGCCCATTGCCAATATTGGCGGAGATTCAATCGGAGGCAGGGTTTCTCAGCGAAATACGCACGTTGTCGACGATGAAGCGTGGTTTTGATTGTCTTGCGTCGGCGGTGAGACCGGACTGCTTTTTGGCATATCTGCCATTTATATTCATTGAAATTGCGATTGTTTCGGCTAAAGTACCCGCACTCATGGCACACATTGACGAAAAAATCAAGATGGCGATTCTGCGCAGTCTCCGCGATGCGGATGGTGCGGTCGGCAGCGCGCAGCTGGCCGAGGAGCTGCAGGCGTTCGGCTTCCATCCGAGTGCGCGCACGATCCGCATGTATTTGACCGAGATGGAGAACGAGGGGCTGGTCGAGCACGCCCGCCGCGGGCGCAACGGCGGGCGTTCGATCACCCCGCGCGGACTGACCGAGATCGAGGACAGTCTGATTTCGGACCGGGTGGGGTTCACGGCGGCGCGGGTGGACACCCTGAGCTGGGAAATGAGCTTTGATCTGGCGGCGCGCTCGGGCCGGGTGGTTTTGAATTTGACGGTGGTGCCCGCGAACCAGCTTCGCCGTGCGGTGCGTGAGATGGTTCCGGTATTGGCGGGCGGCCTGGGCATGGGCGAGTACGTTGCCCTGTTCCCTGCCGGATCGCGAGTGGGGGACACTGCGGTTCCTCCCGGCAACGTGGGCGTGGGGACGATCTGCAGCATCACGGTCAACGGCGTTTTTCTGAGCCATCGCATTCCGACCGTGTCGCGGTTCGGCGGCGTGCTCGAGATGCGCAACCAGCGCCCCGAACGCTTCACCGACGTCATCTACTACGAGGGCAGCTCGCTGGACCCACTGGAGGTCTTCATAAAAGCCGGCCTGACCGACGTCCGCGGCGTGCTGATGCGCAATCAGGGGCGGATCGGCGCCAGCTTTCGCGAATTCCCCAGTTCCGCGCTCGAGGATGTCCTCGCACTGCGCCGGGCGTTGGAGGATGCCGGTCTCGGCGGCATTCTAACGCTCGGCAAACCGAATCAACCGCTTTTGGGCTTTCCGGTTCCGGACGGTCGGACCGGCATGATCGTGGCCGGCGGTCTCAACCCCGCCGCCGCTCTTGAGGAGGCGGGCATTCAAACCACCAATCGGGCGTTCAACACGCTGTTCGAGTTCGAGAGCATGGTCCACTGCCAGGAGCTGGAAGAGGCCGCGCGGCAACTGACCGCATAACCCCGGCCGGACGCGTTGAGACCGGCGCGCGACAGTGTACATTTCCGCACGGCTGTAGAAAATTAAACGCGAACAAGGAGAATGACGATGGCGAAAATTCTGCACAAGGAAAAACTCAGCACGGACGTCTTTCTGGTCCGGGTGCACGCGCCGCTGATCGCCGAGGAGCGGCAACCCGGCCAGTTCGTCATCGTGCAGGTGGACACCGAGTACGGCGAGCGCGTCCCGCTGACCATTGCCGACGCCGACAAGGACGAAGGTTCGATCACGCTGATTTTCCAGCGCGTGGGCCATACCACCACGCACCTGGCCGAACTCGCGCCGGGCGAGGAAATCGAGGGCATTGTCGGTCCGCTGGGCACTCCCACGCACATCGACAACTTCGGCACCTGCGTGTGCGTCGGCGGCGGCATCGGAGTCGCCCCGCTGCACCCGATCGTGCAGGCGCTCAGGGATGCCGGCAACCGGATCATCACCATCCTGGGCGCGCGAACCAAGGACCTGATTATCCTCGAGGACCGCATGAAGGCGCTGTCCGACGAGCTGATCGTCTGCACCGACGACGGCAGCTACGGCCGCAAGGCCCTGGTAACCGAGCCGCTCAAGGAAATCTGCGAGCGCAGCCCGAAACCCGATTTGGCCGTGGCCATCGGGCCGCCGGTGATGATGAAGTTCTGCGCGGCAACCACCCGGCCCTACGACGTTCACACCATGGTGTCGCTGAACACCATCATGATCGACGGCACAGGCATGTGCGGCGGCTGCCGGGTGACCGTCGGCGGCGAAACCAAGTTCACCTGCGTCGACGGCCCCGAATTCGACGGCCACAAGGTCGACTTCGATGAAATGATCGCCCGCCTCGGCGCCTACGCTGAGCATGAGCAGGCCGACCTGGACGAGCATCTCGAAGAGTCGGAATGCAAACTCGAAACCGCGAAGAAGCAGGCGCATCACGAATAACACCGGCCTCCGGAAGGACAGTTAACCGTTTCAGACATCGCAACCATGAGGAAAGCATCATGAGCCACCCCACTCCCGATCAACTGCGCCAGGAGGCGAAGGAGCGACTGGACGAAATCCTGAACCGCTCCGAACCGCTCAAGCCCAAGGAGCGCATGGCCATTCCTCCCCAGGAAATGCCCGTGCAGAAACCCGACGAGCGCTCCCAAAACACCACTGAAGTCGCCCTGGGATACTCGCCCGAGCAGGCCCGCCTCGAAGCCATGCGCTGCCTGCAGTGCAAAAACGGCCCGTGCATTGCAGGCTGTCCCGTCGCCATCGACATTCCCGCCTTCGTCAAAGCCATCGCCGACGGCGAATTCGACCGCGCCGCCCAGATCATCAAGCAAAACAGTCTGCTGCCCGCAGTCTGCGGACGCGTATGCCCCCAGGAAACGCAATGCCAGGAACCCTGCACCGTCGGCAAGGCGCTCAAGGACCGCGACAAGGCCGTCGCCATCGGACGCCTCGAACGCTTCGCCGCGGACTGGGAGCGCGAGCACGGAAACGTCAAAGCGCCTACCGTCGCCTCAAAAACCGGCAAAAAAGTGGCCGTCATCGGCAGCGGCCCCGCCAGCCTGGTCTGCGCCGCCGACGTGCGCCGCGAAGGGCACGATGTCAGCATCTTCGAGGCGTTCCACAAATTCGGCGGCGTGATGATGTACGGCATCCCCGAATTCCGTCTGCCCAAGGCCATTGTCAACGAGGAGATCGACACCCTGCGCGGCATGGGCGTGGAGCTGCAGCCCAACTTCGTGGTGGGGCGCACCCGCAAACTCACCGACCTGCTGGAGAAGGACGGCTTCGACGCCATCTTCATCGGCACCGGTGCCGGGCTGCCGCGGTTCATGCTGATCGAGGGCGAGAACCTGGTCGGCGTCTTTTCCGCCAACGAGTACCTGACGCGGGCCAACCTCATGCGCGCCTACGAGCGCGACAAGGCGCACACACCCATCGCCGAATCCAAGCGGGTCGCCGTGCTCGGCGGCGGCAACGTCGCCATGGACGCCGCCCGCACCGCCCTGCGCCTCGGCGCGGAGGAGGTGCACATCGTCTACCGGCGCACCGAGGCGGAAATGCCCGCCCGCATCGAGGAGGTCGCCCACGCCAAGGAGGAGGGCGTGCAGTTCCACGTCCTAGTCAACGCCAAACGCTTCCTCGACGACGGCAACAACCGCCTGCGCGCCATGGAGTGCCTGCGCTATGAACTCGGCGAACCGGACGACTCCGGACGCCGCCGCCCCGTGGCCATCGAAGGCAGCGAGTTCGAAATGGACGTGGACACCGCCATCGTCGCCATCGGCAACGACTCCAACCCGCTGATCAAGCAAACCACCCCCACCCTGGGAACCAACAAGTGGGGCAACATCCTCGCCGATGAAAGCGGCAAAACCAACGTCCCCGGCATCTTCGCCGGCGGCGACAT
>CAZSBQ010000293.1:0-4163 GCA_964604795.1 uncultured Victivallales bacterium | reverse complement strand
CCGAGAGCAACCACGCACATAATTTCATCCAAAACTATGTCGTTCAACTTGCGCAGCCCTTGAGGCTACTGTGCTGAGTTCTGACGGACACTGCCCGCCGGTGTCCCCCGAAGGCGACATGTTCTTCGGTGCAGGGGGCCCGCGCCGCCATTCGGCAACGGGAAGGGAACATCATTTGCCACGCATCCACTCAAGCGGACACAAATCGGAACAATCCGGGTTATAGTACCGATTTGCGAAAAACCCTGATTTTGTTTAACCCCAGCGAAAGGCGCGAGTTATGCAGCGAAGGAAATATGTCGTGGTCGGAACGGGGGGGCGGTCGTGGATGTACACGAACGCCATTGTCGGCGACTTCAAGGATGTGGCCAAGCTGGCGGCTTTCTGCGACGTCAACCAGACCCGCATGGACTTCTACAACCAGCAGATTGCGGAGACCGCGGAGCACCCGCCGGTGCCCACCTACCCGGCTGATGAATTCGACCGGATGATCGCGGAGCAGAAGCCGGACGCGGTCATCGTGACCTCCATCGACCGCACTCATCACAAGTACATCTGCCGCGCCATGGAGCTGGGCTGCGACGCCATCACGGAAAAACCGATGACCGTGGACGCGGAGAAGTGCCGGCAAATCCTCGACACCATCGAGCGCACCGGCCGCTCGCTCCGAGTCTGCTTCAACTACCGCTACGCTCCACGCAACACCAAGGTCAAGGAAGTCATCGCCAACGGCACGGTCGGCGACATCCTCAGCGTGCATTTCGAGTGGCTTCTGGACACCAGTCACGGCGCCGACTACTTTCGCCGCTGGCATCGGGACAAGCGCAACAGCGGCGGGCTGCTGGTCCACAAGGCCACCCACCACTTCGACCTGGTCAACTGGTGGCTCAACACCCGTCCGCAAACCGTCTACGCCCTTGGCGACCTGCGCTTCTACGGGCGCGAAAACGCCGAAGAGCGCGGGATCACCGACTTCTACAGCCGCGCCCGCAACTCCGACATCGCCGAGACCGATCCCTTTGCTCTCAAGGTCGGCGACAAGGACAAAGTTCTCAAGGGGCTGTACTACGACGCCGAGCACGAGGACGGCTACTTCCGCGACCAGAGCGTGTTCGGCGACGGCATCTCCATCGAGGACACCATGGCCGTGACCGTGCGCTACGCCAACAAGGCCGTCATGACCTACTCGCTCAACGCCCACTGCCCATGGGAAGGATACCGCGTGATGTTCAACGGCACCAAGGGACGCCTGGAGTTCAATGTGGTCGAAACCTCCTACGTCAGCGGGCACAGCGAGGATTTCAACATGCCGGGCATGCGCGAACTCGAACAGGAAAAGAAATCGATGGTGCCGCAGATTCTCTTCCAGCCGCACTGGGGCAAAACCCAGGTGATCGATGTCGAGCAAACCAACCTGGGCGGTCACGGCGGCGGTGACGACCGCCTGCTGAACCATGTCTTCCGCGGCGTTGACGAGGATCCCCTCGGGCACGCCGCCGACCATCGCGCCGGCGCCATGTCCATCCTGACCGGCATCGCGGCCAATCGCTCGTTGCGCACCGGCCTGCCCACCGAGGTCGATTCGCTGGTTCGACTGGAACACTCCTGAAATCACCCTGAAACCATGAAGACAATGCCGCCGAAACGGCGCGCAAACCCAACAACGCCAAGACTTGGAGACCACACATGTATGTAGGAAGAATCGTTGCCATCGGCATGAATGAAGACGGCCGGACCGCCGCCATGTACCGCGTCTCGTCCCGCTCGTTTCCCAACCGACGGGCCGCGATCAACGACGGCGCCATCTCAATCATCCCCAAGGAGGGCTTCGAGAACGACATCTACAAAAACCCGTATATCGCCTACAACTGCCTGCGCCTGGTCAACGGATGCGCCGTGGCCACCAACGGCGCGCACACCGATCCCATCGCCGAAAAGATCATCGCCGGCACCCCGGTGCGCGACGCCATGGCGGACGCTCTGCTGACCATGGACTACGAAAAGGACATGTACAACACCCCGCGCATCGCCGCAGTCGTCCGCTCCCGCGAGCGACACGCCGTGCTCGGCATCGTCCGGCGCGACGCCATCCTCGTCCGCGAATTCGAACTCAAACCGAAAACCGCCTACTACGTGGCCACCTACGAGCACAACGCGCCAAGGTCGAAATACAGCGACCAGGAGTTCACAATGCAGAACGCCGAGGAATGCTGCTCCTACATGCTGAGCGGAGGCGTGTTCGCCGAACTCGAGCGCCCCGTGACCGCAGCCTGCGCCATGGAAACCAGTGAAGGCCACTTCGAACGCGCCATCAAAGACGCGCCGCCAACCACATCCTAATCGACGGGACCGCCATGAAACGCTTGGATTATCAGGACACCGCCTACGGCGAAGCCATCGAACGCCTGCTGGAGCGCGGCGGCACCGACGAGCAGCTCGAACGCGAGGTCGCCGGCATTCTCGCCGAGGTGCGCCGCCGCGGCGACGCCGCGCTGGCCTACTACGCCGGCGTCTTCGACCGAGCCGAGATGCAGCCCCGTCAGTTCCGCGTCAAAACTGCGGACATCCGCAAGGCCTCCGGGCAACTGAAGCCCGCGCAGCGCAAAGCCATCCGCGACGCCTGCAGACAGGTCCGCGACTTTTCCGAGCAACGCATCCCCAAGCCCTGGTCCTACACGCCGCGCAAGGGCGTCATCCTGGGAGAGCGCTTCGCGCCGCTCAACCGGGTGGGCGTCTACGTGCCCGGCGGCACAGCGCCGCTGGTCTCCAGCGTCATCCACACCGCCGGACTGGCCGCCACCGCGGGTGTGGACGAGATCGTCATGGTAACCCCGCCCGCCGCCGACGGCACCGTCCATCCCGGCCTGCTTTACGCGGCCGACCAGGCCGGAGTAACCGAGATTTACCGCTTGGGCGGCGTCTACGCCATCGGCGCTTTGGCCTACGGCACCGACACCGTTGCGAAGGTCGAGAAAATCGTTGGGCCGGGCAACGCCTACGTCACCGAGGCCAAACGCCAGGTCTACGGGCGCGTCGCCCTCGACCTGGTCGCCGGTCCCTCCGAAATCATGATCATCGCCGACGACGGCGCCGATCCGGTCTGCGTGGCCGCGGACATGCTTTCGCAGGCCGAACACGGCTCGGGCAAGGAGCAGGCAGTTCTCGCCACCCCCTCCGCCGATCTCATCGACCGCGTGGAAGCCGAGCTGGTCCGTCAAACTGAAATCCGCTCGCGCCGGGACGCCATCCGGCGCGTCCTCGACAACGGAGTCTACCTGGTCCGCGTCGAGACTCTGGAGGCCGCCGCGGACCTGGCGGGAAAATACGCGCCCGAGCACCTGGAAATTCACACCGCCCGTCCCGGCATGCTGGCCAAGAAAGTCGACGCGGCAGGCGCCATCTTTCTGGGCCCCTTCACCCCCGAGCCGGTGGGCGACTTTGTCGCCGGCCCCAGCCACGTGCTGCCGACCGGGGGAACGGCGCGCTACTTCAGCGGCCTGACCGTCGAGGACTTCTTCCGCCGAATGAGCGTGCTCAACTATCAAAAGAGCGCGTTGATGAACGAATTGCCGGCCCTGCGCGAAATCGCCGCCATGGAAGGTCTGGACGGACACGGACACAGCGGCGCAGTGCGACAAGACCTGGCGGTCAAATCCGCCGCAAAACCGACGGACGGATAAAGCCACCATGCAATACTGTCGAGACACCATCGCGGCCCTGGACGGCTACGTCCCCGGCGAACAGCCGAAGGACCGCAGCTACATCAAGCTGAACACCAACGAAAACCCGTATCCGCCCTCTCCCGCCGTCGCCGCCGTCCTGGCGGATTTCGCAACCCAAAAACTGCGTCTGTATCCCGATCCGGTGGCCGCCGACCTGCGCGCGGCCGCGGCCGAAGCCTTCGGCGTGCCCGCGGACTGGATTCTCTGCGGCAACGGCTCGGATGACCTGCTCACCATTGCCGTGCGCACCTACGTCGACCAGGGCGGCACCCTCGCCTGCCCCCATCCCACCTACTCGCTCTACCCAGTCCTGGCCGGAATCCAGGGCGCGGAAACCATTCGGGTACCCCTCGACCAGGAGTATCGCGAACCCCGCGATCTGGCCGCTCGGGCGGAAGGTGCATCCCTGCTTTTCCTGGCGCGTCCGAACGCGCCCACCGG
>CAZSBQ010000292.1:0-4187 GCA_964604795.1 uncultured Victivallales bacterium | reverse complement strand
GTCCCACAGCCCAGGGTTGCCGCCCCGGCGGCTACCCTGGGACCCACGCCCCCCCCCTCACGCCAACCCCAACGGGGTTGCGTCCTTCCTCCCTCAATCCGCTCCGATCAGCTCGCGCACTTTGCGGGCGATCTGGTCGCGTGTGATGGGTTTGGAGAGGAAGGCCACTCCGGGTTCGAGGATGCCGTGATGGGCGATGACGTTGGCGGTGTACCCGGACATGTAGAGCACCTTCAACTCCGAATTTTGAGCGGTGAGCCGAGTGGCGAGTTCGCGTCCGTTCATGCCGGGCATGACCACGTCGGTGATCAGCAGCTGGATGGGGTTGCCGAAATCGGCCACCGCCCGCAACGCCTCCTCGGGATTGCCCGCTACCAGCACCTCGTAGCCGAGTTTGCGCAGGTATTTGGGCATGGTCATGCGGATCGACTTCTCGTCCTCGACCAGCAGAATGGTCTCGCTGCCGCCGACATCCTCGTCCGGGGCTTCGCGCTCGGTGCTCGCGGTCGTCGGCTGGTCGCACGGGGGCAGGTAGATGCGCACGGTGGTTCCCTCGCCGGGTTCGCTGTAGATATTGACGAACCCCCCGTTCTGCTTGACGATGCCGTAGACCGTGGCCAGGCCCAGGCCGGTTCCCTGGCCCTCAACCTTGGTGGTGAAAAACGGTTCGAACGCGTGCTCGAGCATTTCGTGCGTCATGCCGCAGCCGTCGTCGCTGACCGCCAGCATGATGAAATCGCCGGTTTTGAATCCTTCGTGGGTGGAGGCGTAGTTTTCGTCGAACGTGACCGTCGCGGTTTCAATGGTCACCTTGCCGACGCCGTCGATGGCGTCGCGGGCGTTGACGCAGAGATTGGCCAGGACTTGGTCGATCTGGGTGGGATCCATTTTGACGTTGCCGGCGTCCGGATTCGGCGCCCACACCAGGTGGATGTCCTCGCCGATCAGCCGACGCAGCATTTTGAGCATGTTCGAGACTTCGTCGTTGACCGAGAGCACCTTGGGGGCGATGGTCTGCTTGCGCGCGAAGGCCAGCAGCTGACGGGTGAGATTGGCGGAGCGCTCGGCGTCCGACGCGATTTCATTGAGCCATTGGCGGATGACATGGTCTTCGGGAATATTCTCGCGGCACAGCTCGACGTAGCCCATGATGCCCATGAGCAGGTTGTTGAAGTCGTGCGCCACGCCCCCCGCCAGGGTGCCGACAGCCTCCATTTTCTGGCTTTGGCGCAGCTGGGCTTCAAGCTTCTGAACCTGGGTGATGTCGCGCGCGTAGATATTCACGTATCCGTGCTCGGGAACCGGAGTGATTTCAGCCAAAAACGTTTGTTGGTCCACATTAACCTGCACCGTTTCCGAGCGTCGGCTGGACAGGACCGCCTCGCACTTTGCGCGCCATTCCGGGCGCAACCGTTCGCCTGCGGAGTCCGCAACGGCATCGAGCACGGCGGTGGCGGCGTCATTGGTGTAGACAATCTCGCCGGTGGCGGAGATGCGCAGCACTGGGTTCGGATTCTCGGCGGGGAAGCGGGCCAGCCATTCGATCTGTCGGTCGGCCCGCCTCTGTTCGCTGATGTCCAGAGCCGCGCCCATGACTCCGACCACACCGCCCTGCGCGTCGTACACGGGTGCGGCGGACAAACTGACGGGAAAACGGGTTCCGTCCTTTCTCCTGCGGACCAGCTCTTTACCCGCAAACGCGCCGGTCTCCGATATTTCGCGCCGCAGCGCCGCGAATTCCTCCTGCTTGTCTTCGGGTACGATCGGCAGCGGCTTGCCCATGACCTCCGCCGCGCTCCAGCCGAAAACCCGTTCGGCCGACGCGTTCCAGGCGATCACCGTTCCCGCCGAGTCAATGCAGTACAGCGCCACCGGCGAGCAGGCGATCATCGCCCGCTGAAACTCCGAACTCGCCCGCAGCTCCGCCGTGCGTTGCGCAACCTGCCGGCGCAGCCCCCAGGACCACAGCAACGCCAACCCGGCAACCCCCAACAAAGGCAGGCCGCCCCAGGCGAGATACTTGAGCACGTTCCGCAATGCGATTTCCGGTTCCCGATACGAGCCCAGCCATTTGTTGTAGATGCGCTGATACTCGTCGGTGTTGCGGACCATGCGCAACCCCTCGCTCAGCTTGGCGAGCAACGCCTCGCGCCCGTGAGACACGGCAAAGCCGTAGCGCGCCGACAGCAAAGGCTCGACTCCAACCACCAAGTCATCCATGCCTTCCCGCTCAATCCAGTACAGGGCCGTGCTTCGAGCAACCAGCGCGCAGTTGCCCTCGCCGGCCACCAGACCGTGCAGCGCCTGCTCCTGATCGGGAACAATGACCGCATGGTCCAAGAGACCGTTCTCCTGCAGAAAATCGTGCGCGATGTCGCCGGACTCCACAAGCAGGCGCACCCCCTGGAGCTGCTCCGGACGTTGGGGCGGCAAATCGCCCTTGCGGACGACACCGACATAGTGACTGGCGATGAAGGGCTGCGAAAAATCGAATTCGCCATCCCGCTTCTGCGAGTAGAACATCCCCTGCAGCGCGTCGATCCGCCCCTCCTTAAGCGCGGCGCGCCGCTCCGCCCACACGCCCAGGCGAATCCGGATGTCGATCCCCGCCGCCTCGGCGACCGCACGCATCAGCTCGACGTTGAAGCCCGCGGGCCGGCCCCGTTCATCCAAAAACTCGAACGGCGGGTAATTGCGGTCGCCGCCGACGATGACGGGACGATCCCTGGGCATTTGCAGGTGGGCGAACCATTTGGCGTGCAGCTGCCGGTGCGTGCCGTCGGCCATGGCCAGCGCCAAGCCCTCGTTCAGGACCGACAGCATCTTGCTGTCGCCCTCGGTCACTGCAAAGCAGAACTTCTGCTCGAAATCGCTGACCGGACGCTCGACAATCCGCAGATTCGTCAGCCCAGTTTTCTCAAGCAGCCGAACCGCCACGAGCCGTTGAACCACCACGGCGTCGCAGCGACCGTCGGAAAGCGCATGAAACGCGTCGCTGAAGGTGGGCAGCGCCAGAATCTCAAAATCGCGTTTCTCCCGTCGCAGAAACTCATCGGCATTGTCCCCTTTCATCACACCCACGCGGCGCCCGCTCAGGTCCGCCAGGCGTTCAATGTCGGCGGCATCCCCGCGCACCACAATGGCGCCGTGCATGGTCAAATAGGGGACTGTGAAGTCGAACAGCGACTCCCGCTCCGGCGTGCGCCCGACCAACGGCAGGGCATCAATCTCCTCCTGCTCCAGCCAGCCGCGCACCTCGCTCCACGGACCGGTGCTAAAGGTCACATCCCGCCCCATTTTGCCCAGAGCCGCCCGCATCAGTTCCACGGAGAACCCATCCGCGCGCCCGTCCTCGCCAACGATGCAGAACGGCGGATAATCCACCTCGCATCCCGCATGCACCACCGCCCTGGCCGCGCCATCCCCCTGCGCTTGAGCAAGTCCCGCCCACAACAATGCAACCCCCACCAAACCCCACCGACGGGTCGTGCGTCTCACCATGCGTTCTCCGAAGTTCATTGTCTCCATCCTTCGTCAGGAAGTGAATCATTCACGACAGCCCGAGTCATCTGCCGGAATCCGCAGGCTCGGCAAAACGGCACGCCACAACGCACGCCAAGGCGACAAAGCAAACACTGATGAACCTTAAGGCGCAACGCACCGGATTGCAAACCGTATGCCAGCCGCCTGTCGGAGTAGGTGCGCCGAGCTTGAAAAGTTGGCGCACTCGGGCAATTCACAACAAATTGGTCGGCGTTTTCGTGCCGTTTGATGTCGGATTCAGGCTTGAACAATGAATGTCGGCGGCTACGGTTTGTGTCCAATGCCGCGGCAACTCCGGAGACGTTCAGCCCTACGTCCACAGAATTTGGTTGGATCCGGTCAGTTGAGTTAGCAATGGCTTTAGTATCAACGGGCATCCCTGCCTGTTGTGAAGTTCTCTGCACCCAGGACCTGTCTGCGTCGCATCGCGACAGGCAGGTGGCCGCAGTACGTAAGCAATCCAACCAAATTCTGTGGACATAGACTCCGGAGACGTTCCGCCCGACTGCTCTGAGCCTGGGTTTGCAAAGACAATTTTTCGACAACAAAGAAGGCCCCATGAACACGATGACATTCCAACCGCTGACCCGTGCGAACGGCGGGTTTATTTTGTGCCATTTATGGCGTTTTCTTGGGCTCCAGGT
>CAZSBQ010000291.1:0-4189 GCA_964604795.1 uncultured Victivallales bacterium | reverse complement strand
GCGATGGACATGTGGTACAGGTCTGCCGGCGAACAGGCCCCCGCTTGTGCAGTGACCCACAGAATGCGACCCGTGAGTTCGTCGGCCACATCGGCCGTCAAGAGCTCACCGATCTCTGCCGTACTCGGTTCAGGACTGCCATCCGGCCAACTCCCCTCGTCCTCGCGCATGAGACTGCCCACCCAATCCTGGCGCAGCAGGTGGTGGAGAAGCAGAACGCGACCTTCGTAGGGCCATAGGTACTGGCATCTCTCGGAAAGCATTCCTGCCAGCTTTCTCGCTCTCGTGAACAGCTCTTCGGCGAGCCAGAGAAGACCACCGCGCCGCACCGCGATCTTCTGAAGGGCTCCGATGCGCACCTTGTTGTAGTCTTCGCGTGCTTTCAGCAGGCCGATCGCAACACTGTCCACCTCCCTTGGACCGGGCGCAGCAGGAAGCTCTGGAACGATGGGTGGCCCGATGAGGTCTTCCAGAGAGGCAGAGAAAGACAGCCAGGCAGACTCCACGGCCGGGCCGATATCGTCCATGACCGCCTGACGCGCACGATGCTGCCCTTCGGCACTCAGTCCGGATGGTTCGTGAGCCAGGCCTTCGATCAACCCGATGAGCGTAGTGCCGTCAGCTCCCAACTCCTGGAACAGCCTGCATTGGACCTGGGTCGCCATGCCAACAGCAACTGCCTTCTGGCAGAACGCATGGTAGGCACGAGTCGTGTCCGAGATGTCTGACTGCCGGGCCTCACTCGCTGCTCGCAGGTTTGCCTCAACCGCGGCACCGGCTGTCGCTTCTGCTGCATCCGCCTGCCTTCGCGCTTCCTGGTGGAGGCCGTGGATACCGTCCTCCAAGTCACCGAGGCGGTTCCAGATCGCCACGGTACCGGCTGCGACAACATCCATCCGGTCCGCCATGCCCTTCACGAAGCCAATGCCTGCACCCACAAGACCGGCCTGGATCGCTCCCATGAACACTGAGTCGCTCACTGTTCCGACCCTCCCTCATTGACCGCTTTGCGTATGAACTCCACCCAGTTGCGGCGTTCCTTCTCCGGCACCGAAGTATCGCTCTTGAATGGGTAGCGACAACCCTTGGGGAGTCTTCCCATCGTTGCCAGAAGGTCTCCGATGAGGCACTGGTTCTGCTGCGCCAGCCGGAACTCCACGGCATCGACCTGGCCGCGAACGGTTTCCGCTGATGCGAGTCGCGCAGCAAGGTCATTGGGAATGTTCAGGTTGATCTGCTGCATGATCCACTCGGAATTCCCTGCCTGATTCTTGATGCTGTCAAGGGGGACCACCTCACGCGTTCCGTCGACCAGAAAACACAGGTTCCTAGCTTCGATCATGGCCAGTTTGGTGCAGTGGTGCGTGATGACGCAGAGCATGGCCGACCGGGGCGGCCCTTTGTCCCGGTCGTATGCCCAGCCCAGCATCCAGGACCAAAGCGGGTCTTTGATCTCGCGTTCAAACACCTTAGTCGGCGGTTTGCACTGTCCAAGCACCTTTATGGTGTTTTTGAACTCGTCCTCCACAGACACCAGCCCCCGCTTGGCCACCAGCCTTGGCATGACGGGAACCGCCACTGGAGCGGCATCGGCCGTGGACTCAGGTTGCCTATCCTGATTGGCCGAAGTGGCGACCTCCACGTTATCTTGCGCCGCTGCTCTGTAAGGCTCAGACGCAGGCAGTCGGTAGACGGTGCCGCATTGCTCGCATACGACAGACCTGCCGAGAACTGCTTCGGCAACCCCGATCTCCAGGCCGCAATCCGGGCATCCGATGAGGAGGAACCCCGGCTGGGTTCTGCGGAGCACTGTGGCTTCCGGGTAGCCCTTGGGAACGAACACCGACACGCCGCAGGCTGGACACTGTTCTGCTGCTCCTGCGAGGCTTTGCGGGACCTCCATCGCCTCGCCGCAATGCGGACAGCTGAATTCGATCATGTCGTGACCCTCAGTTCAATGAAGGCTGTCGGATCCGTATGGGGGAGACTGCCAGGAGGCGTCACCTCCTGAATCGCCTGACTCGCAGTTTGAGGTTCTTACGCACCACCGTCGGCCACCGGTCTGCATCATCCAGGTCCATAGCTCGGTCTCTGTCGCCGATCAACGTGTGGATTGCCATGTCGCAATAGCGGCTGAGGAAATCCCCCCCCGCGGCGGCCAGCTGCTTCATCGTCGGAAGCAGGTTCTGACATTCCCACGCTATAAGGTTCTCGATGACCGGTAGTGTCTGGGCCGTCTTATCAAGGACCAGGATATACCTGTCGCCGACGATGACCTGACGGATCTGGGGCCAAGCCAACAGATTGCGGAGGTCCCGGTTGGAGGGAATGTCCGCGCCCTCGCTGGCAGTCGGGTGCGAATGGAATGTGGTTTGGGCGTGATTCTTGACGCCATAGGCCTCAATCGCTTCGCCCTTTGAGTAGAAGATGCACTTGGGTGTCAGCCAGCCGCCGTACTCGAAATCGGGTGCGCTGGGCAGGAGACGATAGACGCCTATCTCGGTCTGGACGCTGTCCGGTATCCGGATACGCTTCGAAGGAGGGATGAAGACGTCTCGGGGCATATGCTCGTAGAGGCCGGTATAAGCTGCTCTTGAGCAAGGGTAGGATCCCAAGTGAAGAGGCGAGAGAACTCCCTGCTGCGACTCGCCAGACTGAAACTCTTCCATGGACTCATCTCCGATAGAACATTCTGCCGTGCTGTGAAGAACACTTGCTAGCTCCCGCTGTCTATGTTTGTGAACGGAAGCGACTTGAGAGTGACGCAAAGACACCGTGTTCCCGAAAGTTGCCGAGATTACCTCTGAATGTCCCAAGTTAGACCTCTAGAAGGTGCACATCCAACAGTAGTATTCGAGCGGCACTCCACTGAGACGCCTCTACGGAAGCCAGATGGCGCTATCTTCGTCACCTCGAGGGTAGATTGCTCCATCAACAAACAAGGTGCCGATCCATGCGCAGACAAGAGCATCCACTACATCCTCGTATCGCTTCAAAGCATTCAGTGGCCCACTGTTATCTGGTATTGTGATATCAGCGAGAATCGCCTTCTCCTGAAGACGCGTTACGATGGCCCTGAGTTGGCAGGCCAGTTTGCGACGCCTCTCTGTCGCGTCAAGGTCTGGCCAGTAGCGAAGTGACTTCGACACCTTGTATGGGATGCGATAGTTTGCCTCCATGAGCGCAACAAGCGCTGGGTGAGGATATGTCTCTAGGAGAAATCGATCCCCATCCTTGTACGGTCCTTGCATATGTAGGATGAAGCCCTCACGGGCGAAACCATCGCGGATAGCTTCGGAGATCGGGCCGGGCCTGTTCCCGTTAGGGCTATGAGCTGCACATCCCATCCCGCCAAATTCCGCAGATACCAGATTGTCCGAAAGCCGACGCCCATCGATGGGCTGTCTTGAAAGCGGGATGTCAGCAACGACGAGGCTTGGTTCTCGGCTCCCTCCAAGGAGCGCGCGAGCGGCGGACAGGAGGCGGTGAGGCTCTGGCCTTGAGCCCTTTGGCCTCTCTGACCAGTTCATCGACCGATCGGCAGCTAGCCCGATGAACTGCTCGTAACTGGGTGCCATACCTACTACTCGCCAGCCATTCATGTGCTGGTCTAAGAGGCATACGCCTGAGGGCTCTCCTAATGTCCACGCTGGGTCTATTCCAAGCACACTTGTCATTGCGCGTTCCTTTCAGTGAAGGTTCCAGAACTTAATCTTACGGCCCTCGTGTTCACACGCCTAACCCGACGGATGTGATCAACGTTCGCATGTTGTATATCGCGGCGTCGCACAGCCACAGCCGTTTCACTTCACCCGGCATCTCCAGGAACGCCTCTGGCATGTCGTCGATGAAGATATCAATAGCAAGTTCGCTGGCCATGCGGGCCTAGAATGTGGACAGGCCCTCATTGTCCTCTGGATGGAAGATGCCGTCAAAGGAAACCCCATGCTCCCGAGCCTCCCTGGCGGAGGCTTCCAGGCCGTCCTTGTCGCGAAAGGATACGATGTAGACCTTGTGGCCGGTGTCGCGAAGAGCGCGGGTCAGGATGCTGAAGAACTCCGGCAGCTCGGTGATGGTGAAATCCAGATCAATGCCTATGTGCATGCCATGGCCTCCTCTGGCACAGGGATACTTGCAACCCTTGGCATTTCGGCTTGCCTTGCCGCTTCGGCGAGTGACTCAGCCAAGG
>CAZSBQ010000290.1:0-4195 GCA_964604795.1 uncultured Victivallales bacterium | reverse complement strand
CGCGGGCCGTCGAGGCGCCGGCCCCTACCCAGTAGAGGGCGCGGCCTCCGCGCCCCGTGTCGGCCTCCCGATGACGATGCGTTTGCCGGTGCAGGCGGCCCGCGCCGCCATTCGACAAACGGCGGTGGTCGACGGAGTCTCGCCCTCCAGCGCGTCCCGCGCGAGTTTTGCATGCCGACACAATCTGTTGCAGAAAAACATTTTACACGTTAGAAAAGAAGTGCCCTGTCAGTTGCCGCCATTCTTTTTCGATGGCCCCCCAGGGGGGCGGCGTCCGGAGGGCTGTCTCCTGTCGACTGCGGCAACAAAGAGCGCTTGTCAGCCCGTCTTTTTGTCTGCTTGGCCAAATCACTTTTAACGTTTACGGTACGTCATCGCAATTTCCGAGGATTATGCGACGGCCATGAGTATCAGCACAGCCCGGAGATCACAATGAGAATATTCGGTTTGTTTGCCCCGAGTTTCGTAGCCGCGTTGACGGTGTCGGTCGCGAGCGCTTTGGCGGATGACTGGCCGCAGTTCCTGGGACCTGAGCGCAGGCCGGTCGTCTCCGACGAAGGGATCAATCTGGACTGGGGGAACCAGCCGCCGGAGGTTCTTTGGCGGGTGGATGTGGAGCGGGGCTTCACCGGGCCCGCCGTCCATGGCGGCGAGGTATTCCTGATGGACCGCATTGACAACGAGAAGGACCGCCTGCGCTGCCTGTCCCTGGAAAGCGGCGAGGAGCTGTGGAGCTTCGAGTACGATGCTCCGGGACGCTACGGCTACGAAGGCAGCAGAACAACTCCGGCCGTGGACGAACAGCATGTGTATGTGGTCGGTCCGTTGGGGCACTTTCACTGCATCGACCGTAAAACGCACAAGCCGGTCTGGAAGTCCCACCTGCTGAAGGATTTCGGCGCCAAGCGTCCCAATTGGGCGGTGGCGCAGAATCCACTGCTGTACCAGGACACGGTCATCGTCGCACCGCTGGGATCTCAAGCCGGCGTTGTGGCCTTCGACCGCGAAACCGGCGAGACCGCCTGGAAAAGCAAGCCACTCGGCGGAATGCAGTACGTTTCGCCGATGCTCATGACCGAAGGAGGGGTGGACCAAGTTCTCATCCTGGGCGGGAAAAAACGTCTGGCGGGACTGGACGCGACCAGCGGCGAGGTTCTCTGGGAGTACAAGGGGTGGTCATGCAGCATTCCCATCACTGCGCCGTTGCCGCTGGGCAACGGCTACGTGTTCGTGACCGGCGGATACAACGCCGGATCGGCCCTGATTCGCGTTCGGAAGGATGAAAACGGTGGATTCTCCGTCGAGGAAATCTTCCGCAACCAGGAAATCGGCGCCCAAATACACGTGCCCCTCGCCATCGGCAACCATATCTATGTCAACAGCAACGAAAACAGCCGCCGCAACGGAGTCGCCTGCCTCGATCTCGAAGGGAACGTGCTCTGGAAAACCGGCAAAAGCCCCAACTTCGAGCGAGGTTCTCTGCTCCGAGTCGGTGACCTTGCCCTGGGACTTGACGGCAATGGCGGAAAACTGCACCTGTTTGAACCCAACCCCGAAGAATACCGCGAACTGGGCACCATCAATGTTTTGAAGGGCAGCCAAGTGTGGGCGCCCATGGCCGTGGCCGACGGACGTCTGCTGCTCCGCGACCAGCACAATCTCGTCTGCCTGGATTTGCGCAAGGCCCCTCGCGATTGATCCCGCGTCGCCCGATACTCGATCCCCTACTACCCTCAATCCCAAATTCACACCTGTTCCATGCCAAAACCCAATATTCTCTACATCCATTCTCATGACACCGGACGCTACATCCAGCCCTTCGGATACCGGCTGGATACCCCGCACATGCAGCAACTCGCCGAACAGGGGGTTCTGTTTCGACAGTGCCACTGCGCCAACCCGACCTGCTCGCCAAGCCGAGCCGCCCTGCTCACCGGTCAGTACCCACACCAAAACGGCATGTTCGGACTGGCCCATCTCGGGTGGACGCTCAACGACTACCACGACCATGTCCTGCACACCCTGCGCGAACACGGCTACACCAGCGTCCTGTCGGGCATTCAACACATTGCCGACCACAACAACACACCCGAAATCGGCTACGATTCCTGGCTGAACCTCGATGGGCCGGCCCCCCACATCGCCGCCGCAGACTGGCTCGACACTGCCCCCAATCAACCGTTTTTCCTGTCCGTGGGATTCGGCGAAACCCATCGCGAGTTCCCGGAGGAGCATCCGCAGGACGACGCCCGCTACACCATGCCGCCCGAGCCGCTGCCCGACACGCCGGACACCCGTGAGGACTTTGCACGCTACGCCGCTCACGTGCGCTTGCTGGACCAGCAGATGGGGCACGTCTTCGACGCGCTCAAGCGAAACGGGCTTTGGGAGAACACGCTCGTCATCTGCACCACCGACCACGGTATTGCGTTCCCGCGCATGAAGTGCACGCTGACCGATTCGGGAACGGGCGTGATGCTGATCATGCGCGGCCCCGGAGACTTCACCGGCGGACGCGTCTGCGATTCCCTGGTCAGCCACCTCGACATCTTTCCAACAATTTGCGACCTGACCGGCATCGCCCCGCCCGAGCGGCTCGAGGGGGTCAGCATGATGCCCCTGGCCAAGGACGAAACAGCCGAAATCCGCGAGGAAATCCACGCCGAAATCAACTACCACGCCGCATATCAGCCCGAGCGCATGGTCCGCACCAAAAGATGGAAGTACATCCGCCGCTTCGACGAGCGCGAAAAGCCGGTGCTGCCCAACATCGACGACAGCCTCAGCAAAAAAGTCTGGATGAATGCCGGCTGGCCCGAACCGGAACACGAAATGCTCTTCGACCTCATCCTAGATCCCAACGAATCCCGAAACCTGGTGAAGGACTCCGCGCACCGCGGCATCCTCAAGGACATGCGAAACCGGCTCCGCAAATGGCAGGAACACACCGAGGATCCCATTCTCAAAGGACACGTCCCCCCGGCCAAGGACACCGTGTTCTGCGATATCAATGCGGCCAGCCCCAACGAGCCCAAAAGACCCTTTTCCGAGAACCCGCAATACTGATCCGCCGGAAGCTGCGGCAAACTAATTTTTCACGTAATGCCCACAACTGAAAGGAGTGACGAACCATGAAGATTCTTCTCGACACGGATATCGGCACCGACTCCGATGACGCCATCTGCCTGGCGTACCTGCTGGTGCGCTCCGACTGCGAATTGCTCGGAGTAACCACTCTGGGGCCGGATGCGGCGATTCGCGCGGACATTACCCGCAAGCTCTGCACGCACTTGGGGTCCCCGGACATTTCGGTGGCAGCGGGCTTCGACGCTCCCATGCTCTCGAATCCCTACTGGAACGGACACCAAGTAAACCAATCCGTCATCCTCGACGAGCCGCCGCAGGCGCGTCCGACCACACCTGCGGACGCCGTGCAGCTCATGCGCTCGGTGATCCGCGACAATCCCGGCGAAGTCGTGCTGTTGAGCGTCGGTCCGCTCAGCAACATCGCCCTTCTGGCGCTCAGCGATCCGGAATGCCTGGGAATGCTGAAAGCCACCTACAGCATGTGCGGGCTGTTCCCCAACGACCTGGAATCCCCGCAAACCGAATGCAATACCATGCTCGATCCCGCCTCGTCCCACGCGGTCTTCACCCGCCACCTGCCCGAGCATACCGTCTTCGGATTGAACGTGACGGGCGAACTGACGCTCGATGCCCGGCAGCTCGAAGACATCTTCGCCGGCGAGACGCTGAAACCGATCCGCGACTGCTGCGGCGCCTGGATCAAAGCGAAAAAGTCTCCCGGCACCGGCCTCCACGATCCCTTCACCGCCGCCTGCATCTTCGATCCCTCCTTCTGCACCTACGAGCGGGGGCGGATCGGAATCAAGCTGATCGACCACAGCCTGAAGGACGGCAACGTGTTTCCGGACGACAAAATCAACGGCTTCACCTATTTCGAACCCGAGGAAAACGGTCCCCATCGCGTGGCCGTGACCCGCGACGCCGACCGATACATCCAACACCTCCACGACGCCTTCGCCCCCGCACGCTAGTACCCTGTCCAGAATTGTCAGAGCGCGCTGAGAGGGCGAGACTCCGTCGAGCCCCGCCGTTTGTCGAATGGCGTGGCAGGTCGCCTGCACCGGAGACCCCCTCGCCTTCGGGGGACACCCGGGGTTCCAGTGTCGGC
>CAZSBQ010000289.1:0-4221 GCA_964604795.1 uncultured Victivallales bacterium | reverse complement strand
AATGCGCCGGAAGCCGATCCGGGTGGCGACCGCATGCACGCAATCGCCGTCGGGACTGCGCAGCTGCACCGACAGCGTGTACAGCTCCGGCGTCTCCGCCGACCACAGCTTCGGGTGCTTGATTTCCTCTTCGATCCGCACGTCCGTCCCGCGCAGACGGTAGTGCGGAGGCTCGTCCGGATCCGCCGCCACGTCCGCCTTGAGCGCCGAGGAAAACACAGCGCCGCCGCTGGGTTTGAACAGCTGGACGCGCACCGTCCAGCCCGGCGGCACCCGTCCGGGAAAATCCATTGTGACATGGATCCGCAAAAACCCCTGCGTGCAAGTTTCATCCAAATCGCCGCGCGCGAAGACGTCGGCGATGTGCACCTCGGGCACCGAGTACGCGCACACTTCGCGGTGCAGGCCTGCCATCCACCAGTGATCCTGGTCCTCGAGGTAGCTCCCGTCCGACCAGCGCACAACCACTGCCGTCACAGTGTTTGCTCCCGGCCGCACCCGGTCGGTCACATCGAACTCCGCCGCCAGCCGGCTGTCCTTGCTCATCCCGACGGGATGACCGTTGACGAACACGTGCAGCACACTTTCCGCCCCGCCGAAATGCAGAATCGTCCGACGCTTTCCCCAGGAGTCCGGCAGGGTGAATTCGCGTCGGTACACGCCCGTCGGATTCTCTGCGGGAACGTGCGGATAGCGTTGCGGGAACGGCATCCCAACATTGGTGTAGTGCGGACGGTCCCAGCCTTGGACCGTCCAGTTGCCCGGAACCTCTATGCCGCTCCACTGCTCCGTCGCCACCTCGCAGCCGACGACCTCCGAGGGGACATCCTCCGGGCGCTCGAAATAGAGAAACTGCCATTCCCCGTTCAAATCCATAAACCATGGCGACTTGCGTCGGTCCAGGTCCGGCAGTCCCTTTTCGGCCTGCAGCGGAAACAGCGGACTGCGGGGGGCCAAACGCCCCATACTCGTATTCTGCGGGTCTTCCCACGTCCGGGTCCCAAACCATGCCAACGCATCCATTGCAAACTCCTTGCTTGCTTGTGTCAACCGTGTCGAAAAATTCCCCTAAACCGTGCGGACTGCCCTCCGCACCCCTGCGCCAATGCTCCGCGCAGACAGGCGCGCGGGCTGCGCACAACCCCATCCTCGGAAAGAGAGGAGAAAACCAATTGCGGCCAATACCATACCCTCCCATCCGAAAAAAAACAGAACCAGAGCCCTCCCCCAAAAAAAAATACTGCATTCGTGAGCAGAAAGTCGAATGGGCGGAGACTCGCCTTGCGGCTCGAACCGGGCATTTGCCGAATGGTGCTCGGACGGTTACATTCGCCTGTCTTGGTTCCGAGCCCTCCCATAAAGGAATAGGCGCCCATGCAGAACAATGTATTGAATCTTCTGACTCAAATTTTCCAGGCGGCACGCAGCCCGGAAGAGATTCGCATGTTGCTGGACGGGTTGCTGACGCCGCAGGAACTGGACGAAATCGACCACCGCTGGCGCCTGCTCTGCCGGCTGGAGGAGGGCTGGACCCAGCGGGAGATCGCCCGCGACCTGGGCGTGAGTCTGGGAAAGATCGCCCGCGGATCGAGGTTGCTGAAATACGGATCGCCCGATTTCCGCGAATTGGTCGAGCGCATCCGTTCCGAAATCGGCGAAAAGGAGTCCCCGTGATATCGTCCCCGTCTCCTGAATCCGGCGTCTGCCGGCTGATTGTCGGCGACAGCGAGCACTGCGCCGACATGTTGTACGCCGCCGGCGTCATGGTCCCCGATCCGTTTGTATGGATGCGGACAAGCACCGAAACCCTCATCGTTGTTTCGGCCATGGAAGTTAACCGTGTCCGGGCGACGGCGCCTGCGGCGGTCAAGGTGCTGTCCCGGCGTGAGGCCGCTCAACGATGCGGGCTGGATCCGTCCTCCAACCATCCACTCACTCGCCTGCTGCCGAAGCTGCTTGCCCAAAGCGGCTGTTCCCGCTGCCGCGTCCCCAAAGACTTCCCCCTCCACCTGGCCGACGCGCTCCGTTCCCCGAGCCTGGAGGTGTCCGTAGACACCCCCTTTTTCCCGCAGCGCGCCACCAAAAACCGCTCCGAAATCGAGGCCATACGTGACGCCGTCCAACTGGCCGAAGCCGGTCTGCAGCGCGCACTGACCATCCTTGAGCAATCCGAAATCCGCGCCGACAGCTGCCTGACCTGGCCCGCGGGCGGCACCGCCGCCCTCACCGCCGAAGTCCTCCAAGGCGAAATCAACGCGCAAATCGCCCGCCTGGGCGGCACCGCCAGCCACACGATCACCGCCTGCGGCGTGCAGGGGGCCGATCCCCACCTCACCGGGACGGGGCCGCTTCGGGCGGGGAACCCCATCGTCATCGACATCTTCCCGCGCCTGAACCGCACCGGCTATCACGGCGACCTGACCCGAACCGTCGTGAAGGGAACCGCACCCGAGCCCGTCCGCGCCGCCTTCCGCGCAGTTTATCAAGCCCAAACCGACGCCATTGCCGCTGCCGGACCCGAAGTGCCCGTCCGCGACGTCCATCGCGCCGCCGCGGACGCCATCAAAAGCGCCGGATTCGACACCGACGCCACATGTTCCCCCCCCTACGGATTCATCCACGGCACTGGCCACGGACTCGGACTCGAAGTCCATGAAGACCCGCGCGTGAGCGACACTGACGGGACGCTCAAAACAGGCCACGTGATCACCATCGAGCCCGGCATCTATCAGCCCGCCTGGGGTGGTGTTCGTCTGGAGGACGTCATCGCCGTGACCTCCGACGGGATCGAAAAACTGACCACCGCAGAGAAAACCCTCGAAATTCACTGAACACCCCGGACCACCCCCATTGCGGACTCCGCAGCAGGTCTGCAGCGGAGTCCGCGCATATGCAATGAGCCACTCCCCCAGCGCAAGAAGTCAGAGCATCCGCCGCGTCACCCTGGTGGGAATGGCGGGCAACTTCCTGCTGTTCCTGGTCAAGTTCGCGGCCGGCTACTGGGGCGGCAGCCGAGCGGTGCTCGCCGACAGTTTCCACAGTCTCGGCGACCTGGTCAGCGACGGTGCGATCCTCGTCGGCCTTTCCATGTGGACCGCGCCTGCGGACGAGGAACACCAGTACGGCCATGCTCGCATCGAAACTGTGGTGTCCCTGGGAATCGGCCTGCTGCTGTTCGCCACCGCGGGCGGCATCCTGTTCGACTCCCTGCACTCCATCGCCGCGCAAAACGTCTCCGCAGTCTCGCCGGTCGCTCTGGCAGCGGCACTGCTGTCGCTGTTCGTAAAGGAAGGGCTCTACCGCTGGACCCGCCATCGCGGCATGCAATTGAACTCCAGCGCCATGATCGCCAACGCCTGGCATCATCGCTCCGACGCCTTGAGTTCTCTGCCTGCGGCCGCTGCCGCCGCTGCCGCCATTTTCGTTCCGCAATGGCAGTTCATCGACGCAGTCGGCGCAGTCGTCGTCGCCGTCATCCTGTTCGGCTCCGCCGGCCGGATCGCATTCTCCGCCCTCAATGCGCTCATCGACCGGGCGGCCGACGAACGCACCAAAGACGCGATCCGCAAACTGGTCGGCAGCGTTGACGGGGTCAACTGCATGCATGCGCTGCGCACCCGCACCCTGGGCGACGGCTGGGCCGTCGACATCCACGTGCGCGTGGACGGCGGCATCCCCGTGCGCGAGGGACACGAAATCGCTCACCGCGTCAGCGAAGTCCTGCGCACCGAAGGCCCCAACGTCCAGGACGTCATCGTCCACATCGAACCCGACGAACACTGCCCGGAACAGGGGGCGAGGAGCAGTGATCGGTGATCGGTGTCCCACCACATATCTAAATGGAGCTTGTCTCATGGGCGAAATGATATTGAACTACCCCGATTCCCTGCCTGTTCGAGTCGAAGCATTCGCTAGACCCTGTCCGGAAAGGGGTTTGCTGCCCCCGCCGACCTTGCGTCGGTGGAGCAAGAGATTGATATACAGTACGTTGCGGAAACAATCCACTTCTCCCACTCCCCGGCGGTCCGCCGGGGAGTGGGAAAAGTGGGCTTGTCGCGTCTAACAAGCAGAGAATCTGCGCTCCACCGACACAAGGTCGGCGGGGGCGTTTGAACTAAAATTTATGGCCACACCCTTTCTGGACAGGGTCTCGCTACAGGCATCCCTGCCTGTAGTACTGCCTATGGTATCTGCTACAGGCAGGGATGCCTGTAGTACTGC
>CAZSBQ010000288.1:0-4263 GCA_964604795.1 uncultured Victivallales bacterium | reverse complement strand
TCCCGGAGCCTGCCTCGGCCATGCTGTTGGCGCTGGCCGGTTGCGGTCTCCTGCTGCGCAGGACGAGACGTCACGTCTGACGCGAAGTGTAAAGAAAAGAGTATGATGCCGGAACGTCCGAACTTGCTTTTCCCCATCACCGATCAACAGTCTGCTTCGATGATGAGCTGTGCAGGCAACCGTTATGTGCACACGCCAAACCTGGATTGGATTGCCGGTTCCGGTGTCCGTTTCGAACGGGCGTATTGCACAAATCGGCATCACGAGAGGAAATGGTCGAACCCCATGATACGGCAAAGAAAATTCACGTTCCCCAAGCTTCGTGGGTGTCAGCCGAAGCTATCCAGGCGCAGGCAAGCTCGGGCAATGTTTACATTGATCGAGCTGTTGGTCGTTATCGCCATCATCGCCGTTTTGGCGGCGCTGCTGCTGCCGGCATTGGGCCGGGCGCGGGACAGAGCGGTGCGGATCTCGTGCCTCAGCACCCAGCGCCAGCTTGGTGTCACGGCCATCATGTTCACGGGCGACTACGACGGGGATTTTCCTGCCCCGATCTACGACTGGGACCTCGGAAACCGCGAGATGCACGCCTCGCAAAACTGGTTTTATAATACCAACGTACACATTTATATGGGCGGCAGCAATGCGACCCCAAGTTCCAACTGCACCACTGCCTGGGGAACCCTGGTCGCCAAGGGATACGTGGATTCTCCAAGCATCTTTTATTGTCCCGGCTGGGAACGCCCTGACAGTGATGCGTATCTTGACCAAAATCCCGCGATCTGGGAGGAGATGACCGACGGCGACAATAATTTTGGTGCCGGGCAGTGGATCGTGACATCCGGATTCGCGCACCACTTCAATTTGTCGATTGTGGGGACGTATGCTTATCCGGCTGCCAGGGGTATACCTCAGTCAATAGACAATCATGCCTATTCCTGGCCGGGACTTGCGCGCATCGACAAGGTGGCCGACAACTGGAACCGCCCCGCCGACATGCCCTCCCAAGTGTTCGGGCGCGGCAATTATTCACCGCTGCTTCTGAGCTGCAAACAGGGCACCCAACCCGCTGATCCGCATACGGGAAATTCCCACACCGGCAGAGATGGCTTGGGTGAGGGAAGCAATGCCTGCTTCTACGACGGCTCCGCGCGCTGGATCTCGCGTGCAGAAGTGGAAGCCGACGGGGTGCTCGGCGGCAACGACCATCTGTCAAACGGCTACCCGTACTGGGCCGGCTACAACTTCAACGTCTGGGCACGCAACAAAGCCGAGCCGTGAAACTATCGGTTATGCCTCAGGCGTGCGTCTTTCCTGCCAAGATTCCATGAACTGCGCCGGGGTCTGGACGGAAACCGATGGGCAGGCGGCGGATGGAAAGTGATCGATATTCCCCGTCACGAGCGGGAGATTGGCGGCGACTGCAACTTCGAGAAACGGGGCGTCGTCCGGGACCGGCAACCCGGCGACGTGAACGTCAGAAACGACATAGTGGGTGTTGTGCTCACTGACAATGAAGGCCATGATTATGTTACACACAGCCTTGCAATCCATAAACCACGTCCCGGTGCTGCACGTCGACGGCGAACCGATTTCACCTGTCATGTTCTACGGCAGCGGCGACGTTTTTTTTGACACCGTCCGGCGTCTTTCCCGGCGCGACATTCATCTGCACTCGCACAACCTGGAACTGGTCTGGGGACCCGATGAAGAAGCGGAGACCGCCCAGCGTGATCAGATCAATTCCTTCATGGAGCGCCTGCTGGAAGCCGATCCCGAAGCGCTGCTCCTGCCGCGGTTCGGGACTGAGCCGGCGTGGTGGGCGGAGCGGCATCCGGACCAGCGCATGGTCTGGGGCGACGGCAGCCACGGCGGGATTTCATCGGCGTCGCAACTGTGGCGGAGAGAGATGCTTCCCAAGCTCGCCGCTTTTGTCAACTGGCTGGAAGGCACCTGGGGTGACCATATCCTGGGCTATTTCCCGCACGTTACAGGGGAAAGCTATTTCATGTACTGGTGGAACAGGGATGGCGAGCTGCCTTGCTTCGAGCCGGTTTTCCTTGGTGGCTGGCGGGCCTGGCTGGAGGATCGCTACGGCAGCATCCCGGAGCTCAATCGGGCCTGGAATGCTGCGCTGACCGATTTTGCCGACGTCCGCCTGCCGACAGCCGAGGAACGCTGGGCATCCACCGCCGGGCTCTTCCGTGATCCGGACCAGGAACAGTGGCTCATCGACTTCACCCGTTACGGCAACGAGGTTGTCTACGACGCTATCCACGACGTCTGTCACACCATCAAGGAAGCCTGCGAACAGCGCAAGATCACCATGGTCTTCTATGGCTACCTGATGGAGATGTCAGGCAACTGGCATGGCTATGGCTGCGGTCCCATTGGCCACTGCGCATTGCAAAAAGTTCTGGACGACCCAGACATCGACTACGTTGCTGCGCCCAAATCCTACAGCGACCGAGCCCCCGGCGGCGCCGTTGGCTGGATGGGACCGATCGATTCGGTGATCGCCGGCGGCACGGGCTGGGGCGATGAAATCGACGTGCGCACCCACATCTCGTCGCCGGATTCCGGCTTTGGCCGCTGCGCCACTCCCGACGAGACCGAGTGGGTGCACACGCAGGCCTTCGTACAGGCCCTGGTTCACAACAGCTTCATGTGGTTCATGGACATGGGGGGCTGCGGCTGGCTGAACGACGACCGCATCGCCGACACCCTCGGTCGTATTCGCGAACTCGCGCTCGAGAATGCGCGCAATCCGCGGCCATTTGCCTCGGATGTGGCGGTAGTCGTCGATGAAGAGGCACACCTGCACATGGCCTACGACGCTGGCTGGCTCCTGGGGCGTCCGCTGCTCTGCGACCTGCGCAGCCAGCTTAATCGCATCGGAACGACACCCGCCTGGCGGCTTCTCGGCGAATTCCTGCCCCACGAGTCCCACCAGCCCGTCCCGCGCCTCACCATCATGCTCAATACCTTCTGCCTGAACTCGGATCAACTCATCGCTCTGCGGCGGCGCTTCGAAAACAGCGGCGCTACCGTGGTCTGGTTCTATGCTCCCGGGTACATCCTCGATGGCCGAGTGGGAACCGACGGTATGACCGCGCTGACCGGCTTCGAATTCGATGTCGCCTCCGAGCCGTCGCCGATTCGAGTTTTCACGAACTCATGCACGTCATCTCTGCTCGACGGTGTCGCGCGCGACACCTTTCCCGAAGACACTGATACGCAGATCATGGTCGGCGGACCGGCTTCGCGGATTCCGCTGCAGGAAAAGCACGTCGGCACCCGCCGGGTCGCGCCGCGCTTCAGCGTCCGCGATTCGCAGCCCGGCAACGACGTCGTCGCCCGCTTCAAAGACGGCGCCATCGCCATTGCCCGTCGGCAGGAGAATGGGTTCACCTCGGTGTTTGTCGGCACCTTCTGGATCCCGGCGCGACTGCTGGCCAACATCGCGAGAGAATCCGACTGCCATCTCTACGCAGAACCGGGAAACATCGTTACCACAGATGGTCGGTGGCTGGCGATTACAGATGCGTGGGGTGGCGCACACCGTATTAACCTGCCAGCGGCTGGGGACGTGATTGACGCGATCAGCAATGCGTTCAGCGCGGAGTCGACAAAAGAATTTGGCGTCCATCTAGCTCCGGGGCAAACCCGGTTGCTGCGCCTTTCGCCCGAGAATATGACATAACGGCTGTGATTCATGCTCGGATATTGCCGTAGCGGATGAGTACCTGCAACACGCAATTTTCCGTTGAATGAGCAATGGGGACGCTTGCGAACGGACAACCCCGCCTGCCGCGTTACCGTTGACCGCATGGCCCGCGAAATCCGCAACATGCTGCCGCCGGAGATCCCTATGATTGTTGGTATATGCCGGACAGCTCCAAAGGAAGCCCGCCAAGCCCTGCAAACTGGCCTGAAATCCCAGCGACATCACAGCCCCGACCGGCGCCTGCCGGGACCACTGCGCCCGCGAAGCGTCCGCAGCGCCTCGCGACGGCCAACTCGCCCCAAATCCGGTTGCCGCAAGCCGCTCGCCACCCGCGTAAAGGGCGATTGAACGGTCCCGCCGCGTCCATCTCGGAGCGAACACCCACCCTATGTCCACAGAATAATGTTCACGCTAGACCTTGTCCGGAAAGGGGTTCCCTGCCCCCGCCGACCTTGCCTGCCTGTGCGTCGCACGCAGACAGGCGTCGGTGGAGCAAGAGATTGAGATCCTGTGTGTTGCGGAATAATACAATTTTC
>CAZSBQ010000287.1:0-4284 GCA_964604795.1 uncultured Victivallales bacterium | reverse complement strand
CGGCCAGATCAGGAAAATGCCTTAAGTTTCGGGGCATTCGGGAGGTGGGCACCTTCGACGGGACACCCGAGATTCCTGTGTCGGCAACCCCGGCTCGACGGAGTTCGCACTCTCCATCGGGGGCGCGGAATCACGCAGCCATCCCTCAGAAAGGAATTGCCCTGCCTCGGCACTCCGGTCATTTGCATTGCCGAGGCATGGCGTTATGCTACGATTTTCGGGCATGGTTCGGAAGCATTCGTTATAAACAAAAAATCTGGTAGGGAGTGTACTTGTCATGTTAAAGCGTGCAACGGGTGTCTTGGTGTGTTGTGTTGGGATTCTGAGCGTGTCGTTGTGTTTCGGCCAGGAGGAGGAGACGCCGGATTACTCGGGAGGGCTGAAGCGGCTGGCAAACATGGCGCTGCCGGACCTTTCCGAGGCTGATTTCGTCACGACACAGGTATTCCATTTCCGGAAAGATCAAGAAGAGGTCCCGCTGGTTTGGCTGGAGCGTGTGATAAGAATGGGATCGATGGGAATGGGCGGACTCAGCGGTATCGGCGCCTTCGTTCTTGAGGAAGGCGAAAACGGGGCCATGCGGGTATTCCATCCGACACACGTGGTGGAGGTAGACATCCCCCCCGTCGAATTGAAATACGGTATGACGGAGGAGGCACTTGCAACCCAGATGCAGCACTTTCGCGGCAAACACGCTCTTCAACAAGCAATCTCGCGCATCAAGCAGCAACTGGAACAATTCCTCAATCAGGACCATCGGATGAGTGGCGGCACCTCCGCCCAACTTGCTCCCTCCGCTCTGCTTTTTGCGGCCGCCCTGCACTCCAACGGGAAAACGGAGGAAGCCAATGAACTCGCGCACCTGGCCTTCCAACTGACGAGCGACCGAAAAGCCCTTCTCACGGGTGCTGTCAGCCAAGTCGCAACCGGCAAATATCTGGAAATTCTACTGCAATTCCGGCAGGACCAGGACTGGGACGCGTTTCGGAAGGACCTGGCGACGCTGATCGAGGAGCGGGGCGAGGCCTGGGCCGCCTCGAAGACGGCCTCAAAGCTGTTGGAAAAACTCCGCGAACACGGCGGAGAATCCGCCGCTCTCCCCGAGGAAACCTTCTCGGCGGAACAGCGAGACATCGCAGCCGAATTTCTGGCAGCATCCCTGCCGCAGAACCCGGCACACTCGCTGGCGGGCTGGCTCCTTTTGCCCCCGCAACAATTGCACAGCCACCCGAAGGACTCGGCTATCATCCGTTTTCTGGCGTTGCGCGAGGACGCGGTCCGCATTCTTCTCCAATGGCTGGACGATCCGGCGCTCACACCCCAAATTGCAGTGGACCGGAACGCTGTGCAGAACGCAATGAGAAATATGATGCCGATGGGAGGCAACGGCGATCCGCAGCAAATGATGGCCGCCTACCAGGCCAAGATGCGCGAGGCGGCCGCCAGCGCACTGCCGCAACCGCAGTCCCGCTCCCACGTTGCCAGGACGGTGCTTTCGGCGCTGATGCCCCGCGATGCGGTGTCCAACAACGGTGACAATGTCTCGGCGGATTTCTTCCGCGACGAAATGGAACGGCTGTTGAAGTTCACGCCGAAGGAACTCGCCCGCCACTGGCTCGGCGAGGCCGATCCGAACAGCGGCACCGCCGCCGCAGGCCTCCGATTCCTGGCCGTCAACGGCGAGGAAGAGGATTTCCAGCGCATTGAGCAGGCCGTCATGAATGCACAAAAGTACCAGCAGATGAACTTGCTCACCCAATACCTTCGCTTTCGGGGCAAAGACGGCGCGGACTTCCTGAAGCGCTTCGAGGGATCCCTCCCGGAAGCGGAGGGAGGGATGCGGCAGCATTGGAAACGACAACTGGAAACCGCGCGCCGGTATGCCGGAATCAAAGAGGACTCCGAAGGACCGCGCGACTTCAAGTCGCTCGTCAAAGACTCGATGGAAAAGCCCATGCAGCAGCGATGGGAACACCATAACGACATCCGGACTGCCGTCACAGCCATGGACACGATGGACCAGCGAATCGACGCCATGAACTTTCTCCTGGAGATGGCCGTTCAGGGCAAGCGCGACGATAGCGAAAAGCAAATGCTTTTCTCCTTCATGCATATACTGCCCACAGCCGGGCAACATGCTCAACGGATGCAACACTCCACCAATCAATCAAGCGAACTTGTGACCTGGGAAACCCTTCTCGCGGGAAAGGGCCCCAATCAAGGCGGAAACAGGCACAGCGCGTCCTTTGCCATGCCACAAAACGACGACATATGGGACACCGAAAAAGCGATAAAGGCCATCCGGGACAACGCGGACACCTGGCGAGCCCTCTTTGAGGAGCAGGACACCCCCTCGGCAAGCAGCATGATGCCCTGGGGCGGTTCATCAATGTCCGCAATGGTTATCTTAACACTGACTCAGGAACAATCGACGTGGCAAAAGGCTATGATGGGTGCGCAGGGACGCTTAATGGCCCGGCTCCCCCGAAACGGGGCGGAATGGATGGAGGACTTCGCGCGGCGATTCCTCGCCGGCGAAATCGACGAACTACCCCCCTACCCAAATCCCGAATCGGTGTCCGACAAACGGCGAAGCGAAATCCTCGACTCGATCAAAACCACCGAGGACGACGGCGTACCGAGCCTGCTGGAGACGTTGCCGCCCGCAGAGTACCTCGCCCTCCTCGAAGAACTCGAAACCGAGGAGCACGAATCCGTGCGGAAGCGAATGATCACCCTGTCCCGCGTTGTTCGGCAGACTACATCGGGCAAGCCTGAGTTCAGCGCCGCTATCAAGAAGTACCAGGGGCGCAGTCTCAAGCGGAAAATGCTGGAAGAGATGCTGGAGGCGACCCGCAAGCAAGCAAAGCAGGGCACGGCCATCACCATCGCGCTGCATAGTTCCCTGCTTGGAACACGCGCAGTGATCGGGACTCAACCCAGTCCATTTGGCGGCCACGGCATGCACGAACAGCCTCTCGTCTCCGGAATGATGCGGATGGGCCAGTCCACCGGGGCCCACGCAATGTGGGCGGTTCCCACAAATGAGAAGGCGGACGACACCGAGGCGCCGAAGGACCTCGACGCGCGCCTCAAATCAATGCCGACGCATCACTTTTCCTCCCAGCAGGATCGATTCTGGGATCAGGTGGACAAGGCCCTGGAAGCGGACAACGATCCGCCCCTTGATCCCGTTACGGTCACATTCTCCGGTCAGGTCCCGGAAAAAGACACCCGAAACGAGGAGAAATGACGTGGACGAGCAGCAACTGCAGCAATGGGATCAGGTACAGGCCGACTTGGAGGCGCTGCGCACCGAGATCGCGCGGGTGATCGTCGACCAGAGGCGAGTGATCGAGGAGCTTCTGATGGGGGTTCTGTGCAACGGGCACTGTCTGATGGTCGGCGTGCCCGGCTTGGCCAAGACGCTGCTTGTCAGCACATTGGCGCGCACTCTGGGGCTGTCGTTTCACCGCATCCAATTCACCCCCGATCTCATGCCGGCGGACATTCTCGGCAGCGAACTACTCCAGCAGAGTCCCGACGGGGCGCGCAGGATGGAGTTCACCCCGGGGCCTGTCTTCGCCAACCTTCTGCTTGCCGACGAGATCAACCGCACTCCCCCAAAAACGCAGTCGGCCTTGCTCGAAGCCATGCAGGAGAAGCAGGTAACGGTCGCCGGCCAGAGCCGCCCGCTGCCCACTCCGTTCCTTGTCTTCGCCACCCAAAATCCAATCGAGCACGAGGGAACCTACCCGCTGCCCGAAGCCCAGCTGGACCGGTTCTTCTTCAATATCGTCATCGACTACCCCGGCTTCGATCAGGAGCGCGACATCGTCCTGCAAACCACCAGCGGCCCGATGGCCCGGGCCAACAGCGTGCTCGACGCCCAAAGCGTAGCCCGCATGCAGGCCGCCATCCTCGAAATTCCCGTGCCGGACCACGTGCTGACCGCCATTCTGCGGATCACAAACGCCTCCCGTCCGTCCTCGGACCTGAGCGATGAGTACGTGCGCAAATACGTCGAGTGGGGGGCCGGACCGCGGGCCTCGCAGGCGCTGACCCTCGCGGCAAAGGCATCCGCCTTCCTGCGCGGCGAAACCGCCGCAGCCATCGAGGATGTCCGGGAAACGGCCGCTCCCGTCCTGCGTCACCGAATTCTGCCCAGCTACAACGCCACCGGCGAAGGCATCGACGTCGAAGCCATCATCCAACACCTCTTGGACCAGCACGCCTAGCCCGAGGGTGTTCAGCAAGGATGTGGGCATAGCTTTGAGTTCAAAC
>CAZSBQ010000286.1:0-4311 GCA_964604795.1 uncultured Victivallales bacterium | reverse complement strand
ACTGACCGGATCCAACCAAATTCTGTGGACATAGCGCCTGTGCCAATACCCCCCAGCGTACTACCAGCAAGAGATGCAAACCCTCGGGCATTTCCTTATTCGTACGGCGGAAAAACCGCAAACTTGTGCCCCGCCTCGGCACGAAAAACACCCATCTCTTGCCGGCGCGACCGCCACGGAACGCGGCATCACTGCAGGAAATCAGGGATTTCCATGCCCATAATCGGTGTTTCCCTTATGCCGACTCCATCGCAGGCGGTATATGGTGTCTGCACGTTGGCCGCAATATCCCCGTATCGTAGGCCTTCGAATGGTGCAACCTTCACGGCACGCCGGAAGCACGCTTCCCCTGACCGTGCAATGAGCGAAAAAAAGGAAAACAAGACAATGGCAAATGACACGATGCCGACGGTGTGCGCTCAGGATGGCGAATTTCCCGCGCTGGGGTTCGGCACCTGGCAGCTTAAAGGCGAGACTGCCCGCAACAGCGTGACCGAAGCCCTGAACGCCGGCTACCGACACGTCGACACCGCTCGGATGTATCAAAACGAGGCCGACGTGGGGCGTGGAATCGCGGACAGCAGCGTCGCACGCGACAATATCTTCCTCACCACGAAGATATTCATGGACGCGCTGGACGCAGCGTCGGTGAAACGGCAGTTGGAGAACAGCCTGCAAGAGCTGGCAACGGACTACGTCGACCTGGTGCTCATTCACTGGCCAACGACTGAGGTGCCCCTCGATGAGACACTCGGCGCCATGCACGAGCTTCGTGAAGACGGCAAGACGCGTCATGTGGGTGTGAGCAATTTTCCGGTTCGCTGGCTGAAGTCGGCCTTGAAGGCTTCCCCGGGCGCGATTACCTGCAACCAAGTCGAATATCATCCCTTTCTTTCCCAGTCCACGTTGCTGAAATTCTGCCGCTCGAAAGCGGTGCCGCTTTTGGCCTATTGTCCGCTGGCAAAAGGCGGCGTGCCGGAAAACCCCCTGCTGCAGGAAATCGGTCGCCGGCACGGGAAGAGTGCCGCGCAGGTTGCCTTGCGCTGGCTGCTCCGGCAACCCGGTGTCGGCGCCGTGCCCAAGTCCCGTAACCCCGAGCACATCCGAGCAAACTTGGACGTGTTCGATTTCGAGCTGTCGGACGACGAGATGAGGCAAATCCACGCACTGGACCGGGGAGAGCGGATCATCGATCCCGAATGGGCGCCGGATTGGGACTGAAGCTGGATACGCCGAAACAGGACACAGACAAAACACCAACACCACACAGACAGGAGACAGAGCCATGCATCGAGTCCAAAGCACCATCACGAAACCCTTCGCCCTGGCGTCCATCATCGCCGTCCTCGCTTTTGCAGGCGGGTCGGTCGCGCGGGCGCATTGCGAAATCCCCTGCGGCATCTACGGAGACCGCATGCGCGTGGAACAGCTCAGAGAGCATTTCCAAACCCTCGAAAAGTCAATGACCAGCGTTGTGGAACTGGGAGAGGCGAAGGACGACAAGAACTTCAACCAGCTGGTCCGGTGGGTCAACAACAAGGAACTACACGCCAACAAGGTGCAGGAAATTGTCCAGCAGTATTTCATGAATCAGCGAATCAAGCCGGTGGAAGAAGGCGAAGACGGCTATGAAGAGTATGTGGAACAACTCACTCTGCTCCACCAGATGCTCGTCTCCGCCATGAAATGCAAACAGACCACCGACTTGCAGCAGGTGAAGAATTTGCGCGAAGCACTCGACAAGTTCGAGAAAGCCTACTTCGGCGAGAAGAAAGGCCACGGCGAGCATATGCATTAAGGTTGAAGTTCGACTCTCCGGCCCAATCCGGACATTCCAGGGTGAGACCGCTTGCAGTTCCCCCTTCAGGGGGGACATTTCGGGTGCCCCGGACACCCCAGGGTGAGACTCTGCGGCAGGGCAAAGTTAAACAGGCATCTCTGCCTGTTCGAAACAAAACGATACGTGCTCTACAGGCAGGGATGCCTGTAGTACTGACACCTGAAACGTGAGACGTGACCCTGACACCTGACACCTCCCCCGTCTCCCAGGAGCAGATTATTATGCCAACGTCCCTAAGCGACGCGTTCGAGCGTCTTGTCTCCGACTGCGAAAATCGCTATGAGCAACAGCACCCGGAGAGCCACGTCCGGGTTCAGGTGGGGTCCGCAACATGCGAGAATGCCGCAGGGGCACGGGACGTGGCCGACGAGTTCCGCAAACACATCGAGGCGTCCGGGCGCGACGACGTCGACCTTCGGCGGACTGGGTGCACCGGCAACTGCGGCTGCGAGCCGGTTGTTGGGGTGTTTGTTCCGGGGGAGATGCCCGTCAAGTACCAGGCCGTCGACCGGGAGGCGGTCCACAGGATATTCACCTCGCACATCCAGGGTGGCGAACCGATCCAGGAAATGATGCTTGCCGGTACGGCGGTCTCGACCCAATACCAAGTTTTGCTCTGCAGTGGTGAGCGATGCGGTTGCAACCTGGATTGGGACCCCCAGGAGGTCTTGCGGAAGCAGCTGCGAAAGCAGGATGTCGATCCCGGCGGAGTGGTCGTCGCCGCTGCCAACTGCTTTGGACTTTGCAGTGTGGAGCAGAGCGGACGAGCGGTGCACGTGCTCGTCATGCCCGCCAACGTGATGTACCGCGTGTCCACGGAAGACGAGATGGCCGAACTGGTCCGTCACCAGTTCGCCGCGGACGAAGTGGCCGAGGACTTGGTGGTTGACCGGGCGCCGATCAGTCAGCGCTTCTTCGATCGGTATGGCGATGTCGCTTTTCTCAATCGCCAGAGCCGCGTTGCGTTGCGAAACGCCGGTGTCATCGACCCGGAACGCCTCGAGGAATACGTCCATTTCGATGGCTTTCGAGCGCTTTCCCAAGTGCTTGAGGAGAACGATCCGAATTCGGTCATCAGTTCCGTGCTGCATTCCAACCTGCGGGGCCGTGGCGGCGGAGGGTTCCCCACCGGCAAGAAATGGCAGTTCACGGCGGCGGCCGAGGAACAGCGACGCATCCTGATCTGCAACGCCGACGAAGGGGATCCCGGGGCGTTCATGGACCGGGATATGCTCGAATCCGATCCGTTCAGCGTCATCGAGGGAATGCTCATCGGCGGCTTCGCCATCGGCGCCTCGGAAGGCTACGTCTACATCCGCGCGGAATACCCGCTCGCCATTCGGCGACTGGAGAACGCCATCGAGAACGCCCGCGAACACGGACTGCTGGGAGAGCGAATCATGGGGACGGATTTCACTTTCGACATCGAGATCCGCCTGGGCGCCGGGGCGTTTGTGTGTGGGGAGGAAACGGCCCTGATCCACTCGATCGAAGGCAGGCGCGGACAGCCCCGCGTCCGACCTCCTTATCCATCTGAACTTGGACTGTGGGGGTATCCCACCGCGATCAACAACGTGGAGACGCTGGCCAACGTGCCGGCAATTCTGCTGTACGGCCCGGAATGGTTTCGACGGATCGGAACCGGGCGCAGCGGCGGGACCAAGGTCTTTGCGCTGGCCGGGAAAGTCGCTCAGACCGGCTTGGTCGAGGTGCCGATGGGTACCTCCCTTCGCGATGTCGTGGAAGGCATCGGCGGCGGCACCAGTAGCGGGAAACCCGTCAAAGCCGTGCAAACGGGAGGACCCGCCGGCGGCTGCATCCCGGAATCCATGCTGGACACGGACATCGACTTCGACAGCCTTCAGCAGCTTGGCTCCATCATGGGAAGCGGCGGAATGATCGTGCTCGATGAAGAGGATTGCATGGTCGACGTGGCCAAGTTCTTCCTGCAGTTCACGCAGGACGAGTCCTGCGGCAAATGCACTCCCTGCCGGGAGGGCACGCGCCGAATGCTCGAAATCCTCGAGCGGATCACCGGCGGACAAGGTGCGCCCGAGGACGTGGCCAACCTGGAGCGCCTGGCCAAACTGGTCCACAAGTCCTCGCTCTGCGGGTTGGGGCGCGCCGCGCCGAACCCCGTCTTGAGCACCCTTCGCCATTTCCGCCACGAGTACGACGCGCACGTCAAGGAACGAACCTGCCCAGCAAAGAAATGCTCGGCGCTGATCCATTACGAAATCGATCCCGAGAAGTGCGTCGGATGCACGCTGTGCGCTAAGAAATGTCCCGTTCAATGTATCCACGGCGAGCGACGCAAACCCCACGAGATCGACCAGACGCGCTGCATCAAATGCGGGCGATGTTTCGAGGTCTGTCGCTTCGACGCCGTCAACCGAGAGTAAACCAGGAGGCCGGTGAGCAGTGATCGGTGATCAGTAATCGGTAATCGGTAATCAGTAATCGGTAATCAG
>CAZSBQ010000285.1:0-4349 GCA_964604795.1 uncultured Victivallales bacterium | reverse complement strand
AACGAAGAACCAAGAACAGGAATTGCGAAAATGCGAATTTCGCAATTCTCTACAAACACAAACAAAGGAGAAGCAACCATCATGAAAAAACAGATCACAACAGCACTGGCGTTCTTGTTCGCGGCAATCTTCACGACAACCCTCGCCCAGGCCGACACCATCAACTGGACCGGCGCGACTGACAGCGACTGGCACACTGCGACTAACTGGGACAACGTAGATACAAGCGACAACAGCATCCCCGGCAGTGGGGATACAGCCTATATCAACGTAGATAACAACCTGCCTGTCCAGGTCACCCAGGACGCCAACCTATACAACACCTATGTCGGGGACACCGGTCCAGGCAGTCTGACTGTAAACAATGCCGTGTTTGATCTGAATGGGCGTAGCCTCAACGTAGGCACAAACGGCGGCACCGGCACATTCACACAAACCGGCGCCAACGCCGCGACGCCAGATGTAGGATACCTGTTTCTGGGCCGGTACAGTGCAGAAGGTTCCGGAACCATGAATATCGAGGACGGCACCATCAAGGCAGGCACCTGGCGGGTCGGCAACAATGTGGGCACCGGCACGCTGAACTTGACCGGCGGCAGCTCCGCGACCGTGTCGAATACTGTCAGCAACAATATTTTCATGATCGGTGGTGGAAGCTACGACAACGAATTGAACACCGGAAGCGGCACCGGTACAGTCACCCTAGGTGATGCAACCAGCGGCGGAAACATAAACTACTCCGGGGGGAATGCTTCTGCATCCACATCGCTTCTGATCCGCAACAGCAGTGCGTCTGCAGGCACGCTGCAAGGTTGGGGTACGGTGACGACCGCTGCTGGTGACAGTACACTCGCAGACTACGACGGCATGATCGTCAACAACGGCCAGGTCATTGCCAATGGCTTCGGCACGGACCGGACCCTGGACCTGACCGGCGTCGTGAACGGTGTGGACAATTACATCGAAAACGGCACGGCCGAATCCAATGGCTGGTACGCCGAGAACCAGGGCAAGCTCTCCCTGACACCCCTGGCGGTTACAGACGGCGCTTCCTCGGTGAACTGGGGTGAAGCCGACGGTGACACGACCATCGACCTGGTCAACAGCGCCCGTCTGACGTTCTCTGACGCGACGGCCGGTAACGTCACCGGCTCGCTGCTGAGCACCGACCGCACGACTGAATCCGTATTGGACTTCTCATCCGAGTTCGACCTGGTCACGGCCGTCTGGGAATTCTCCGGACTCGCCGCCGCCCAGGGCACTGGTAACCTGGACATCCAGTTCCGGTACGACGCGGAAAACCTGGGCGATCACACGGAGAGCGACCTGCTGCTCTGGCAGAATGACGGCAGCGGATGGTATGAAGTCACTTCAACCTTGTCGGAGTCGGACAACATCCTGTCCGCTTCATCGCTGACCACCAGCGGTGACAACACCTACTTCGCCATTGGCGCCATACCCGAACCTACCACGGCTCTGCTCCTGCTCATCGGCGGCTGCACTTTGATCACCCGCCGCCACATCCGTGGCACTGGCTTTTAGCCGGTGTCCCGCTCGATGCGTTTATCGGAGCATTCAAACGTTGACCGCTGCGAGATACGCGCCACGAAGCTCCGCCTTGGAAGGACAGAGCTACAAAAACCGTGGCACTGGCATTCTTGCCGGTGTCCCCGCCCGACGCGTTTATCGGAGAATTTGATGGTTGCCCGCTGCGAGATACGCGCCACGAAGCTCCGCCTTGGAAGGACAGAGCTACAAAAACCGTGGCACTGCGCTTCCAAGCCGGCGCACACTCGACGCACCGCCGACACCACACGTCCCGGACACGCGCCACGAGCTCCGCCTTGGAAGGACAGAGCTACAAAAACCGTGGCACTGGCTTTTAGCCGGTGTCCCGCCCGACGCGTTGTCCGGAGCATTCAAGGCCGCCCGCCCGGACCAACGCGCCACGAGCTCCGCCAGGAATGGACAGAGCCACAAAAAAACCGGAATACCATAAAAAAACCGTTCACGCTCATTGAATTGCTGGTGGTGATTGCCATCATCGCGGTGCTGGCCAGTCTGCTGCTGCCCGCCTTGCGCACGGCCCGGGAAAAAGCCTACCGAATCAGTTGCCTGAGCAATCTGCGGCAGCAAGGCGTCGCCGCCAGTCTCTACGCAGGCGACTACGACGGACAACTCGGCTATACCGATGAAAGCACACATGCCGACAACCGATGGCGCACATTTGTTGCCGCCGCTGGCGGCAGCGGCATTCCCATGTCCCAGCGCCCTTTGTATCTCGGCCAGTGGATTCATGCCGGCTACATTCCCGGCAACGTCGTGCAATGCCCGAGCTACGAATATTTCAGCGACGACGCCACCGGCTGGGAGGAAGATGGCTATCGCACACGCATGGTCTCGGACTGGGCGGCGGGCGAGGAACCATCCGGCGGCATGCTACCCGCACAGTACGGATTCAACGCCGGGCTGCTCGTGCCCAATTGCGCCAATGGTTCGCCCTGGCAGATTCTTGCATCCGGCGGCGACTGGTCACGCAGCCCTTGGCGCATATCGCAACTGGAATCGACCTGGCCGCTGGCCGCCGACCTGCGCACCGTCCTCGGCACCTGGCACTCATTCTGGAATACCAACCACGATTCGGCAGGCTACAACGTTCTGTTCGCCGACGGTTCCGTAAGCTGGCTGTCCAGCCCCGCACCGGAAATACCCGGAGCAGACGGCGAGTCGTATCCGTACAACCGCTCGACCGGCCGACAGAATAGCGAAGTCTGGCGCGATTTTTACCGCGTCCGCGACGGCGAAATCGACGGGTTGCCGTAAGGTGTTCATGGTTCCTGCGGAACATGCTCAAACAATGTTGAATGATGAATTTCGAATATTGAACTTGAGTCCACTCTAAAAACTTCAATCATGCCCCGGATGGGGCATTTCACCGTAGCCCCGGACAACGTCCGGGTAAACGAGGAACCAAAAAAAGAGCGCTGAAAGCGGTCCTCAATCTCCTTTGCGGGCAACGTCTTGAGGTGCCCCTACAGGGCACGTCAACGACCAAACCAAATCCCCGGGCGTTGCCCGGGGCTACGATGAAACAGGCCTTCCAGGCCTTCGGAATCGGAGAAAATGACTTTTTAGAGTGGACTCAATCTTGAATCTTGATTCAGAATTCGAAATTCAAAATTCAAAATTTCTACCCCAACGGGGTTGCATAACTGGCACCAGGCCGGTCGCCTGCGGCTCCGGCCACACGCTAAAGCGCGAACTCCAGACGGGGCACGGGTAAAAAAAAACGAACCAAGAACGACGAACCAAAAAACAAGGAACCCCCATGATCCACCACCTCAAACGTCTGTGCCTCGCCATTGCAGCCTTCAGCTTCAGCGCGGTCGCGCCTGCCGCCGAAACGTTGATCTTCGAGCAACCGGAACTGGCGGGGATCAGCGGTTTCCGCGAGTACTGGAACAAGCCGGTGGTGGTTGCGCCCGACGGCGCCACGAAAGTCAAGGGCGGCAAGCAATGGGGCCGGGGCGAAGTCGCCGACTGGAGCACGGATGCGCCCGGCGCGCCGGTGTTCGATGCCGTACACCGCAGTCTGCTGGTGCGTTTCCCGGACGCTGCTGAAGTCATTGCCGCAAAACTCGAAGACGGCAAGACAATGGAGAAGGTCGAGCTAATTCTGCCGTTTCGCGAGACCGAGTATTTCCCGATGAACTACGACATGCCGGCGGGCATGTCCTTCCTCGGCGACACGTGGATAAAAGAAAAACCGCAATGGCACGCGGTGGCGTGGGCGTTGCGCCGCCCGTGGACGGCGGACGCCGACATCGGCCCGACCTACAACGCGGCGGTCAACGGCGCGGTGTACTGGCAGCGTTTCGGCGCGGCCAACGAGAGCGCCGACCGCTTCCCGAAGCGCTTCGGCCCGGCCGAAGTCTCCCACAAGACCACCGACCCCCTGGACATCACCGCCCTTTTCACGTCCGATGACTTCGGCGACACCCTCGCCGAACGCCTGCGCACATTCGCGGACTGCGGCGTGCTCGTCCGCAAGTGGGAGGTGTATGACGCGCGCTACTGGAACGGCGGTTATGAATGGGCGACCGGCACCGGGCAGCGCGGCATCCTGGTCGATGCACCGAAACTGCGGATCACGTTCGCCCCCGGCGACGCCGATTTCAACGCGGACGCACTTGCGCCCGCCACCGATGTTGCGAAGCTCGCAGACGGCCCGCAACAGGGCAGTCCCACCGCCGTGGTCCCGGACCACGATGAGTTTGCGAAGCTCGCAAAACGACTCGGCTTTTCACGCTCGGACTGGATGACCGACTGGCAGTGGCAAAACATCAAGC
>CAZSBQ010000284.1:0-4380 GCA_964604795.1 uncultured Victivallales bacterium | reverse complement strand
TGAGTGAGGAGGAGGCAAGGGACCAGCGACTCGCGACTTCCGACCCGCGATTTGTTAGGTGCTTGTCTCCGTTTTCGCGAGTCGCTGGTCGCTAGTCATCTCATGATAATACGGCTTGATCGCTCCGGTGCCGACTTGCTAAAACGGCCCGTGTGTTTATATTGGCAATATTGATATCCGGCCCATATCGACATTTTCAAGGATGCAATGAGTTCATCAATACTGCCAAATCTCATCGCCGACCAGCGGGAACAGTTTGCCGCGCGCGACATCGGCGTGGCCAGAGGTGTCGGCCTCTCTCGCCTTCTGAACAACCGCCAGATAGTCGTGATCTCGGGTATCCGTCGTTGCGGCAAATCCACCCTGCTGAGGCAGATCGCAGAGCGCTGCAACGGCGATTTTCACTACCTGAATCTGGATGACGAGCGGCTTTTCGGCTTCGAACTCGACGATTTTGAAGACCTCATGCTGGCGTTCAACAAGATGTCGGACAGCCGTATCATTCTTCTGGACGAAATTCAGAATGTCGACCACTGGGAGCGCTTTGTCCGGCGCATTCACGACGACGGGTACAAGGTATTCCTGACAGGCTCCAATGCGCAATTGCTGAGCGCGGAACTGGGAACGCGGCTGACCGGACGCTACAGTCTGGTCGAGCTGTTTCCTTTTTCGTTCCCCGAACTGCTGGCATTCCACGATGTGGACAGCGCCCGGCGAAGCACGGCTGGACGCGCTGCCATCCTGAAGGCCTTCGATCAATACCTGGAACGGGGTGGGTTCCCGGAATTTCTGCGCTACGAGGATCGTGAGTTTCTCACGCGCACCTACGAAGACATCCTGCACCGGGACATCATTACCCGCTTCGGCATCCGCGATATCCAGGCGTTCCGTCGTCTCGCGCACTATGTTTTCACGAATTTCACCAGCGACATGAGCTACAACAGCGTGAGCAAGGCCCTCGATATCCCCAGCCCGGTGACGGTGCGCGATTACATCGGCCATCTCGAACTGTCCTACCTGACATTCGAAGTGTTCAAGTATGATTTCTCGCTCAAGAAGCAGCATGTCAGCAACAAAAAACTCTATGTCATCGACAATGGCATGCGCAACATGGTGGCCTTCCGTTTCTCGAAGGACTTGGGCAGACTGCTCGAGAATGCGGTCTTTGTCGAATTGCGGCGGCGCAACCAAGGCCGGGTCTTCTTTCACCGGGACCGCGGCGAATGCGACTTCGTCGTCGTCGAGCAAGACCGAGTGGCATCGGCCTGCCAAGTCTGCTTTGAGCTGACCGACGACAACCGCGACCGCGAAATCGACGGGTTGACGGCGGCCATGCGACAATTCGACCTGGACCAAGGCACGGTTCTGACCTACAACCAGACGGGAACCGAAACACTGCCCGACGGGCGAACCATAACCATCCTGCCGACCTGGCAGTGGATGATTGAAAGCTGGGCCATGAAACGTGAAACGTGAAGCGTGAACGTCTGAACAAGACAGATCGGACTGATCAGAGTGAAACCCGAAACCCGAAAAACTCAGAACCCAGAAGTCAGAAAGAGCACGAAGGGACACGAAGGATGGAATTCAAGCCAGAAGTCGGCCAGGGGCAAGGCAGGTTAGCCGCCAAATTCAACGTCAATAGGCTCAAGAATGGCATCAAGCTATTTGTTCTGTACTACTTCGTGCTTCTTCGTGTCCTTCGTGGTGAAAAAATCGGCAGAGATTATTTTTCGGTTTGGTAGGTGTAGAGGGCGTAGGAGAAGGGGGTTGGAAGGGGTGATGGATACTGTTCCGCCCGGCCCCAGGACGGTTTTGGTTTGCCGGCCGTGGCCGAGGACGGGATTCAGTGTGACGGATTGTCCTGCGGAGACCGCATGAAGGCGGATGTCCGCGCTTTGGCGGTCGGTATGCTCGCGGAAGACCAGAAGGTACCCGGAGGATTCGGAGCAGAGGGTTTGGAAGCCGGTCCAGCCGCCCCCGGAGGGCTCGTCGCCGACGGGGAAGGTGGTGCCCTCGTGTAGGGCCTGCTTGTGGTTGCGGTATTCGCGAATGAGGGGGGCGATGTCGAAGGCTTCTTCGGGTAGGTGTTCGAGGATTCGAACCAGAGCAGGGGTTGGGCGGGCATGGTGATGGCGAAGGCGTAGTCGAAGGGGACCTTGGCGGGGGCAAGGGGATCGTCGTCGGCGGAGTTGGAGGATTGCCCGGATTGCCAGCCGTCGTCGAGCTGCAGATGGGTGGCGCCCAGCCGGGATGCCGCGGCGATTTCCCGGCGGATGAACGGAGCTGCGATGCGGGTGTCCTGGCCGCGGTCTCCCCAGGTGTTGACGAGGACCATCTGGTCGCGCTCGGGGATGTGGCGGCGCAGCCTCCGGCGATGGTCGCGCAGCGCTTGGAGCAGGCCGAAGCGGGTTGCGCCCACGCCGACGGTCACGCCGTAGCAGCGGGTCCATTCGTCCGGGCTGATGTCGGCGGGCAGAACGCCTGGACCGACGGCCCGGAGTTCGCCGATGCGGGCGACGAAGTCGCAGCCGGGTGCTGCCGGATGCTGTCGGGTGCTGCCGGGGAGAGGCAGACGAGTTTGGGTGCGCGGGGACGTTTTTATTTTGATGTTTAGTAGGTGCTGAATCCGGTGGTGTTGGTGATGAAGGTCAGGACACGGTCGACGACGCCTTTAAGTCCGCGGCTGGCGTGGCGGTCGAAGGGGAGGCTGTGGTTGGTGTCGCCGCGGTTTTCCCAGATTGTGTCGAAGGTTTCCTCCCATTGGTTCGCGAGCGGGGTGCCGTTTTCGATGAGGACGCCGGATTCGAGATTGGTTCCGCGCAGGTTGCGCGTGGTGAAGTTGGCGGAGCCGAGCAGGTAGTGTTCGGTGCCGGCGGATTCGAGCACGACGCGCAGGGCTTTGGCGTGCATCTGCTCGCCGCGGGTGTGCGCCCAGCGGATGGTCAGGTCGACGTCATTCCGGGCGGCGGCCCAGTCGTGCAGCCGGGTGGCAATGGGGCGATTGGGGATGCCGCGTTTGCGGCGTCCGAAGGCGTCGTTGTTGGGGTCCAGGAGGATGCGCAGGGTGGCGCCGCGCTCGGCGGCTCTGCGGAGTCCGCGCACCACACGGGGGTCTGCGAGGTAGAACATGAGCATTTCGACCGTGTCGCCGCGTGAGGCTTTGCGCAGCAGCTCGTCGATAGTTTCGCCGAGCGCGCCTTCGCTGCAGTAGCGCGCGGTCATTGCGCCGGGCCGGCGTTCGGCTTCGCTGGTCGGAGGGGCGGGTTCCTCCTCCAGCCAAGAGTCGATTTGCTCGAGCACCTGAGTTGTGGTCGAGGATGAGAACAGAAGCTCTGGGCGGGGGCGGATGCTGTCCGCGGCGATGTGCAGTTCGCTGTCGCGGATGGCCTGGAGAGGGCCTGCATGAAGCTGTACGGCAATGTTGTCGTGCCTGCTGCTGGGTGTGTGGGGGTTGGCGGAGGCGACCAGGGCGTGCCAGCGCCCGTCGGCGCTCCGGGTGGTCAGCACTTTGCGGTGATTGGCCTTGAAGTTTAGCAGGTCGAGAAGCTGCAGTGCCGCAACGGGTTCCTCGCCGTCGTCAAACGGATGGTCGAAGGCGGGTTTGCGCAGAAAGGGCAATCTCCGCAGCAGCGGTCGGAGTGCGCGGTAGGGCAGGGAGTAGAGCGGATTGCTGTCGCCCAGTGCCTGGACATTTGTGAGCACCACATGACCGCCTGCCTGCACGAGTGGACGCAACGGCTTCGGACACTCGTCGCCGTAGACGTTGTTGATGGGATCGGTCACGAACAGAATCCAGATGTCGGGATCGGCGGCGCGTTTGGCGACCAGGGCGTCGACCAGTTCCCGGGTTATGTCGCGGTGCTCCAGGGGGGCATCTTCCCCGGCGCCGAACTGGTTGATCAGGAACATGTCCAGGATGATTGCCCCTTCGGCCTCATCGATCATGGACAGCATGGCGGGGACAATCTCCGCTTCGGAAACTCGCTTGCCCTCGTCCGTCCAGCTGGTGCGGTCAAACAGCAGGTCGATGTCGTCCGAGGTGACGGGAATGGCGGGGGTATACAGGTCGGTGCCGTTCATGGGGGGCCGTCCGGTGGCGAGCAGGGCGCCGGCTAGCCAAAGTGCCAGGTACAAGCCCGCAAGGCAAAACAGAATCCGCCGCAGCAGACGGGGCCTGCGGCGGGACTTGGATTCGGTGGATTCCGGATTGCGGTCTTCGCTCATGGGAATGCGTTTTCTTTTGCGCGGAGGGACGGAGAAGATTTCCGCGCCATCCGTCGAATCTTGATTTCGGATTGCCGCCGGCAACGCTTGACATCTGTGCCGGGACTTCTGCCGACATGCAATTTAAACCGGAAACCAAGAATATCGAACGCG
>CAZSBQ010000283.1:0-4401 GCA_964604795.1 uncultured Victivallales bacterium | reverse complement strand
GCGCCGCAGGCACCCCTCAAAAAGTACTACAGGCATCCCTGCCTGTAGAAAACAATGCAAGCCAATACCGGAAACAGGCGACGTAGGTCTGACAATTCAGTTCGGTTCTACAGGCAGGGATGCCTGTAGTACTTTTCATACTCCGCCGAGATACAGCACCTGGCCGGTGACGAAGTCGCTGGCCGGCGCCAGGAAGAAGTCGATGACGTTGATGACGTCCGCGGACTCCGCGAAGCGGGGCAGAGGCTGGCGGGCAATCAGCGCGTCGAGTGTCTCGGCGGGAACATTGTCGATCAGATCGGTGCGCACCGGGGCGGGCCCGACCGCATTGACTGTGATCTTCATGGGGGCGAATTCGCGGGCGAGCACGCGCGTGAGATTCTCGACGGCCGCCTTCGATGCCGCGTACGCCGCCTCGCCCTCCAATGCCAGCGGCACCGCGATTGTGGACAGGTTGACTATCCGTCCCCCCGTCTCCCGCATGAGCTTCGCCGCCTCGCGGCAGCACAGAAACGTGCCCGTCACATTCGTGTCCAGAATGCTCCGGACCGTGTCGCCGGGCGTGAGCAGGGCGTGATTCATGCGTGCGATGCCGGCATTGTTGATCAACGCGTCGAGCCCGCCGTTGCGACGGCGGATGGCGGCAAACCAGCGCCGCACCGCTCGTTCATCGGTCACATCGAGAGTCGTGTGAGCATACGACTCCGGCCCCCAGTCCACCCCCGTGCGACTGCTGCCCTCGACCGTCCAACCCCGGGCAAGATAGTGCTTGGCGAATGCGCGTCCCAGTCCGCGACTGGTTCCGGTGATGGCGATGGTTGGTGGTGTGCTCATGAGAATTGCCTCAAGGACGTTTGCCGTCGGATGCCGTCGGTTGCAGTCGAGAACTGAAAGCGGGGATGGCTACCCTTCCTCCTGTATTCGCTCGGCTGCGTATTCGGCCAGGGTGCCGACCGTGCGGAACGGACTCTTGGCGCGCGACATGGCGCGCTCGTCGGCCAGGATCACAAACGCGTCGAAACGTTCCTCGATCTCGCGCTCGACTGCGGCAATGAGCGTTACCAGACCGAGCGAATCAACGTGTCCGCCGGGACCGAAAAGCACAGCACCCTTCCCCTGACTGTCGATGGCTTCGGCCAGCTCCGGGCGGGTTTCGGCGGCGGCTTCGCGAATGATGGCGATCAGTGAATCAGTCATAACACCTCCGTTCGGCACAAAAAAATGCAAGATATTTCGGTAAAAAATAGGGGGCAAAAAATATCTTTTTTTTGCCCAGCCTCTCTTAATTATATTTCGACGGGATCGAGGATTCGGGTGGTGCGGAGATCGCAGGTCATGGCCGCCCACGAGAATCCGACTCCGAACCCGCACAGCACCGCGTGTTCAAGACGATTTTCCGCGCGCAGGCGCTCGTGCTCGAGAGCCAGCATCAGCGGGATGCTGGCCGGACCGACATTGCCGGTCTCGCGCATGGCCACGGGCACCTTTTCCGGCGGAATCCGCATTTTGCGCGCGACATAGTCGAGGATGAACTTATTGGCCTGATGAAACCCGTAAAACCCGATGTCCTTGGGTGTCCAATCCGCGGCTTTCAAGACCGATTCGATGGCGGGCGGCACCTCCCTTAGGCTGAATTTCATGATCTCCATACCGTCCATGAACAGATCCTCATCGGAGCGGACATTGCCGTTTTCGCGCTCGGATTCGGCGGCCGTCTCCTTCGTGGCGGGCACTCGGCAGCCACCGGCCGGGACCATCAGCGCCGGCCCGCCGGCGCCGTCGGTGCCGCAGACGAATGCCCAGCTGTCCGTGCCGCGCTCCACCAGCGCGGCGCTGCCGGCGTCGCCGAACACCATGCTCACCGCCTTGTCACGCGGATTGACCAAGCGCGTCGTTACGTCGCCTACGCATACCAATACCCGTTCGCAACCGCCCGCATTGGTCAGCATGCCCGCTTGAAACAACCCGTACACAAACGCGGAACAGCCATAGTTGATGTCGAAGGCCGCCACATCCTTGCGCAACCCCAGCCGTTGCTGCAGCGCAGGCGACGTAGCAGGCAGCCGCCAATCGGGCGTTTGGCTGACAAACACAATCGCATCCACTGAATCGGGAGCAACATCGCAGGCCGTCAGCAGTCTCTCCGCCGCCGCCTGGCACAGATCGGAGGCGCATACACCCTCCGGTGCCACGCGCACGCGCCGAATCCCCGTGCTCGCCATAATCCGCTCCACCTCCGTCTCGCCAAACAGCGCCCCCAAAGACGAAAGCTCCACAGAGTCCGCCGGCATCGCGGCGGCAATCGAGTGAATCGAGAGATTGTCAAGTTGAGAGATCATTCAAATCATCCAAAAAAGTGCTACAGGCATCCCTGCCTGTAGAAAACAAGCGCCGCAGGCACACCACAATAAGTACTACAGGCATCCCTGCCTGTAGAAAACCAAAAGCAAAATCGTTTCAACCGCGAATCCAGCAAATCGACGAAAAGCAAAAAAACAAGCTGTTTTCTATGGCAAAAAAATGGGCGGCAGAAAAATAAGTCGATGCAGAATTTATATTTTTACCAACATTTTTTTACCTATAATTGCCCTTGCCCTATCTTTTTGCCGCCCATTTTTTTGCCCTGCCTATGCCTTTAGGAGGTCCTGGAGTCGGCGGGCCTCCGCCGTTTCTTTCCGCCCGACCAAAACGCCCGAGGCCGGGCGTCCCCAGAGGAAAGTACCATTCGGTGCTACAGGCAGGGATGCCTGTAGTACTTGGGGGGTGGGGTGCGCAGGCCTAGGCCTGCCGCCCCCATTTAACCCGGTTTTCTTTGCTTCTTTCTTTTTTCGCAGAAAAGAAAGAAGAAACTCCGATTTTCACGCGGAGGGTTATTGCAGCAATTTGTACAGATCGCGCACGGTTTCGGCCCTGGCGACGGCGTTGCCGTCGACCTGCACATTGAAATCGGCATCCACATTGGCCACGAACATGACCATGGCCAGCGAGTCCCACTGCTCCAAGTCCGCGAGAGTGTTATCCATGCTCAGCTCTTCAAGCTCCAGCTGGCGTTCGAGGAAGTTCAGAAAAGCGGTTTCGTCCATTGTCTTGCTCATGGGGCGGGCTCTTTTGGTGAGGGTTGGTGACGGAAGGCTTGAATCGCCGGGACGCCGTTCACAGTCGTGTCCGGCGGCACATCCCGCAGCACCTGGGAATTGGCGCCGACCACGGCACGTTTGCCGACGTGGACCGCCGGATGCAGAGAAGCATTCGATCCGATCAGCGCGCTCCGCCCGATCCGGCACAGGCCGTTGACCTGCCCGCCTGGATTGATCTGGCTGAAATCGTCCAAGACCGCGTCATGTCCGACGGCCACACGCTGATTGATCAGGACGTGTTCACCGACCGAGACACCCGGGTTGACAACCGTCAGCGCCCCGAGATAGCACCCCTCGCCCACCGGCACCCGAGGCGCCAGAATGGCGGAGGGATGAATGACCGTCGCCGCCCGGCATCCCAGAGCGTCCAGGCGCGCCGCCAACCGTTCGCGGTTTTCATTGTTGCCGGTGGCGCAATGATACCACAGCTGCGTTCCATCCAGGCGGGCGGCAACCTCTTCCGGCGTGCCGAGCACCGTCAGTCCGAAAAGCTCCTGCCCGTGCTTTTCGACATCATCGTCGGCAAATCCGAGCAACTCCCAGCGGTCCAGCTGCGTGAAGGCGCGGTTCATCTCGAAAGCGGTCCACGCCACCTCCTTGCCGAAACCGCCTGCACCAATGATGAGAAGTTTGCGCACAGGTCCCTACGCCTTTACTGCTGCTGCTTGTCCGATTCGCCGCCGGTAAACTCGTGCATGGTGGCATGGTCGTCCGCGCTGATGCCCTCGCGACGGAGCACATGCCACAACGTGATGAACAGAATCCGCAGATCAAGCCAAAACGACTGATGATCCACGTACCACACATCATACTGAAATTTGTTCTCCCAAGCAATAGCATTGCGCCCGTTGATCTGCGCCCAGCCGGTGATGCCGGGACGGACCTCGTGGCGGCGCGCCTGTTCCGGGGTGTATCGGTCGAGATAGCGCATCAGCAGAGGCCGGGGGCCGACCAGGCTCATGTCGCCGCGCAGGACATTGATAAGCTCGGGCAGCTCATCGAGACTGGTGCTGCGCATGAACCGACCGACAGCCGTCAGGCGCCGGTCGTCGGGCAGCAAGTTGCCCTCCGCATCGCGCTCGTCGGTCATCGTCCGAAACTTGAGCATCTCGAACGGCGCGCCGCCCAAACCGGGACGCCGCTGCCGGAAAAACACCGGGGAACCCATGCGCAACCGAATCCAGACCGCCAACACCAGCAGCACCGGCGCGAGCAGCAGCAATCCGAAAAATGACGTGAGTATGTCGAACGTTCGTTTCATGAA
>CAZSBQ010000282.1:0-4413 GCA_964604795.1 uncultured Victivallales bacterium | reverse complement strand
TATCCGTCACCTGAAATCGTGCAGATGCTGAAGCGCGTTCCCCAGGCGGGGCGAACGCTGATGGAGAACGAGGGCCTGACCCCGATTTTTCTGCGAATCCGAATGAGGCGCTGAGATGAAGATTGTTTTTCACATGCTTGTATGGGCGGTGGTCATGACGGGAACCGGGGCGGTCCTGAACAGTCGTGGGCCCTTTTCGGGATGGGCGGATGGCTGGTTGCTCCCGGGCGCCAGGGCGAATCTGACATCCGCAGATGGCGCGACGCCTCCATCCGAGTATGAAACCATCTGGGAAATGAATTCGGACTCGCTTGACAGGGATGCATCCGCCGCTTTGCCGCCGGGGCAATGTGCGGCATCCGACAATGCCGCCGAAACGGCTGCGCGGGCCGACGAGGCGCCTGAAGCTCCAGCGCCCGTCGCGGAGAGTTCGGACGGAGACCCGCTGCCGCCGATACCGGACGAACTCGTGGCGAAAACCGAACTGGAGAAAATGTACGAAGCGCTTGGCGACATCCACTTGAAACGCCTGCGGAAACCGCGAATTGGGCGCACGTACACCTTTGACTTTTCGAACGGAGAATCCGAGGAGGGCCGCCTGGAATCCAGGAGTGAGGGGGCGATTTCGATACGACTGGAACATGGAGTTATGCAAATTCCCATCCAGGGGATCGACGCGAGGGAGCGTGCCCGATTTTTTCCGGAGCAGGCGGCGCGGATACTGGCTCTGCGGGATTTGGGGCGCACGGCGAGGGAACTCGAACTGGTTCGGGTCCGGGAGGAAATTCGCCGCGGACGCGAGCTTGCCTCCAAGGGTGCGGCGGACGAATCCGATGGCGCGACGGAGGCTGGGCACGGCGAGGAAAGCAGGGGGATGTCCGGTGCCCGCCGCTCCGGTCCGTTCAGGGCGGACACCGGATCGACGGTCGATTTTGATGCCGCTCCCGCCGAAAGTCCGGATGACATCAAGCCCCTGCTGGGGGCATTTGCTCGATGGCTGGAAGTACAGCAGCGCCGCGTGGGCGGCCCGGTCGCGGAATCGGTGCATGCGAAGCGACATGCGAACGGGAGCGTGGCCCTGTACCTAGAGGTTGCCGATGCGTTTTGCCGTCAGGAGTACGAAACCCGTTTCCGTCTGACCGATTCAATCTGGCAGTTCTGGTCGTTTCGCTGTCACGAGGCGGGCGTTGTGCCACATCCGCGGCGGGCGTTCCTGGTTCTGGTGGATGCCGACCACCGCATCGTCGGCGGCTCGCGTCCGGACCAGAGCAACGATGTGTGGGTTGAAAAAACGGGGACGGGCGGTTGAAGTAGAAGCGGCGTGTTTGCTCTGTCCACAGCATTTGGTTGGATGCCTTACGCAAGTAGGTCTTCTCGGCCGTCATACCTACTCGGGCGGGCCGGGAGACCCGCTTTACTATGAGTTTGCGCACAGCCTCAGAACTCTTGATCTCGCGGAAGAGTAGGTGGAACCGAATTGCCTTCGGGCTGAAAGCCAGGCCCAGTCCCAGCCCGTGGCTCGCAGCCCTGGGTAGACGACAGGCCGAAAATTGCGGGCTGAAGGCCCGGCCCAATGGACATCGTTGCGGCAGAGGATTTTGGTGCGGACTTTCAGCCCGCAACTTCTTGCTTGCTTTTAACCCAGGGTCGCGGACCCTGGGCTGAAAATGGGCCGGGCCGTTGCCCCGAGGACCAAGTGTAGCCACCACAATTGCACCACCGCCATTTTCAGCGGCGGCACTGCCGCTCGAGTCCAAACAGCACCAAACGATCATGAATTCGGCAAGTACTGCTGCCGGACCAGGCGCCACAGAACCACGAGAAAAGCGGTCAGCGGGATCGCCAGGATCATGCCGGCAATCCCGTTGAACACCGTACCCCAGAAAAACAGTGCGAAAATAATCACCGCCGGGTGCAGTCCGGTCCGGTCCCCCATGATCTTGGGGGTCAGCAATAAGCCTTCGGTCGTCTGTACAATGACGATGACGACCAAGACCGCCGCCAGCATCATCCACCCGCCGTCGGGCTGAAAAAATGCCAGCGGAAGGCAAACCAGCAACCCAAGCATGTTGCCCAAATAGGGGATGATGTTGAGCAGCCCAAGAATGAGGCCGAGGACGAATCCGTAGGAAAGCCCCACCACGGAGAAGCCCAGCGCGAAAAGCCCTCCCTGAAGCAGTGCGATGACCAGCTGGCCGCGGAAGAATGAAATCAGGATGTGGGAGAATTCATTTCCCAGGTAAATCACGTTGGTTCGCGTTTGCTGGTTCAGAAACGCCAACTGCTCCTCCATCTTCTCCTTGGAAGGAGTGGGGGCCATGTTGAGAAAGAAGAAGTAAACGGGAAAAACCGCCCAGCTGAAGGTGGCGGCGACCGAGCGAAAGACGCCCGCTCCGGCCTGGAGTGCGCCGGAGCCAAGCACGCCGGCACCTCTGGCCAGTGCGTTGCCCTGCTCCTGGAGGGCGGTTCGGAGGTGTTGCTGAATGCCGTATTTCTCCCAGAAGGCGGTGATTTCCGGCCATGATTCGCTCAGGGCGATGCGCGTGCTCTCGATCCAGTCCGGGATTCGGTGGAGCAATCCGACCAGCTCGTTCACCAGCAGGGAGCCAAAAATGCCGATGAAGATCAGCAGGGGGACGACGAGCGAGAACAGCACCAGCAAAGACGCCGGAACGGATCGCCCCCCAAGAACGCGGTGAAGCCAGCCATAATACGGCTTCATCACCAACGCCAGAATCGCGGCGGTGAGAGGCGGAAGAAGAACCCCCGACAACTGCGTGAGAATCAGGGAAAGCAGCCAAACCACTCCCAGAACTCCCGCCACCAGGATGGCGGCGGCCAGAACGGAAATCGCCGCTCCGGCCAAGCGGCTTTGGCGCGCTGTCAATACGGGCATGGCAAATTCCTCCTTTCAGAGTTTAAGCTTCTTTTCCGCCCACGCCCGCAGGGCTTCGCGTCCGATTTTTGAATTGTGCCGGATGTCGGTGGGCAAACGGCGACGGAACAGGAAACGGTCCAGGCCACGTGTCATATCCGTGGACTCCGCAACGTCGTGCAGTTGCTGCTGAAAAACCGCGCGTTCCTGCCGAGTGCGCGGGTGCTTTCCCGGTTCGGCTTCGATCACCAGTACCGGCACTTGTTGTCCGAGAGGACCGACGCCGACCAAAGCGGAACGGTACACGTCGGGGTGCTGATTGATGATGGCTTCGCAGCAGACGGTGTACAGCGGACCGGCCGGAGTGGTCACCAGATGCGACTTGCGCCCGCAGACCCACAATAGACCGTCCTCGTCGACATATCCAAGATCGCCAACGCGGTGTCGGACGGTCCCGTCGGCGTGGCGGATTTTGGCCAGTTGTGTCTTTTCCGGCAGACCGTAATAGCGCTCGGTGACCATGGGCCCCGCCACGGTGATCTCGCCGACCTCGCCGCGCGGCAGTTCGAGCCCGTCGGTCCATGCGTCGACGGGCTGGTCTTCGACCCGGATGATCCGGACATCGGCGTCGGGCACAGGGCGGCCGACGCAAATGCCCTGCCCCGCATCGGTGCGAACCGCAGTCTGATTCAGCACCTCGGCGGCAGAAATGCTGGACACCGGCAGAGATTCCGTCGCGCCGTACGGTGTGTGAATTTCGGCGCCCGGCGCCAGAACCTGCTCGAGCATTCGTCTGTGCAGCCAGGCGGGAACGGGAGCCCCGGCCATGAATATCCGACGCAGGGACGGTAGTTGAACGCCGCGCTCAACACAATAGGCGCTGACGGTTCGCCACAGCGCCGGCGATCCGAAGGAGATCGTGGCGCCGTGATCGCGGACCGCGCTGATGATTCGGCGCGGATCAACGTCGGCGGGGCGGGTGGGATCCATGTGGGGGATGACGACCGACGCGCCCAGCGCCAGGCTGAACAATCCGAACAACGGAAAACACGGCAGGTCAACGTCGCCGGGACCCACGCCGTACCGGTCTCGAAGGATGCGGATTTGCGTCTGAAAGGTGCGCACTTTGTATTCGACGCCCTTGGCCGGCCCCGTGCTGCCGGTGGTGAACAGGATCGCCGCCGCATCCTCCGCGTCAACAGCCTGTGGCGGAAACGCATCGGGGACAGAGTCCCGCGTGTATTCGCTCATGCGTCGACCCAGTGCTTTCGACGGGGTCACAGAGACTTCGACGGAGCGAAAGGACGCCGGGAACACCCGCCGGACTGTCTGGGCTGCGGGCACGCCCAGAAATCCCTGCGGCTCCACCGTGCGCACACAACGCAAAAAGCCGCGCAACCCCATGCCGGGATCAATCAGCACAGGCAGCGCCCCCATCCGGAACAACGCGAAAACCAGCGCCGCGAAATCCGGGCCGGGACGGACCATCAGCAGCGCGCGCATGCCGGGACGAAATCCGCGGTCGCGGAGGAATGCGG
>CAZSBQ010000281.1:0-4415 GCA_964604795.1 uncultured Victivallales bacterium | reverse complement strand
CCCGTGCGCCGGTTCGTCCACCAGTTGGGGATGCGGCAGCGCACGCCGGACGCCTCGTAGAGCGGAACCTCCCTCAGAAATGTCAGTGCTTTGCGGCTGTCGAAACCCAGGGGTTGGAAAATTCGCCCGGACTCCAGCAGGTCCGTGAGCAAACCGCTTTCGCGGGCGGCGCGATATACCGCGCTCAGCAGGTCCAGCAGCTTGTCGCGCGCTCCATCAAACTCCTGGATGGCGTTTTTGAGCGGCAGGTGCCGGGTCGAGCCATCCTCGGTCACATCCGTGGAGTAGGTTGCCATGAACGCGAACGGCTGCGCGCCGCGGCGATTTTCCACCAAATGGAAAAACACCCGTCCGGCCAGTTCCAAATCCGGACGCAGCCCGTGCAGAAACGACTCGACGCTGCCGTCGTGCATGCGAATTGCGCTCCGAAACGCCTCGTTCAGCGCCTCCCACAGCGCGCTCAGACGGTCCGCGCACAGATGCTCGATCCCCTCGGCGAGCGGCGCGTTGTCCACCCAGTTCTCCAGGCGCTCGGCATCCGGCGCCGGTACCTTCACCCGGTGGCGCAGCGTCTCCAAATCCGGCGTCAAGGCCAGCTCCGACGCGAACTCCGCAGCAAACCTGCGCCAATAGTCCAGCGATTCAGGCAGCGCAACCTCCGCAGGGGCGAAACCGAGATGAAACAACCAGGTCGCCCCTTCCTCGTGAAAGCGTCGAAACGCCTCCTGCTGCACCGCCATCGACGCCTCCGCCGGCGCCTCCGCCGGCGCCCGCCATTCGAGAACCAGATCGTCGGCCGTCAGCACCGCCTCGAGTTGTTGGACTTGGGATGAGAGTGACTCAGTCATGATGCTTTCGCTTGAACCCTGCGAGGGTGATGGCCGGAAAAGGGGCGCCCGGTTTTCGTCCGATTTGAACCGCGCGTACCATAGCATACTCCTGTCCGGAACGGGATCGGGATATTTTCGCAGGTGCCTCGAGTTCGTGGAATAAGGAGAAGACGCACCCCATTGGGTTTGGGCAGCTCCCAAGAGACAAGCGAAGTATCATCGCCTTCCTCGAAAAGCGCGACCAGGCCGACGTCATCGAGCAGTTGCCGTTCCCTTCGGTCACTCCCCCCGCTGCGGGCTGGCTCTCTCGCTGCGCTCGGGTCTCAAACCCTGCGGCCTCTGGGAGTGCCCCTCCTCCCGCAGCCCCCCCGGGTATGCCGAACCCGAGCAGGGGATTCTCGAGCACGAATACGTCCCCTTCGACGATTTCGCCGCCGCCCAGTGGGCAAATCCGTCCTCCTGAGGGCGCTTCAGAAAAAATCCGACTTGCTTGATGTTCCAGACAGGGGGTATACAGTATTGGTTGGAGGGTAGGCAAAAGCAATTTCCTGTCCCTTATACAAGCAAAACAAAAGGCATTAATTGCTATGGAAAAGATGAATGTGAACGGAAGCTGGGAACTGATTGAACGACCGCTCGATGACGGGCCGGATCGTTTTGCGGACATCGCATCCTTGCCGAGCGACCTGTCGGCGCAGGTGCCGGGGGACGTTAACGATGCATTGGTTGCGAGCGGACGAATGCCGGAACCGCTGGTGGGAACGAATTTTCAGCAGTTCGACTGGATCGAAGACCGATCCTGGTGGTATAGGCGCACCTTTTCGGTTAACCGTGAACTGCGGGATATGCAGCGGCTCGTCCTTTCTCTGGACGGGCTGGACGTGCATGCGGATGTCTGGTTGAACGGAAACCACCTGGGACACCAAGCCTCTGCTTTTTATCCATTGCAATCAGATGTGACCGAGATCGTCGACCGCGACGGCGAAAACACGATTGTTGTTCGGCTGACAACCGGACTGGAGCATGTTCCCGAAGATCCTGATTTTCCACTGGTGAACGCGGTGCCCACTGAAGAGGGCCGAGGGTATCCGGAACGGGGAAACAAACGCCGCATTTACCTGCGCAAACCCGCTTTTGTGTGGGGCTGGGACTGGGCGCCGCACCTGCCGACCTGCGGGATCACCGGCAACGTGGAACTTGTCGGACAGAAAATGCTGGATGTCAGCAACACTCACCTCCGGACCGAAGCAGCAGCTCATGGAGCAGCGGTCATTCACGCTGAGGTAGAACTGGAGTATGACACGCTGGTGGACACTGCGCGAGCAGATGTGGACGTGGTTGCCACGGATGAAACAGGGGGTGAAAACAGAACTGTTGAAAAAGACGTGTTCGTGCGCAGCGGCGTGACGTATGTGAAAACTCAAATAGCTGTGTCAAACCCGAAATGGTGGTGGCCGAACGGCAGTGGCAGTCAACACCTTTACCAGGTTCAGGTGCGAGTCAGTTGCAACGGCGAAACCGTCGAAACAGAACCGGTGGCATTTGGTCTGCGAACGGTTGAGATGGATACGGCACCGGGACGGTTCCGGTTTGTTGTCAACGGAGAACCGGTGTTCATGAAAGGCGGCAACTGGATTCCCTCTGACTCGTTGTACGGCCGGATCACACCGGAAAAACTTACCACGCTGGTGCGGGAAGCCGCGGAGGCCGGTTTCAATGTGCTGCGGATCTGGGGCGGCGGCCGGTTTGAAATGGACGCGTTCTATGAAGCTTGCGACCGTTACGGCATCATGGTCTGGCACGATTTTATGTCGGCTTGCGCCCCTCTGCCCGCCCACGAACCGTGGTTCACGCAGGAGTTTGAGAAAGAAGCGATGTTTCAGGTGCGTCGCCTGCGCAACCGCGCTTGTCTGCTGCTGTGGTGTGGCAATAACGAGGTCGGAGGTTGCTATTTCTGGTTCAAGGACCAATTCCAGGAACGCGACCCGGCTTGGGAGCTTTATCACCGCATACTGCCGCGGCTCATGCAGAGTCAGTGCCCGCAGATTCCTTACTGGCCAACTTCGCCGTACGGTGGAGTCGGCACAGTGGGCGCGCCGGATGTGGGAGACGACCATCACTGGGTGGTCATGCGACCCGAGTCTGAATTCTGGTCGAGCCCGGAGTACTGGGACGGCAAGGAAATACCGATATTCAATTCTGAGTACGGCTACGGCGGACCGTGTTCGCTGGAGAGCACCAGACAGTACATGGGCACAGACGACCCGGACCTTTTCAGCGAGACCGGCCGCCAGCATACCAACTCGTTCTACGACATTCCACGCGTCAACTTCAGCATAAAAGAGCATTATGTGGATACGGACAACCTGTCGCTGGAAGAATTCATCCTCTACGGCGGCCTTTGTCAGGGATTGAACCTGGGGTATTCCCTGGAATCGCTGCGCGCGAATGAACAGTCGTGGGGCGGCATTTTCTGGATGTACAACGACGCCTGGGGCGAAAACGGCTGGACCATTATCGATTACTATCTGCGCCGCAAAGTCAGCTACTACAATGTCAAACGCTGTCTCAGTCCGACGCGTCTGGTTCTGCGCCGGGGCGGCCAGGCGTTCGGCGGCAAGGCAGATGAGATCGTGCTGGTGGCGGTGAACGATACTGCAGAACATCTTGAAGGGACATGCCAGCTCGGTTACGTAAGCTACGATGGCACCAGACAGTCGCTGGAAGCGATTGACTACAGCATCAAACCGCGGAGCAGACAGGTGATTGCCGCTGTGCCATGTCCCGGCGCGAATGAGCTCGAGACCGGAACGGTGGTGGCCGTGCCCGGTCCGGACGGCCCGTTCGAACCGGCTACCTGGCGGCACTGTCGGTACAGGGAAGCGGGTCTCCCGGCGGCAAACGTCGTGGTCGAAAGCGTTGCACAAGCCGGAAACGACTTGCATATAACAGTTAGCAGTGACCAGTTTGCCCACGCCGTGCAGCTTGAGGTTCCCGCCGACATACGGTTGTCGGATAATTATTTCGACCTGCTGCCGGGCCAGAAGAAAAGCGTGCTTCTGTACAATGCGGCACACCTGAAAGACAAGATCAGCGTGAGGTGCGTAAACGGGAAATGATTCTTGGTTAAACAGAGATTTCGGAAGTGCCGGGATTAGGAGCAAACCCAAAAACCGAACCCCAGGGCGGCGGGTTATCTTCTTTGCTTGTAAGACTGACTCCCTAAAGAGTCGATTTTCCCGATTCCGAAGGCCCGGAAGGCCTGATTGTGGCTCTCGCTCGGGACGCGTTGGAGAGTGCGAGACTCCGTCGAGCCCCGCCGTTTGCCGAATGGCGGGGTCGGTTGCCTGCGCCGGCGAACACGTCGCCTTCGGGGGGGCGACACGGGGCGCGGAGGCCGCGCCCTCTACTTGGTAGGAGGCCGGCGCCTCGACGGCCCGCGGGAGGGTGTCTCCTTCGACGGGACGCCCGAGGTTGCAGTGTCGGCGCCCCCGGCTCGACGGCGTCTCGCCCTCCATCGGGGGGGCGACACGGGGCGCGGAGGCCGCGCCCTCTACTTGGTAGGGGCCGGCGCCTCGACGGCCC
>CAZSBQ010000280.1:0-4425 GCA_964604795.1 uncultured Victivallales bacterium | reverse complement strand
GGCTTGCCGGCGGATGTCAAGGCAGAGGGCGGTTGGAGCCCGTGACCAGGGTGGCGGCGATAGACGGCAATGCCAGGATTGAGGTTCATGCCGCGGATGCGGAGTCCGCAGGGCGCGTGCTTCGGTTTGGGGTCGAGTCTGTTCAGGCTATCTCCACACGACTGAAGGTGGGGAAACCGGATACGCCACTGACGGTTTATGTGGTTTCATCACGCTCGGAGAAACGGCGGCTGTTGCGGCAGTTTTCACGTCGACTCAAACGATTGGACGGCGGATGTTTTTTCGCGGAGGACCGATTCATTGTGGTTGCGGGCGCACCGCAGGAGGATGCCGAGGACCGCTATGTGTTGGCGCACGAGCTGGTTCACTATGTTCTTGCGACGACGGTGCGCCCCTTGGACCCGTGGTTGGATGAAGGGTTGGCCGTATATTTGGGTCTGGCGATTGAACCCGACACCACGACAATCAAGCGCTATTCCACGCACGTGCGGCGGACGCTTCGAAGCTCCGAAGATGAGTGGATCGAGCAATTGTTGACGCATCGGCTGGGAACACCGGTCACTAGGGATCGTGAGTATGCGATGGCCTGGGCGTTTGTTCGGTTTTTGATGGAAAGCCGCTCGGATGGAATGGAACGCATGTCCGCCTTGCTGACCCGATTGCAGGAAGGAGGCGATGAGCTGGACACCCTGCGGATGGAGTTCGGGATGGATGATTGGACCGACCTGGACTCCGCGTTCCGCCAGTGGGCGGGAGAAGACGGCGAAGCTGAATTTCCGCCATAGCTGGGGAAAGTTAAACAGGCATCCCTGCCTGTTTGAACCGGAATGTCCGCTACAGGCAGGGATGCCTGTAGTACTGGTCTGACACCTGAACACCGAAACTTCTCCCTAGTCTCATAGGAGTTTTTCATGAGTTGTTTTGGACGATACTGGTTGCTTGCGCTTGTGTGCATGGTGGCGGTGTCGGGATGCGCTACGATCTCTGGGCCGCGGAGTCCGTATGCCTTGGTTGACGGTTGGGAGGGGAAGGTGGTGAAGCGTGCGCACAACCAAGTGGAACGCGGAGATACGGGTGCGGCGGCGGAGCGGGGGCAGTCCGAGTCGGTGGGGGAGTTGGTGGTTTTGGTCCGCAGTGTGGGGTTTGCCGTCGAGGACGGGGTTTGCCGGTATCCCGCGGGAGATGCGTCGTCGCCGGCGAAGACCACTTCGACCGGGCACGCGTGGCTGCGACTCGAGATCGAAAGCCGGCGGATCGAGTGCGGACACACGTTCGCGGCCGGGCGCAGCATGGACTACCGCACTGGGGTGAAGGCGCTACTCCGTAAAAAAGACCCCAATCCCGCCCGCTATCTGTGGGAGTCCATTAAGGGGCATCGACACAAAAGGATGGGAACTCGCCCCACGCTGGAGTTTGCGGTGTCGATTACCGCAGATGAGGCGGAACGGCTCCTCAAGTATGTCGAATCCTATGACTTCAGCTGGTTTTCCTTCCGCGAGCATCAATGCACGCATTTTGTGATCGGCGCACTTGACGTGCTGGGGATATCGGCGGACCACAAAGTGACGCTGAAGATTCCGGAAACGGACGAGTTCCGCGGACGGCATCTGCGCTTTTGGACGGATCCGAAATACCGTGAGCTCACCTTCGGCTCGGCGGATGTGCTTGAACAGTCCCTTCGCGGTTTTCTGGAGAAGGAGGTTGGGAAGGAGCGTCACTGAGTGCCGACCAGGGGGCGCGGGGGCGCACAAAGTTAAACAGGCATCCCTGCCTGTTTGAAACGGAATGTCCGCTACAGGCAGGGATGCCTGCAGTACTGCGAATGTCCGCTACAGGCAGGGATGCCTGCAGTACTGCGAATGTCCGCTACAGGCAGGGATGCCTGCAGTACAGCGAATGTCCGCTACAGGCAGGGATGCCTGTAGTACGACAAAAACCTGCCACCAACCCACACACGCTCTGTGACCCAGCCTTATGGGAGTCAAAAATCTCAACTGGATTTTGTCGAGTTCAGCCTCAACAATAGCGAAAACGCACGGGAAACATGAAAAAAATGTCTGTTCTGAAATTTTTTTGTAAGTGGATGTTTATAGAGCAACTCACTGAAAGAGGGGGGATAATGCATATTCAATCCGCTTTTTTTAGCGAACAGTTGTTTGTTAGGAAAGTTTGACATCGTCGAAATCGGGGTTGTTTGCTTGCTTTGATTTGGGTATAGTAATCACCGAAGCGAAAAAAACCCTATTCACAAAAATTGAACATTCGGCGACTTTTGTTTGACCGTAATTGAGTATGGTATGGTTTTGCATGGATGCGCGAAGAGTGTCCATGGGCAGGGAAAGGAAAACGGAAGAAAGAAAGCAGGAGCAAGGAGGACTGGGTTATGTTGAAGGGTGTTATTGCAGGGATGGTGCTGGCCGGAGGTGTTGTGCAGGCAGGTGTGCTTTCCGCCTGGGAGGTCGATGGAGTTGTTGTTGCGGAGGGGACAGGGATCGATACCGGTTCCGCACCGTATACTTTTACAGCGGGTGAGATGGGAACAAACGTCAATGACGCCAAACTCAGTTTGGGGAATGTCAATCCTTCAACGACGGCCGGTCAGTATGGAATGAAGATATCCGCAGGTGATGAACAGACAAATTTGGCGGGCGCCATCGCAAACGATCAGTATATCCAATTCACGGTTACAGCCGCCGAGGGGTATGGACTCAATCTCGAAAGCATAGAGATAAATGGTCAGTCATCCGGAACGGGTGCGGATGATGTCGCGATACTGTCGGATGTTGACGGTTTTGCCGCAGATCAAGTCATTGATTCGGTGACAGGCATCAGTGATGTCACGGGTGGATTCGATACGGACGATTCCGGATTCGGGGCCCCCATCAACGCGTCCGGTGCTTCCTTTCAGGGGCTGGAGAGCGTAACGTTTCGGTTATATGGCTGGGGAACCACGAGTGGGGATGGGGTGACGTACCTGCGGAATCTTTCGGGAGATAACTTGATCGTGAACGGAACGGTTTCTTCTATCCCCGAGCCAGCCGTTTCAAGTTTGATCATTCTTGGCGGCACTGCGTTGCTCTGTCGCCGTCGGCGCTGATTTTTGCGCGTCACATAATTTGAGTTTTGAGAGGCGAGGCTCTGTCGAGCCCCGCCGTTGGGCGGATGGCGGGGCGGGTTTTTTGCGCCGGTGGACGCGTCGTCTTCGGAGGAAACGCTGGCCGCCAGTGTCGAGCACCCCGGTTCGACGGAGTCTCGCCCAGGGGGGGCACACGCGGCGCGATGGAGAGGGCGAAAGTCCTCTTGAGCCCCGCCGTTGGGCGGATAGGGGGAGCGGTTTTTTTTTGCGCCGGTGGATGCGTAGTCTTCGGGGGAGACCCGGGGTTCCAGGGTCGAGCACCCCGGCTCGACGGAGTCTCGCCCTCCAGGCGGGGGGCACGCGCGGGGCGCTTTATTGCCGCGTCGGCGGCGCATGGGCGAGCTGGATTTGCAGGATGCCGATTTCCGCGGGTGTGACGCCGTCGAGGCGGGCGGCCTGGGCCAGGGTATCGGGGCGCAGCTTCTGCAGTTTGTCGCGGGCTTCGGCGCGCAGTCCATGGATGTGGGAGTAGTCGAAATCCGCGGGGATGGTCCATTCGGCAAGGTGATCGAGGGACCGTGTCCGCTCCCGTTCTCTGGCGATGTATCCCTCGTAGCGGGCTTCGGTGCGCACTTGCTCTGCGGCGCGTTTCGACACGCCTTCGCTCAGGCCGACGGATTCCAGAGACACTCCCGGACGACGCAGATGCTCCCAGAGGGGCGTGCCCTCTTTGCGGCGCGTTTGCAGCGCGGTGCGGAGTTCGTGAATCTCGTCTTGGAGCTTTTGGACGCGGTCGAATTCGGCGCGCGGGACCAGTCCGAGTTCATATCCCAACGGGGTGAGGCGCAAATCGGCGTTGTCCTGTCGCAGCAGCAGGCGGTGTTCGGCCCGGCTGGTGAACAGCCGGTAGGGTTCGACGATCTCCTTGGTCACCAGGTCGTCGACAAGCACGCCGATGTAGGCTTGATCGCGGCACAGGATGAGGCGGTCCGCGGAGTTCGCGGCTTGCTTTGCGGCATTGACGCCGGCGACCAGTCCCTGGCCGGCGGCTTCCTCGTAGCCGCTGGTGCCGTTGATCTGGCCGGCGGCGTAGAGGTTCGGCCAGCGGCGGCAGGCCAGGGAGTTGTCGAGCTGGTGGGGCAGAACGAAGTCGTACTCGATGGCGTAGGCATAGCGCGACAGGTGGGCACGTTCGAGTCCGGGCAGTGAACGGACCATGCGAATCTGCACCTCGGGCGGCAGGCTGGTGGAAATGCCGTTGAGGTAGAATTCGTTGGTGAACACCCCCTCGGGTTCGAGGTGGATGGTGTGCTCGGGGTGGTGCGGGAAGCGCACGACCTTGTCCTCGA
>CAZSBQ010000279.1:0-4511 GCA_964604795.1 uncultured Victivallales bacterium | reverse complement strand
GGCACCATGTGGGGGGCCAACGCGGTCAACGCGGTCATCAACATCATCACAAAAAACGCGGCGGACACCCAGGGGCATCATGCGGAGGCGGGCATCGGCACCGAACAGCGCGCCTTCGGCGGCTACCGGTACGGAGGGCGTCTGGACGACGACGCGTTCTACCGCTTTTACGTCAAAGGCCTGGAACACGACGGCTTCGGCTCCGCCGACGACTGGCGCACCCAACGCGGCGGATTCCGCCTGGATTGGCGGCCGAACTCGACCGACAGCTTCACCCTCCAAGGCGATCTTTTCAACACCGAAACCGGCCAGGCGCTGCAGGGGTTCCCCATCGAGCACGAGGACGTGACGGCCACCGGCGCAAATGTGCTGGCTCGGTGGAAACGCCGTCTGCCCGGCGACAACGGGCTGTCCCTGCAGATGTACTACGACTATTTCGACCGCGAGGAGTTCTCCATCGGCGAAAAGCGCCATACGGCGGACATGGACTTTCAACAACACGTTCACCTGGGCAAGCGCAACAAATTCATCTGGGGTTTGGGCTTTCGAGTCACAAGCGACAATCTCCGCGACAGCGCCGATGTTCCCCGCCTTGACATCACCGACGAGGAGCGGACCGACCACCTCTACAGCGCCTTCGCTCAGGATGAAATCACCCTTCTGCCGGACCGGCTCGCGCTGACCCTGGGCAGCAAGCTCGAACACAACGACTACAGCGGCACCGAACTGCAACCCAGCGCGCGCCTCTCCTACACCCCATCGAATCGCCACAGCTTCTGGGCCGCCGCATCCCGCGCGGTCCGAACACCCGCCCGCCTCGAACACAACACCACGCTGACCACGGAGTTCGCAACCGGCGACTTCGTCAGCATCCTCAGCGACGACTCGTTCGACTCGGAGGTTCTCCATGCCTACGAAGCCGGGCACCGCGCACGTTTTTCGGACACGTTTTCGCTGGACACGGCCCTTTTCCATCACGAGTACGACGACTTTCAAAGCGTCGAAATCGTCGGCATGGCGCAACCACCACCGCCGATGCCGGGCAGCTCCGGCAACCCTTGGATCGCGCATGTGGGCAACGGCCTGTACGGAGAAACCTACGGAGTGGAAACGACGGCGCGCTGGCAGGTCAAGCCCTGGTGGCGGCTGATCGGCTCCTACGCTTTCGCCCGCGTGCAGTTGCACGTGAAGGACAATGTTAACGATCTGTCGTCCGAAGCGCTGTTCGAGGACGATTATCCGCGCCACCAAGCCAATCTCCGTTCCTTGCTGGATTTGGGCAACGGGCTGGAGCTGGACGCCTGGCTGCGCTTCGTCGACGACATTGCAACCGCCGAGGACGACCACATCTTCGACGACATCATCGAACTGGACCTGCGCCTGAGCTGGCGTGCGACATCCGCACTCAAACTCGAACTGGTGGGCCGAAATCTGCTGAACGACCGCCACGGCGAATACGGATCCTCGGTCATCTATCGCACGCGAACCGCCGACACCCCGCGATCGGTGTACGCCCAACTAACTTGGCAATACTGACGGAGCCGCACCTTCATGCTGACCGAGCGCCTGAGCAAACTGTCGATACGGTGGAAGATCGTACTGATCACCACAGCCTCCTGCGCGGTCATACTCACGGCCTCCACGGCGATCCTGGCGGGATCGCACCTGCTGCTGCAGCGCGCCGACGCGAAAAACCAGCTCTCCACGCTGGCGGAGATCACCAGTCTCAACGCGGTCTCGGCCGTCATCTTCGAGGACGTGGCTTCGGCCGAAGCCACCCTGGAGTCACTGCGCGTGGTGCCCGGCATCCTCAGCACCGGCATCCTAACCGAGGATGGCACCCGGTTCGCCAGCCTCAGCACCGAGGACGTCGAACCATACGCGCCCCCGCCGGACCCCCCGAACTTCGGTTTCCGCGAAACCTGGCGCACGCTCACCGTCTTTGCCCCCATCCGCCACGACCACGCCCTGCTCGGCACCGTCTACATCCACTACGACCTGACCCCCCTGCACGGCAGCGTGCGCCACTACACCTACAACGCCGCCGGAGTCATGCTCGTCGGATTGTGCATAACCATACTCCTGTCATGGCAGCTTCAACGATTGGCGACCGACTCCCTGCTGCGCCTGAACGCCACCATCCAACGGATTTCGGCGCGGCAGGACTTTTCCCTTCGAGCCGAACGCCACAGCGACGACGAGGTAGGTGAGGTGATCGACGGCTTCAACCTCATGCTGGACCTTATTCAGCAGCGCGACAACGCACTGCGGAAGCATCGCGAAAACCTCGAGACCGAAGTCCGCGAACGCACCGAGGAGCTGCAAAGCAAAAATCAGGTGCTCAAAAGCGAAACCGAACAGCGCCGACGCCTGGTCGAGGAATTGCGGCGGCGCATCCGCATCGAAAAACTGATTTCCTCGGTCTCCACCCAGTTTCTGGCCATCACCGCCGACGAACTCGGTCCCGCCTTGGACGAGGCGCTCCAACGGTGCGGAACGCTGGCGGAAGTGGACGTGGCATTCGCCGCAACCCTTTCCGAAGCTGGCGTGGCCACCAACGTCCACCACTGGACGAGCCTTGCGCGCGCCCACGCCAACGCGCTGAGCGAACTCCGCATTGCGGAGAACCTGCCGTGGCTGAACACGCAACTGCAGACGGGCATTGCCCCGCAAATCATCGAACTCAGCGATCTGCCTCCCGAAGCAGAGAGGGAACGAGCATTTTTCACGCGTCACACCATCCGCAGCCTGCTGTGCCTTCCCATGGCCTATCGCGGAAAGCTGGTCGGCGCCGTGGGACTGGCCACCTGCACCCACGCCCACGAATGGACCGACGAGGAAGTCCATCTCATGCGCCTCCTCGGTGAAATCATTCTGGGAACCCTGGAACGACAATGGGGCGAAGAAGCACGCAAGCGCCTCGAGGAACAGATTCGGCAAGCCCAAAAGCTGGAAAGCCTCGGCGTTCTCACCGGTGGGATCGCGCACGACTTCAACAACCTGCTCATGGGCATTCTCGGCAATGCCGAACTGGCCGAGGACGAGGCGGAAACGTCAACCTTGAACGAAGCCCTGGAAAACATCCAAAGCGGCGCGAAACAGGCGGCGGACCTGTGCCGCCAGATGCTTGCCTACGCAGGCCAAGGGCGCGTCGTCATTCAAACCGTGGACATCAACCACATTCTGAGCGCACTGGCCGACCTGCTCAAAACCTCCATCTCCAAAAAAGCCACTCTCAACCTGCAGCTCGGCGACAACCTGCCGCCGGTCCGGGCCGACATTTCGCAGATTCGACAGGTGGCGATGAATCTGATCACCAACGCCGCCGAAGCCGTCGGCGATGCCGAGGGAACCCTCATCGTGCGCACATCCAAGCGCCACTGCACACGCGAGTTCCTGGCCGACACCTATCTTGCCGAGGAACTGAACGAGGGCGACTACGTCGTGGTCGACGTCATCGACACCGGAGATGGCATGGACGAGAAAACTCTCGAACGCATCTTTGATCCCTTCTTCACCACAAAATTCACCGGACGCGGTCTGGGCCTGGCCGCCGTGCTCGGCATCGTGCGCAGTCACCGCGCCGCCCTGGACGTGTACAGCACCCCCGGCCAGGGCACACGCTTCACTCTGTATCTGCCTGCGGAGACCGCAGCCGATGCACATCCGCTCGCCGGCCCGCCGGCGGAATCCTGCGCAGACTGGCGCGGGGAAGGCACCGTGCTGGTCGCCGAGGACGAGCCGACCGTGCGCTTCACCGTGGCGCGCATGCTCGGAAAACTCGGTTTGGAAGTCATTGAGGCTCAGGACGGTCTTGAAGCCGTCGAGCGCATGAAGCGGGACCACGGCGACGTCAATCTCCTCATCCTGGACCTGAACATGCCGCGCATGAGCGGCTACGAAGCCCTGTGCGAAATCCGCAGCTTCGCGCCCGATGTTCCCGTGCTGCTGTCCAGCGGCTACAGCGAGGAGGAATCCACACGCGATTTCTCCTCCCTGAAACTGTCCGGATTCATCGAAAAGCCCTATTCCCTGGACCAATTGGTGCGCGCCGTCCGAGCAATTCTCGGAGAGTGAACGGTGAGCAGTGAGCAGTGATCGGTAATCAGTGATCGGTAATCAGTGATCGGTAATCGGTGATCGGTAAGTAGGTACCAGGGTCCCGGATGCGCGGGCTGAAGCCCGCGGGTACCAACTGGACTGCCCCCCCTGACACCTGACACCTGACACCAGCCCCCCCAACACACACCCAAATACCCAAATACCCAAGCACCCAGTGATCAGTGATCAGTAAGTAGGTACCGCCGGCCTTCAGGCCGCGTGTTCCAGATACGCGGGCTGAAGCCCGCGGGTACCAACTGGGCTGCCCCCCCTGACATCTGACACCACACCTCCCCACACCCACACACCGCACCAGTGACCAGTGATAGGTGACCAGTAATCGGTGATCGGTAAGTAGTGTACCACCGGCCTTCAGGCCGCGTGTTCCCGGATACGCGGCCTGAAGCCCG
>CAZSBQ010000278.1:0-4519 GCA_964604795.1 uncultured Victivallales bacterium | reverse complement strand
TTTTTGTGATGATGTTGATGACCGCGTTGACCGCGTTGGCCCCCCACATGGTGCCGCCGGGGCCGCGGATGACCTCGATTCGCTCGATGTCTTTAATCAGCGTGTCCTGATACTCCCAGAATGTCCCCGAGAAAAGCGGGCTGTAGGTGGTGCGCCCGTCCACGAGCACCAGTAGATGACGGGCGAAACGACCGTTGAAGCCGCGCGCGGTTACTGCCCATTTGCTCGCATCCATGCGCGCGACATGCATTCCCGGCACCATGCGCAGCAACTCCGGAATGTGCCGAGCCCCGGAGCGTTCGATGTCCTCGGCCGTGATGACGTGAATCGCCGCGGGCGCGGTCCGCAACGATTCCTCCTGTCGCGAAACCGAGCTGACGTCCACCTTCATCAGCTGTTCGATGTTCATCTCGAAAAGTGCCTCATTCGGCTGGCTGCCTGAGGATGCCCTGGTGCCAAGTCCGCACAGAACGATGCCCGCACACAGGATGGGGGCGAGGGTGGCGACAATGCGCTCTGGAGAGCGAAACGGCTGGCTCATAACGGGTTCTTTGTTTTGCTGTGGTTCGGTTTTTCGGCCAGTTTGAGCAGTTGCGAGCTGACGGACAGGGCCGCCTCCAGCAGCGAATCGGAATTGATCTGAAACCGCAGATTCGAGGCGCGTTGAACGAGGCGAATCATCCCCCCCGACTCCATAAAACCTCGGGTTTCCCCGATGGTTGCCACCGGGACGGTCGACACTTGCCTCAGGTAGGCAGTTGCGCGCGCGCGGTCGGACTTGGGAATGAAGAGCATGTGGCAACGGTTCATTTCCTCCGGCTTGCGGTACTCGCGGACTTCCAGGGTGCGCCCTCCGACGCGCCGCCCGTCGAGTGCCTTCAGGGCGTCGCCGAACGGGGCAGCGTCCGTAACGGCGAGGATGATCGGCGAATTCTCGTCCTGGAAGGCGCTGTCCGGCCATTGAATAAATTTGCAGAAGTTGTACAGAAACGCCGCCTTGACATGGTATTCGGGCGTTTTGCCGATGCTCTTGCCTGTTACTGCGGGCGACAGCAAAACAACGGCGGAAAAAGCGGCCATCGTTGTGTTGCGCAACCACAGACGGCGTACCAGCTGGCGATATTTCCGAGGCTCGTGGCTGGCGGTGGCTTGTATGTAGTGCGCATGCAGCAAGATAAGAATTCCTCGACTGTGGTACGCCGCCAAGGTGCGACGGCTGGACTACTACTACTATTATTACTACTACTGCACACAGTCGGTAAAATATCATTTTAATGCATGAATATCAATAGCGGTTTCATCCGGCAATTTGCGGACGTCATTTTTCACTATATTGTCAGTGCGGACATAGTTCTGGCGAACCTTGACATGCCGAGGGTGAAAACTCTTCGGAGGACCATTTCGTCAGCTGCGGAGTTTTTTTCGGGCGCCGGTTGCTACAGGCAGGGATGCCTGTAGTACTGAATCCGGCTCCGGCTACAGGCAGAGATGCCTGTAGTACTTGATCCGGTTCCGGCTACAGGCAGGGATGCCTGTAGTACTGAATCCGGCTCCGGCTACAGGCAGGGATGCCTGTAGTACTTGATCCGGCTCCGGCTACAGGCAGGGATGCCTGTAGTACTTGAATCCGGCTCCGGCTACAGGCAGAGATGCCCGTAGTACTGAATCCGGTTCTGGCTACAGGCAGAGATGCCTGTAGTACTTAAACGCCCCAGTCTCATAGGACGAGCGGTGATGCATCAGTGCGGCGGTACAATTCTTTATTTGGACACGGGACCGTGGCTGGGCGGCGCGCAGCGCAGCATGCTCACGCTGATCAATGCATTGGACTGGCAAACGTGGGAACCGCTGGTGGTTGCCGCGGACGACAGTGAGTTCGGCGTGCTGTACGAATGCCGATTCCATCGCATTTCCTGCGAGCATGTTCGGTTTCGCCACTGGTTGCGACGTCCGTCCGGCGGCCTCGCATTTCTGTGGGATGGGCTTCGACTGCGTTGGGCGTTTCGACGCCTGCGCCGGGACCGGCGGATTGATCTTGTTCACGCCAATACGGCTCGGGCGGGACTGCTGGCCTGCATCGGGATACCGCGGACGGTGCCGATGGTGGTTCATGACCGCGACGTGCGCATGCCATCGGCGACCCGCCGCATCCTGGCTCGCCGGGTCGCCTGCGTGATCGCGCTCTCCGAGACGGTGGCGAAAACCTGGGCGCGAGTGCCGAATGCGCGGCTGGAAGTGGTGCCGAACGGATTTGACGTCGAATCACTGCGCGAGGTCTCACCCGCACCGCGACTGGCGGCCCTCGGCGGGCGTTTTGCCGTGATCCAGGTCGCCGACTTGGTCCGCTGGAAACGGCACGACCTGTTTGTTGAGGCTATGAACCGCGTTTGCTCGCAGGATGCGGAGACGCGCGCCGTAATTGTCGGCCGTCCGCTGAATCCGGACGGGGAGGCCTATCTGCGCGAGTTGCGGTCCCGCGTGGCGGCGCTTGGACTGCGGGACCGGATTGAGTTCGTCACCGACTGCGAGAATGCCGTGCCGTGGATCGCGGCCGCCGATCTGCTCGTGAGCACGGCGGACAGCGAGCCGTTCGGGCGGGTTGTGGTGGAGTCGCTGGCCGTGGGCACGCCCGTGGTCGTGACTGCGGGTGGAGGACCGGAGGAGATCGCGCGCAAGGCGGGCGGGGCCGCGACGGTGGTGCCCGCGGACTCGGCACGGTTGGCGGAGGCCATTCTGGCCCGCCGCTGCCCGGTCGGGCGCCTGGCCGTCTACAACGACGCGGTGCGGTGTGCACAAAACTATGAAGTGAGCCGGGTGATGCCGCGCATCGAGGCTGTCTATCACCAAATTCTGTGCGGAACCTCGATCCCAGGCGCCAAATCTGAATCGAATAACGCCGGTGTTGCGGGAAACTGCGGGTGCCGGGAATGAGGATTCTGCATGTCAGCGAGGTCGATGTCGGCGGCGTGATGACCCATCTGCGTTATGTTCTTCCCTGCTTGCAGTCCGAGGGGGTGGAGAACGCGCTGGTGCTTCCTGCGGTTGCGGACTCCGCAGCCGAGCGTGCGGTGGAGCGGTTTCGCTCGTCGGGCATCAACGTGTACCGTGTCCGGATGTCCCGTTCGCGCGGGCCGGCGGACCCGCGTGCCATTCTCGGCATTCGGCACGCGGTCGACGAGTTCGGCGCGGAGCTGCTGCACACCCACTCGACGTTTGCCGGGCTGTGGGGCCGCCTGGGCATGCTGGCCGGTCGACGGAAGGTGGCGACGGTGCATTCGCCGCACGCCTTTGCCGTGGACCGCTATTCGGGTTGGCTGCGGCGCGGCGCGATGGTTTCGGTGGAGCTGATGCTTGCTTGGCGCACCGATGCCTACGCCTTGGTTTCCGAGGACGAGGCCGAGGTGGCGCGAGGAACCTATCGGCTACCGGAGCGCAAACTCGTCGTGATCCCCAACGGCCTTCCCGACGAGATTGCCGACACCTTTCTTGCCCGTGCGGAGGCTCGAAGGCGGCTGGAGATTCCAGCGGATGAGACGGCGATTTTGTTCGCGGGCCGTTTGGAGGTTCAGAAGGGACCGGACGTATTGGTGCGCGCCTTGTCCAAGCTGCTCCGCGTGCCGCTGGTAGTGTTTGCCGACACGGGCAGTCTGGAGGGGCAGCTGCGGATGGAACTGGAACGGCAGGGGCATGCGCATCGATGCCGGTTCGCGGGCGGCGTTCCCGGCCTGCATGCATGTCTGCGCGCTTTTGATGCGGTGGTTGCACCGTCCCGCTGGGAGGGATTGCCATACATATTGCTCGAGGCGCTGGCCGCGGACGTGCCGGTGATCGCCTCGAATGTTTCGGGAATGCATCTGGCCGAGCCGCTGGCGCGGCGTGTGACATACGTTCCGCCGGAGAATCCCGGCCTGCTTGCCGCAGCGATGAACCGTCTCATTGAAACAGCGGCAGAGGATTCGCCGCCCGCGCAGGCAAGCCGACCGCTTCCTCCGCCGTATCGGCTGGCACGGCAGGCCGGGGCTCTATCGGAACTCTACACCAAAGCCATCCGCTCGCGCAACAGTCCAGACTGAGCTTTGATGCCCTGATTTCGCGGAATTATTCTGACAAAACAGGACTTGCAGTAGCGTCCGGCCCGCCCGACTACCGGAGCGGCACGGGCGCGGAGGCCGCGCCCTCTACTCAGTAGGGGGGGGAGGATGACCCGCCTGGCTCGCCTGGCAATTGCTGACGGCGTTAGTATAAACGGCGACTTCAGCGGCGATCCGGTCGAGGCTCAATTTCTTATGGCTACAATACCACGGATGGCAAAGTGGTCCCACGGATGGAATGCCGGGGAGTTTGATCCCACGGATGGCAAAGCCGGCCCGCGGATGGAAAGCCGGGGAGTTTGGTCCCACGGATGGCAAAGCCGACCCGCGGATGGAATGCCGGGGAGTTTGGTCCCACGGATGGCAAAGCCGACCCGCGGATGGAAAGCCGGGGAGTTTGGTCCCACGGATGGCAAAGCCGACCCGCG
>CAZSBQ010000277.1:0-4520 GCA_964604795.1 uncultured Victivallales bacterium | reverse complement strand
GAACGGCTAGTCCTGGATGGCCGGCGCTAGCGAGACTCTGTCTAGAAAGGGTGTGGGAATAGCTTTGAGTTCAAAACGCCCCCGCCGACGTTCCCTTCGGGTCTGCCTTCGGCGGTGCGTCGGTGGAGCAAGAGATTGATATCCAGCGTGTTGGGCAGGCAGTCCCCCCTTTTTCCCCTACCCGAGGGGTGCGGGGTAGGGCTTTTCCCCTGCCGGGGTTCGGCGGCGTCCAAGAGACAGACGAAAAATCATCGCCTTTCTCGAAAAGCGCGACCGGAACCGATGTCATTGAAGGCTTCAGAAAAAAAATTCCTCGACCTGCTTGACATTCCGGGGAAGAGGGTATACATTGCTGGCCTGAGGATAGGAAAGTTGTTTTTCTCTCCTTAGAGATTAGATGACTGATGTCTAGGCAAGTCAAAGGTCAGCGGACGGAAGTAAAAAGAAACGGTGAACCCAAAAAAGGAGATCTCACCATGCGTCGACTAGTTGCCCTCCTCACAATCGTGACCCTCTTTCCCGCCCTGCTTCATGCAGCCGTGATCAGTGTGAATGTGTATCATAATACCAATCACACCTTGGATTCAGGGTCAACGGCGGGTGTCGAACCAGCCCAAAACTGGAACAACGTCACGTTAGTGGCGACCGGAGCCTCGCTGACGGACAGCTCCGGCGCCGAGACATCCGCCACTGCGGACATAAGCGGCAGTACATGGTACACGTCAAATGTGAGCTACACCGATCCCGATGCCCGGCTGATGGAAGGCTATGGCTACCACAGCACGAAGATTGACCTGAGTATTTCCAGCCTGCCAACCGAGTTCACGGAAAAAGGGTACAAGGTCTTGGTGTACATGAATGAGTATGCAGGCAAAGAGGGTACTAGTACCTATGCCTCGCAGAAAGTGACTCTTGATGAGACTGAGTCCTTTTACATCCTGGACGACGAGGACTTTGCACAACCGGTCACCAGCACATCGGGAACCGGAACGTTTGTGGAGGCGACCACCAGCGGGTCTCCGTCGTCGCCGGTGCGCGCCAACTACCTGGTGTTTGACGGTCTCAGCGACAGCAGTTTCAGCATCAGCTTTGCCGACAACTCGGTAAACTATTCTCAGGCCGGGACTGACAGGAGCAACGTCTTCGTTTCGGGCATTCAGGTTGTAGCTATCCCCGAGCCGGCATCCTTCGGCTTGCTGGTTTTGTGCATCGGACTGATCAGCCTGCCACGTACCCGGAGGTAACAGGCGCGATGCCCCAGGGAATAAGGCAATTTCAGATTGGTTGTGGCATCCATCGTTCATGGACACGCCGGGAAGGCGGCGCGTGCTTCACGTTGATCGAGCTGCTGGTTGTGATTGCGATCATCGGGGTTCTGGCCGCGCTGCTTTTGCCGGCACTGAAAAAAGCGCGGGAATCTGCGTACCGCGCCCAATGCATGTCCAACCAAAGGCAGCTTCTGATGGCCACCATGTCGTATGCCATGGATGCTGATGACTTCCTTCCTCGCCCGAAAATGAATGGACTGGAGACATTGGAGGTCGCCACGGATGTCTTCACGGGCTTGGGGTTGGTGTATGACGGCAATTATTTTGGGCAGGGATTGTCGGCGGTGCAGATCCTGCTTTGTCCGAGTGCCGAAACGACCGCCCTGCGGTACGAACCGTCGACCATCCTCTACAACTTCCAGCCCGGCACTCCGGGCAACCAGGCTTCCCATTATGCGGCTCATTTCTGTGGATTCTATGGCCCGACGGCGACCGAACCTGAACGCGGCATACTCCGTATGACGGACGCCCCGGAGATATCCCCTGTACTTCTCGCTGACTTTTTCTTCGACGGGTGGGGCTGGACCCCCCGTCCTGAGCAGGCGCATGACGGGGAAGGGCTGGTTGCGGGACATTGTGACGGCTCCGCGCGCTATATCCCTTACTCTGAGATTGAAAAGGTCGACCCCTACTTGACAAATGCCAACGTGGGGCCGTACCAGAACTGGGTCTCCTGGGGGGCGTTCTGGTTTTGGTCAAAAGCTGAGTTCGGTCAGGATTAAGATGGGGAAAAACGTGACACGCAACTCTGAAGGGCTGAATTTTTTTGAAAGTCGGTGCCGCATTCCGCTGCACCGCCGGCTGGCGGAGGCGTTGCGCACCGAGATTTCCGAGCGCTACCAGCCGGGAGACAAGCTGGAACCTCAAAACTCCCTGGCAAAACGTCTAAATGTCAGCTTAATGACGGTGCGTGAAGCGATCGGCATTCTCGTCGAGGAGGGGTTGGTGGAACGGCGTCACGGCAGCGGGACGTACGTTGGTGACCGTACAGTCGGGCAGGTGGTGGCGGTCCTGATGGAACTGGATATGGCGCATCCCAGGACATCCTACTACTTCACCCATGCAGCACAGATGCTGCGCCTGATGATTGCGGAAGAAGGACTGCAGGTAAGACTGTACAGCGGCCATTTGAAGCCTGGAGAAAAAGGAACTGGCCAGACCACCTGCACCGAGTTCTTAAAGGATCTGCATGAAGATCGGATTCGCGCGGTCGTGGCGCCTGCGGGCTTGCCGGGGGCACAACTGTTCGAGGAACTCAAGCGTCGGGATATTTCTGTCGTAGCCAACGAGGGATGGGCGCCGAATCGGGTTCTGGCGGATCGTAAAGAACTCGTCGCCGAGGGCGTGGACTTCCTCGTTCGCTCCGGCAGAACACGGTTGGCTCTGATGTCCTGGGGGCAGCCGGATGTGAAGTCGTTTTACGAGAGTCTCAAACAACATGCGATCGACGTGCGGGATGAATGGGTGCGTTCGGAAATGGAGCCGACCATGGTCGGGGCGGGCTGGGAGGAGTTCCGCGAAATCTGGCTCGCGCACGACCAAAAACCGGACGGCATCCTTGTAACGGACGATATGCTGTTCGCGGATGCGAAAACGGCGATTCTGCAGTTGGGAATCGAGGTGCCGGCAGACCTGGTCGTTGTCTCCCATGCCAATCGGGGCGCGGGGATGCATGATCCATTCCCTGTGGCACGCCTCGAACTGGACCCGGATGCCTACGCGGCGGCGATGTTCAATAAGCTAAAGCGTACGCTGGCGGGACATCAGGACGACGAAACAAGCTGGACCCATGCGCACTTGATTGTCCCTCCCGAGTTAACGGAGGCAGAGAGCTGCTTGAAATACACCACCATTGATCCAGCACCCGCAAAATAATGCAGAGGGCCCATACATGACACACCGCGAGACTGCAATTGGTTCGTTTCAGCCCTTGACGATCGATCAGGAATTCCTGTACGGTCGCTATCAGGCTCACCTGTCGCCGTCAATTCACATTGACGAGGTGCGCACAGTGAGGGGCGAGAAGATTTCCGGCACCATCAACCCGAAGGCCCCATGCCACGATCCTGAGGCCGGACCGCACCGCTATGCCCATCGTTCTCAGCACCTCTGCCCCCACACCGCGCTGGATTATACGGCGATCACCCCCGAATTCCCTGATCATCAGGAGCCGTCGGTGACATTGCAGGACAGCAGCCGGGACTGGCATTTTCTGGCGCGCCACCGGGATCTCGTGTTCGACAACAAACGCATCCAACTGGCGGACTCGCCGTGGGACAAGATCCGGGCGCTCGCCGAAGATATTTGGACCTTTCGGCGCGTGATTCAGAAACCCGGCGGCAATACGTTTGAGCACAGCACCCCCTGGAGTCATCCCGTCGACTCCCTCATGTACGGCAGTTGGTGCCTCGGGGGTGCGTATGCCCTCATCGGTTTGTGCGCGACCCTCGGCATTCGTGCCCGCGAAATTTCGCTCCGCGGCCACTCCGCAACCGAAGTCTGGCTGAATGGCAAATGGTGCTTTGTCGAAAGCATACAGCGTTTCGCCGAAAACGGTGGAACCAACATGGTCGATGCTTCGTTCGCGGAAGTCCGGCTTGCGCCCACTGATCCGGCCTACGGCTTCTGTGCAGAACAACAGCAGATGTATTTTCAGACACGCTTTCTGAGCTCAATGTGTCCCAACAACGGGCTTTGGCTGCAGCAATTGCAGAATGTGTCGTACTGTCCCGAGACCGCGCTGGCGATGTACCCGTATTGGACCGAGCCCCGGTTCAAATCCGACCAGCCTGAGCGTTATGAGCTTGTCCCTCGGTTCCAAAACGCGGGGGGTGCCCATGAAGCCCTCATTCTCCGGCAGGGACAAGCGTTCGCGCGCCGGTTCTGGATCGGTTCCCTGTCCGAGACCAAGACCCTGACGGCAACATTCGAGGGGGCCGGCAGGACGGATGTCCCAACTCAAAACGTACCCGAAGATGGCGGCAACTGGTTCATTGCCGTCAACGACAAGATCTATCCAATCCGCGACCTGGGAGGCTGGAGTGCGTTGCGTGGCGCCGGCGGCAAAACGTCGCCCTGGCAATTCAGCTTCGAACTTCCGCTGGCTGAGCTTACCGAACACGCCTACAACATGCTGGCCATTGGCTGTGACGGCAGCGGCACTCAATTCCTGCGCTTCCACGGTGCCGGCAA
>CAZSBQ010000276.1:0-4538 GCA_964604795.1 uncultured Victivallales bacterium | reverse complement strand
CCAATGCCAAAACGCGACGACATCCAAAAAATTCTCCTGATCGGTTCCGGCCCCATCATCATCGGCCAGGCCTGCGAATTCGACTACTCGGGCACCCAGGCCTGCAAGGCCCTGCGCGAGGAGGGCTACGAGATCGTTCTGGTCAACAGCAATCCGGCCACGATCATGACCGATCCCGAATTTGCCGACCGCACCTACGTCGAGCCCCTGACCACCCCCATCCTGGAGGAGATCATCCGCCGCGAGCGGCCCGACGCCGTCCTGCCCACCCTGGGCGGCCAAACCGCGCTCAACCTGGCCCTGGAACTGTACGACGCCGGCATCCTCCAGCGCTATCAGGTTGAAATGATCGGCGCACGCCCCGATTCGATCCGCACCGCCGAAGACCGCGACCTGTTCAAAAACGCCATGGCCAAAATCGGCCTCGAACTGCCGCGCAGCGGCTCCGCTCACTCCATGGACGAAGCCTTCGCCATCAAGGAGACAATCGGCGACTACCCCATCGTGATCCGCCCCGGCTTCACGCTCGGAGGAACCGGCGGCGGCATTGCCTACAACGAGGACGACTTCCGCTACATCGTCGGCTCGGGACTGAACTACAGCCCCATCAACGAAGTGCTGGTCGAGGAATGCATCCTCGGCTGGAAGGAATACGAACTCGAGGTCATGCGCGACCACAAGGACAACGTCGTCATCGTCTGCTCCATCGAGAACATCGATCCCATGGGAGTGCACACCGGCGACAGCATCACCGTGGCACCCGCCCAGACCCTCACCGACCGCGAATACCAGCGCCTGCGCGACGCTTCCCTCCAAGTCATGCGCGCCATCGGCGTGGACACCGGCGGCTCCAACGTCCAATTCGCCGTCGATCCGCAGACCGGACGCCTGGTCATCATTGAAATGAACCCGCGCGTATCCCGCTCCAGCGCCCTGGCCTCCAAAGCCACCGGGTTCCCCATTGCGAAGTTCGCAGCCAAGCTCGCCGTCGGCTACACCCTCGATGAAATCCAAAACGACATCACCCGCGAAACCCCCGCCTGCTTCGAGCCGACCATCGACTACGTCGTCACAAAAGTCCCCCGCTTCGCATTCGAAAAGTTCGCCGGCAGCGACAGCACTCTGACAACTCAGATGAAATCCGTCGGCGAAGCCATGAGCATCGGACGCACCTTCAAGCAATCCTTCCAAAAAGCCCTGCGCTCGCTCGAGAACGGGCGCATGGGATTCGGCGCGGACGGTCGCGAAACCGCCGTCCAAGCCCTCACCGACGACGAACTCCAGGCGGAGATCGCCCGCCCCAACGCCACCCGCATGTACCACCTGCACGAGGCGTTCCGGCGCGCCTGGCCGCTCGAGGAGATCATCCGTCTGTCGCGCATCGATCCCTGGTTCCTGCGCGAAATGGAGGAGCTGGTCCGCTTCGAGGACGAAATCCGCAGCGCGACCGACCTGGCGGGACTGCGCACAGATCCGGACCTGTTCCGCCAGGCCAAGGAATTCGGCTTCTGCGACCATCAGATAGCCTGCCTTCTGGGCGCCGCCGAGGACGACGTGCGCGCGGCGCGCGAGGCTTTGAATCTGCGCCCCGTCTACGCCCTGGTCGACACCTGCGCCGCCGAGTTCGAAGCCTACACTCCCTACTACTACTCCACCTACGGAGAACTGGACGAGTGCCGCCCCTCCGACCGCCAAAAAATCATGATTCTCGGCGGCGGCCCCAACCGCATCGGCCAGGGCATTGAATTCGACTACTGCTGCGTCCACGCGTCCTTCGCGCTCCAGCAGGCCGGATTCGAAACCATCATGGTCAACAGCAACCCCGAAACCGTCAGCACCGACTACGACACCAGCGACCGACTCTACTTCGAACCCCTCACCCTCGAGGACGTGCTCAGCATCTACCAGCGCGAGCAATGCACCGGAGTCATCGTCCAGTTCGGCGGCCAAACCCCTCTCAAACTGGCCCAGGCCCTCGAGGACAACGGCGCCACCATCATCGGCACATCGCCAGCCAACATCGAAGCCGCCGAAGACCGTGAATTCTTCCATCGCCTAGTCACCCGCCTGGGCATCGAGCAGCCCCCCAGCGCCACGGTCACCAACGTCGAGGAAGCCGTCGCCACCGCCAACCGGATCGGCTACCCCATCCTCGTGCGCCCCTCCTTCGTGCTCGGCGGCCGCGCCATGGTCATCGTCTACAACGAGGAACGCCTGCGACACTACATGAACGAAGCCGTCGAGGTTTCCGAAGACCGACCGGTCCTCATCGACCACTTCCTCGAGGAAGCAACCGAGGTGGACGTGGACTGCATCGCCGACGGCGAAACCGCCGTCATCGGCGCCATCATGGAGCACGTCGAGCGCGCAGGCGTCCACTCCGGCGACAGCGCCTGCATGATCCCCCCCGTCTCCCTCTCCGAAACCGTCCTCGCCACGATCCGCGAGCACACTAAAAACCTCGCCAAGGCCCTGGATGTGCGCGGCCTCATGAACGTGCAGTACGCCGTCAAGGACAACACCGTCTACATCATCGAAGTCAACCCGCGGGCGTCGCGCACCGTCCCCTACGTCAGCAAAACCATCGGCGTGCCCCTGGCGAAACTGGCCTCGCTGGTCATGGCGGGCATCCCCCTCAAGAAGCTGGGCTTCACCGAGGAAGTCGCGGTGCGCCACTACTCCGCCAAAGAGGCCGTCCTGCCCTTTGTGCGCTTCCGCGGCGTGGACATCATCCTGACCCCCGAAATGCGCTCGACCGGCGAGGTCATGGGCATCGACGCCGACCGCGGCATGGCCTACCTCAAAAGCCAGCTGGCTGCGGGCAACCCCCTGCCCGAAGGCGGCAACGTGTTCATCAGCGTCTGCGACCGCGACAAGGAGCAAACCGTCCCCCTGGCCCAACAGCTCGCCGACCTGGGCTACACGCTCTACGCCACCCTCGGCACCGCCACCATCCTGCGCGAAGCCGGCATCCGCGCACAGGCCATCTTCCGCATCTCCAAAGGACGCCCCAACGTCCTCGACATGATTGAGGACGGCAACGTCGGATGGATCATCAACACCCCATCCGGGGGCACCCCCCGCCGCGACGAAATCCGCATGCGCGGACATGCCGTGCTCAAAGGCATCCCCATCACCACAACCCTGAGCGGCGTAACCTCCGCCATCCAGGGCATCAACGCCCGCCGACGCCACAACGACATCACAGTCTGCAGCCTCCAGGAATACCACCGACACACCAAATACCGCATGCCCACTCTCCCAAAAAACACACCCGACAGCACCCGATAGCAACCGAAAGCCCCCGACCCCCATCCATGAAGCACACAAACTACAACTGGAAAGAAAAACGGCAGCGCAACGCCTTCCTGGTCCTCGAGGACGGCACCATCCTGCGCGGGCACTCCGTCGGCGCACCAACGAACCAGCTCGGCGAAGTGGTCTTCAACACCGGCATGACCGGCTACCAGGAAATCCTCACCGATCCCTCCTACCACGGCCAGATCGTGGCCATGACATACACCGAAATCGGCAATACCGGAATTAACGCCGAGGATCCCGAATCCCGCCGCCCATTCGCCAACGGATTCCTCGTCCAGGAACTCACCGAACCCAGCAACTGGCGCAGCACTCAGTCCCTGCGGGACTACCTGACCGAAAACGGCATCCCCTGCCTCGCGGGCATCGACACGCGCGCCCTCACACAGCGACTCCGAGTCCGCGGAACCCTCAAGGGAATGATCGTCGCCGATCCCGGCATCACCGCCGAGCAGGCCGTCGAAAAAGCACGCGACTGGAGCGGTCTGGACAACCAGGACTACGCCGCCAAAGTCACCTGCGACACCCCCTACGAATGGGATCCGGACGACTCCATAAGCACCAGCTGGGGAATGCCCGACCGCCTGCCCGATCCCGACCTGCGCATCGTCGCCCTCGACTACGGCATCAAGTGGAACATCCTCCGCAACCTCCGCGCCCAGGGCATGGACGTCACCGTCATGCCCGCGGCCACCGACGCCCAAACCATCCTGGCCGCCAAGCCCGACGGAGTCTTCCTCTCCAACGGCCCCGGCGATCCCGCAGGCATCCCCTATGCTCCGGGCGTCATCCGCGACCTGCTCGGCAAAGTCCCCATCATGGGCATCTGCCTCGGACACCAGCTGCTCGGCACCGCCTTCGGCGGCCGGACCCAACGGCTCAAATTCGGCCATCACGGCATCAACCACCCCGTCATGAACCTGGCCACGCGCAAAGTCGAAATCACCTCCCAGAACCACAACTTCGTCCTCGATCCAGACACCATCGACACCGCAACTGTCGAGATCACCCACATCAACCTGAACGACAACACCGTCGAAGGACTGCGCCACAAAACCGAACCAGCCTTTTGCGTGCAGTACCATCCCGAAGCCGGACCCGGCCCCCACGATCCCGCCTATCTCTTCCGCCGCTTCCGCACCCTCATCACCAACGAACCCGAGAGCCAGAACTCGTAATTCCGCGCAAATTGAACGACCGAATTCCTCTGCGGTTTTCGG
>CAZSBQ010000275.1:0-4558 GCA_964604795.1 uncultured Victivallales bacterium | reverse complement strand
GTAGGCGGTCATTTTCTGCATGGTTTTGGGGGTTCCCCGCATGTGCATGGCGATGGCGCCGGCCTGCGACGTTCGCAGCACCTCGATCATGCGCTTGTCCGCGCGGAATGCGCTGACGTCGTTGATGATCATTGCTCCGGCTTCGAGGGCGGCCTCGGCCACGGCGGCCTTGGTGGTGTCGATGCTCACGGGGACATTTGCTGCCTCGACCAGTCCGCGGACCACCGGCACGGTCCGGCGCTTTTCCTCGTCCGCTTCCACCGGATCGGCGCCGGGGCGGGTGGATTCGCCGCCGACATCCAGGCAGTCGGCGCCGGCCGCCGCCAGCTGCATGCCCTGTTCGACGGCATCGGACGGATCAAGAAACGTTCCGCCGTCCGAAAACGAATCGGGGGTGACATTGATGACGCCCATGATCCGCGTATTTTCGCCGCATCGCCAGCTTGCGTCGCCGTACCGAAAAGTAAGGGAATGTGAATTCATCGCGCTGCCTCCAAAAACATGGACCGTCAATCAGAGCAGATGTCCGTGTTCGGGTAATTTTCGCCCCTGAAACCTGACATCTGAACACTCTAGTCTCAGAGGTGCTCCGCCCCGCCGCTTTTCCGTACTATAGTAGGTGTTCCAAGCCCATACCCGAAACCGCGAACCAACGGTTCCATTTTTATGATCGATGCATCGTCCATTCGCAGCAACGTGATCCTGGACACCAATGTTCTGCTGCATGATCCCGGCGCAATTTTCGGCTTCGAAAACGCCGAAGTGCTGCTGCCCATCGAGGTCATCGAGGAAATCGACGAGTTCAAGCGCGACATGACCGAGCGCGGCCGCAACTCCCGTTCGGTCGCGCACGCGCTCGACAAACTCCGGCGGGAGGGACGGCTCGGTCACGGCGTGCCGGTCGGAGCCAACAGCCTGCTGCGGGTAGTCTGCGGCACACCCGAATTGGCGGAGGACGATGATGGATTGCGCCTCGGCAAGGGGGTCGAACGGCAAATTCTGCTGCTGGCTCTGCATCGGATGCGTAGCCAGCCCGAGCGCAGCACCGTGGTGGTCACCAAGAATGTCAATCTGCGCCTGCGCGCGGATGCTCTTGAGGTCGAAGCCGCCGACTACGAAGCCGAACAATACGAGGATCCGTCGCGCTACAAGGGCTGGACTCATGTCGAAGCCGCCCCCGAGGTGCTGGAAATGCTGCGCGCCGGACACGAGGTGGCGCTGGGCGGCAGCAGCCGCGCCGGGGAATTCGTCTACCTGGCCGCCGACGACGACGAGACCGATCCGGTGCTGGGCAAGCACATCGATGAACAGGGAACTGTCGCGTCCCTCACGCCGCTGCCGCAGGACGGCGCTGTGGGAATCACTCCCCTCAACGTCGAGCAGCGCTTCGCCATGGACGCTTTGCTCGACGATTCCATTCCCCTGGTCACGCTCACCGGCAAGGCGGGCACCGGCAAGACCCTGCTCGCAGTCGCCTGCGGACTCCGCAAACTGTTCGCCGAAGACCGCTTCAACCGCGTGCTGGTCTTTCGACCGATCATGCCGGTCGGTCACGACATCGGCTACCTGCCGGGAACCATCGAGGAGAAGATGCGCCCCTGGATGCAGCCCATCTACGACGCGCTCGAGCTGATCCGCGAGTTGGACCGGCGTTCCCGCAAGCGGCACCTGCCCCCCGACATCATGGAGTGCGAGGACGTGGTCATCGAACCGCTCACCTTCATCCGCGGACGAAGCATCCCCCATCAATACATCATCATCGACGAGGCCCAGAACATGACCCCGCTCGAGATCAAGACCGTGATCACCCGCGTGGGCAAAGGCACCAAGATCATCCTTACCGGCGACCCCTACCAGATCGACAACCCCTACGTGGACTCGCTGTCCAACGGGCTGACCTACCTGGTCAACAAATTTCTCGGCAATCCGATGACGGCGCATGTGGGTTTGTTCCGCGGCGAACGCAGCGAGCTGGCCGAAGCCGCCGCAAACATTCTTTAAATCAGAATCGCGCTGAAACTTTTCGTGTTCTTGCCCAGATTGCCGCTCGCGTCCAAAGCCATGACTCAACCCCATTGGGATGCGTGATCTGCGGACATAGTCCTGCTTACGGGACTTGAGGGAACGCGTCGGCGCGTTATCTTGTCGGTTGATTATGCAGACTCTCAACGTGCAACCCGATACGGCTGAATGCACCATGTTGTCCAGTGCGGATGATGCGGAGCTGTCCGCTCGTCCCGCCTCACGGGTGTGGGCGGAGTGCGATCCGTCGGCCTGGCGGCACAACCTGCGGGTTTTGCGCGACCACGTGTCGCCGTCCGCGGTCGGCGCGGTGCTCAAGGCCAACGCATACGGCCTGGGCGCGCGGCGCGCGGCGGCTGTGCTTGCCCGCGGCGGCATCGATTACTTTGCGGTTTCCTGCCTCAACGAGGCACTGCAGATTGTCGATTTCGGCATCCCGGTGCTGATTCTCGGCGGCTCGATCCCGGACGAAAGCGACTGCATCATCCAACTGGGCTTGACCGCCACGGTGTCCGACCTGAAGATGGCGGAGCACTTGGCCGCACGTGCGCGCTTTCTCGGACGCTCCTGCCGGGTGCACGTGAAAATTGACACGGGCATGGGGCGCTTGGGATTTCCGGTGGCGGCGGCGAAGCATCCGGTCCGGCGCATCGCCGGCATGGACGGGCTGATTTTGGAGGGAGTCTACTCCCATTTCGCGGCCTCCGGGCTGCATGATGAGTCGACCCGCGCCCAGTATCGGACACTGGCCCGCTTGATCAACGAACTGGCCGAGGAGGGCATTCACTTCCGCTACCGCCACATCGCAAACAGCACCGCCATCGCCGGCATTCCCGATGTCCGAAACGATCCGTTCAACATGGTGCGCAGCGGTCTGGACCTGCACGGCGCGCACCTGTCGGTGATCCCGCGCCCCTACAAAACCCGGCCCGTTCTGCAGGCGCTGAAAACGCGCCTGGTGTCCGTGCGCCACCTGCCCCGCGGTGCGACGGTCAGCTACGGACGAACCTATGAGGTGACCCGCCCCGAGGGCGAACGCATCGGCGTGGCCGCCGTCGGGTACGCCGACGGCTATCCCCGCTGCCTGTCCAACCAGGGAACCATGCTGGTCGGCGGCAAATGCTGTCCCGTCGTCGGTCGGGTGTGCATGGACTACACGATGTTGCGCCTCGATGAAGTCCCCGACGCCCAATCCGGCGACGAGGTGGTCGTCATCGGCCGACAGGGTGAAGCCAAAATCAGCCTCGGCGAGGTGGCGCGACAGGCGGAAACGATCCCCTACGAAATCCTCTGTTCCATCGGCGTGCGAGTGCAGCGCCAATATGGACCTGAAACGTGATCATCAGTGATCGGTGATCAGTAATCGATAACTGAGCCCCACAGGAGAAAACACGCATGGACGATCTGAACAACCAATTCTTCAACGCGCACCATTCCCCCATCGGCGCCTTTGCCAGCTTCACGCTGGGGTTCCCCGGCGCCAACGGGGGGCTGGGTTTGGAACTGGGCGCGCCGGCAAAGCAGAATGTCTATATCGGTGCGGAGTCCGCGGACGGGCAACTGCAGTCGCTGCCGTTCTTTAAGGCCAGCGACAAGGACGAAAGCGCACGCTTCGTCGTGGAGCAGGCCGAGGGGGGCGCGCCAAACCGGTCCCAGGTGATGCCGTTTGATGCGGGCAACGTGACCCGCACGTTCCAGGTGGCCACGGACAGTTGGACCGCCGGGGACATCACGTTCCGGGTCCTTTCCCCGGTCATGGCGCTTCCGGACCCGGCGGCCGCACCCGCAGAGGACGTGAAGCTAGCCGTATGTCCGGCTGTCCTTGCGGAACTGACATTGGACAACCGGTCCGGCACTCGTCCGCGGACGGCCTTCCTCGGATTTCAGGGCAACGACCCCTACACGGGCATGCGCCGCCTTGACGACACTGCCCCTGGACGGCTAAGCGGAATTGGGCAGGGCCGCTCCCTGGCCATTGCCTGCGCCGATCCGGGCGTGACCTCCGGTTTGGGATTCACCATCGAAAGTGTCATCACCCCGGAGATTTCAGAGAACGTGGTGTTCGGACTCGGTCCCGTCGGCGCGTGCACCATGACCGCGGCCCCGGGCGAAGTCGGGCGCTGGCGTTTCGCGGTCTGCTTCCATCGCGGCGGTCTGGTGACCGCAGGGCTCGACTGCCGCTATTTCTACACGCGGTATTTCGACGACATCGAGCAGGTTGCGGAGTTCGCATTGGCGCACTTCGACGACTACGCCGCCCTTGCGGAGTCCGCAAACCGGGAGGTGGCGGAGGCGCCGCTGAACGCGGAGCAGGCGTTCATGCTCAGTCACGCCGTGCGCAGCTACTACGGCAGCACCCAGTTTCTCGAATTGCCGGACAAGCGCCCCCTATGGGTGGTCAACGAAGGCGAATATCGGATGATGAACACCTTCGATCTGACCGTGGACATGCTGTTCCATGAGATGAAGATGAATCCCTGGACGGTGAAAAACGTGCTCGACATGTTCATCGAGCGCTACAGCTACACCGACTCCG
>CAZSBQ010000274.1:0-4615 GCA_964604795.1 uncultured Victivallales bacterium | reverse complement strand
TGTCCCTCTGCACTCCCGTGGATCGTTCTTTGCGCAGAGCCGCAAACAACGATCCGCTGTTCAGGGGCCATATCCTCGCGCAGAGGCGCAGAGGCGCAGAGAGAAGGCAAGGGCAAAGGCAGAGAGAAGGTATGACGATTGGAAAGGCATGATTCTCGCGCGGAGGCGCAGAGGCGCGGAGAGAAGACAAGAGCAGGAGAAGGTATGACGATTGGAAAGACAAGGGCAGAATGGCAAAATCATTGATGGCAGAATCATGGGGCAAAGGCATAGTAGAATAGGCATCCCTGCCTGTTCATCAAGCGTGATGCGTGATGCGTGAAGCGTGAAACGTGAGGAGTGAGTAACCAGTGAGCAGTGAGCAGTAACCAGTGGTCACACCCACATACCCATGGTCCCCCAGTCCCCCAGTCCCATGGTCCAGGTTTGACAATCGGAAAAAACGCGGAACCGGGTCGGGAAGAAATGCCCACCGCCCCTGCGCCAACGGCGCTCCGCATACCAGGCCGTGGCAACGCCCCGGTAGAGAGAAGGCAAAAGGCATTGGGTTGACAACTCAGTCATCCAAGGCTCGGCCATTCAGTAAACATCCCCGGCAGGAACACGGGGTGTAATGATTGCAAGACAGGATTACAGTAGCGGTGTCCTCCCATACCGGGTGAACAACTACAGAGAGGCCAATGCAATGACACAGATCACGGTACAATCCGAACGCGCCTCCGAGGTCATTCCCCTGCTCCGGGCAGCTCTCGACCACGAAATTCGAGTTCTTGACCTTGGCATCGACAAGACGCGCCGGAACCTGAGCCGATTCGAAGAGCAGTTTGGGATGGAAAGCCGGGTCTTCTATCGGGATTTCCAGGCCGGGAAACTCGGAGACAGGATGGAGTACATCAAGTGGGCCGGCGAGGTGGAAGCCCTCGAGCAACTCAAAGTCGACCGCAAAGAACTCGACGGAGCGGTGCTGTGCTGATCGAAGCCTACTTTCGGCAAGTCGAGGGTGCCGTTGCGCAGTCCCACATCGTTCTCGACTCTCGAATCGCGACGGACAAGCGTTCGCTGTACCTTGGTCTAATCGAAGGTGCCGTGTACTTTCTCGACGGTTCCACGCTGCACTTCATGGAGTTCGTCAATGCCAAAGTGGAGGTGAACCGCTTCAAGTATTCGTACCACTATCAAAACAAACACGGAGACCTGATCTTCCGATACGACATGGCGCCGCACTGCCCGGACATCGCAACGTTTCCCCATCACAAACATTCCACAGGCGGAACGGTCGTCAATTCGGACGCGCCTTCCCTGCATCAAGTCCTGCAAGAAATCGCGGATCAAGTTCAGTGAAACCGCGAGCTATGGGGTATGACGATTGAAGGCAAGGGCATAAGGCATTGGGTTGACGATTGGAGGGCAAGGGCAAAGACAAAAAGGGTATGACGATTGGAAAGGCATGATTCTCGCGCGGAGGCGCAGAGGCGCGGAGAAGAGAAGACAAGTGCAGGAGAAGGTATGACGATTGTTGGGTATAACGATCGGAAGGCCAAAAAAAAATGCGGAACCGGGTCGGGAACGTGAACGGTTTGCCAAAAACCGCTCACGTTCCCGGCCCATGCCCCCTGTCCGTGCCCCATTCGCGCGGATTTGCGAGATTCGCGGTTGAAACAGCCCGAGGGGTCCAGGGGAAATCATTTCCCCTGGCGGGTTTGGGCAGAGCCCAAGATAACAAGCGAACGACATGAATGACAACACGATCAACTTCGATGAAACACTGCCGCCTGCCGGGAATCAGTCGGGCCGGTCTTCGCTGACTGCCGGCGATGACTTCGGGCAGTATCGAGTCGTTCGCCTGCTGGGTCGCGGCGGGATGGGGGAAGTGTACGAGGTAGAGCACACGACCTTGCGTCGACGATATGCGCTGAAGCTCTTGCCTGCGGACTTCGCAAACCGGACGGGCGCGTTGGAGCGCTTCAAGCGCGAAGCCGAGGTGATGGCCAACCTGGAGCATCCCAACATCGTGAAGGTCGACGAATTCGGCGAGACCGACGGGCGGTATTGGCTGAGGATGGAGCTGGCGAGTGGCACGGAGGGCGGAGGTCCGAGGTCAGAGGGCGGAGATCGGAGGTCAGGGGGCGGAGGTCGGAAGTCGGAGGTCAGGACGTTGGGGGAGTATGCCGAGGCGCAGGGCGGACGACTCGATCCGGACGAGGCGGCTCTGATATTCAAGCAGGTCCTTGATGGACTCGCCCACGCCCACGAGCACGGTGTGGTCCACCGGGATTTGAAGCCTGAAAACATTCTGTTGTTCTCACCTGACACCGACAACCAGACAGATGAAACCCCAGTCTGCAAGATCTCCGACTTCGGCCTGGTCCGTATGATCGGCGAGGAATGGGTGCGCAGCCAGGCGGAGGTGTCGGTCAAGATGTCGATGAGCGTCGGAGGGATGGCCACCGAACTTCCCGAGGGGGCCGGAACAAGCACGAAGTCCATGCTGGGCACTTTCGAGTACATGTCGCCGGAACAGAAACGCGGCGAGGACGCGACTGCGGCCAGTGATGTTTACAGCGTCGGCCTGATGATGTACCGTCTACTGACAGGCAGGCAGGTCGGCCCACGACCACCATCCTACTACGCCGATGGACTTGATTCTGCCTGGGATGACATGATTCTCACCGCCCTTGAAGAAAATCCTTCCGACCGCTTTGCGGATGCCGCGTCCATGCGGAAACGCTTGCCTGTGCCGATGGAGGGCGAGACTCCGTCGAGCCGCTCAGCGTCTCCGGAACCGACACCGCCCTCTGCACCGAAGAGTCCTCCTCCGAAACCCGAGCCGTCTACGCCAGAGCACCAACGGTTCCAGCCTTCTGAGCCTCGCGTAAGCGAACCATCCCCGGCATCCGCGTCGCCACCCAATCCGGCCGCCGAAACGCGGCGAGCGACACCCGAACCCCGGAAGAAGAAGTCCTGCGGCAAAAAGAAGATTGTTCTTGTTCTGCTTGCGCTCGTCTTGGCCGTGGGTGGGGCCTATCTGCTGTACCAGCAAGGCCAACACGAAGCACCGGCTCGGGTGCCGGGCGAGGACTGGACCTCTCCCGCGACCGGCATGGAGTTCGTCTGGATCCCCAAGCTCAAATGCTGGGTCGGCAAGTACGAGGTGACCAATGGGGAATATCGGAAGAAGGAACGCGGGCACGATTCGAAAGAGTACGAGGGGCATTCCCTCAACGGCGACCGCCAGCCTGTGGTGGAAGTCAACTACTTCGACGCGCAGACCTACGCCGACTGGCTAACCGAGCGCGACCGGGATGTGCTCGGCGGCGCGGAATACCGGTTGCCGACGGAAGACGAGTTCACGACCTTCGCCCAATGCGGCGACGGACGCGAGTATCCATGGGGCAACAACTGGCCGCCGAGAAGCGGACAGGCCGGGAATTACTCGGGACAGGAGTCCGCATGGAAAAACAAGATCGAGGGATATCGCGACGGCCACGTGGTGACCTGCGACGTGGAAAAGAGTTGGGAGAATCCCTGGGGCCTCTATGGCGTCGGCGGCAATGTCTGGGAGTGTACGTCGGAATCTCCCGACGGCGACTTTGATGCGTGGCGCGGGGCGTCCTGGGACGGCGACTTTGACGAGCCGTTGATTGAGCAAAAGGAATCCGACAACAAGGACATGCAGGCCGCGCTGGAGAAGATTGATTCGGAGCTCTGGGGGGAGGAACCCTATCCCTTTCCCGGGCTGCCGCAGGACTACCTGCGTTGCGAGCGTCGCTACGGCGACTTCGCTTCGTTTCGCGACAACGACTACGGATTTCGTTTATTGTTGAGTCGCTGACCTACCTGCGCCAAGCGTGACGCAACAGGCAAGGGACCTGATAAAAATTTGTGGTTTTGGCTTTTGGATACAGAGGCCGGAATGGCGAATATTTCTCGCAGAGACGCGGAGAGAAGGGCAAAGGCAAGATGGCAGAATCATGGGGCAGGGAGGTTGTTGAGAGAGAGTATGACGACAGGAAAATCAAAATGCGGAACCGACCCGCTTGCCTCTCGCAGGGATTTGCGGTAGACTACCCTGAGGGGTGCAGAGGGAACCACGTTTCCCCTGCCGAGGGATTGGGGCGAGGAGCCCCAAGATAACAAACGAGCCATTTGTGAATAACAATACGATCAACTTCGATGAGACGTTACCGCCGTCCGGTAGTCGTCGTGATGAGGCGAACGGACTAAAGCCCGGCACTATGCTGGGGCAGTATCGAGTTGTTCGCCTGCTGGGCCGCGGCGGGATGGGGGAAGTGTATGAGGTAGAGCATACGACCCTGCGTCGACGGTATGCCTTGAAGCTTCTGCCCGCGGACTTCGCAAACCGGGCGGGCGCGTTGGAACGCTTCAAGCGCGAAGCCGAGGTGATGGCGAATCTGGAGCATCCCAACATCGTGAAGGTGGACGACTTCGGCGAGACGGATGGGCGGTACTGGTTGCGAATGGAATTGGCGAGTGGCTTTGTCTTTGTCCCTGAACCTGGAGGGCGAGTGTCCCCACGAGCCGGTGCGGATGGTGCGCTGCGCTCGCTGGCCGACTATGCCGAGGCGCAGGGCGGGCGTTTGGACCCGGACGAGGC
>CAZSBQ010000273.1:0-4658 GCA_964604795.1 uncultured Victivallales bacterium | reverse complement strand
AGGATGAAGGATGAGGGATGAAAGATGAATTTTCATCCATGAAAATCAGGATGTTGCCCGGTTTGAGGTCGCGGTGGACGGTGCCGCGTTCGTGCGCGTAGGCCAGGCCGTCGAGGATTTGTGCGAACACCGCAGCCGCCTCGTCCGGGTCCAACCGTCCGTCCTGCGCCGCGGCATAGTCGGCCAACGTCCTGACCTCTGCCCTCCGATCTCCGACCTCTGCCCTCTGATCTCCGACCTCTGCCCTCTGATCTCCGCCCTCCGACTTCGGACCTCCGACCTCCGACTTCGGACTTCTGACCTCTGACCTCCGACCTCCGACCTCCCCGCCCGTCGCCAGCTCCATCCGTAGCCAATACCGCCCATCCGTCTCGCCGAATTCATCGACCTGGACGATGTTCGGATGCTCGAGCCTTGCCATCACCCGAGCCTCCCGCTTGAATCGTTCGAGCGCATCGGAACGGTTGGCGAAGTCCGCGGGCAGCAACTTGAGCGCATAACGCTTCTCCAGGGTCGTGTGCTCTACCTCATACACTTCCCCCATGCCACCCCGACCCAGTAGCTGAACGACTTTGTATTGCCCCAGCATGTCGCCGGGCTTCAGCCCGTTCGCCTCTCCATCACGCCCGCGTCCCGGCGGCATCGTCTCGTCGAAATTGATCGTGTTGTCATTCATAAAAAAGTCGCTTGTTGTCTTGGGCTCCGCCCAAACCCGCCAGGGGAAATGATTTCCCCTGGACCCCTCAGGCTATTCAGGATCGGGGGCAATGGGCCGGTAACTCGCCCTGCTTGCGCAGTGCCAGTTCCCGACCCGGTTCCGTATTTTGGTCTTCCTAATCGTCATACCCTAAAAATCGTCATACCTTCTCCTGCTCTTGTCTTCTCTCCGCGCCTCTGCGCCTCCGCGCGAGAATCATGCCTTTCCAATCGTCATACCCTCTCTCAGCCTTTTGGACTGGGGGACCATGGGTGTGTGAGTGTGTGGGTGAGTGGGTGTGTGGGTGTGTGGGTGGGGTCACTGATTACTGCTCACTGGTCACTGGTAACTGATCGCTGATCACTGGTCACTCCCTCCTCACCCTTCACGTTTCACTCATTACGCTTGACGAACAGGCAGGGATGCCTGTTTTACATTATTCTTTGCCTTTCCAATCGTCATACCTGCTCTCCGCCCTGGCCCAGCACCTCTCTGATTTCGCGCCATGGAGTGAATCGACAGTCTTTGGACTCGGTGGCTTTGTCGCCGCCGAAGACCAGGTACGCGCGCGTCTCGGTCTCCGCCCAGTTCTCGAGCGCGTTGAGAAGCGAGCGTGCGAAGGCGGGCCGGGGGGTCATGCCGGCCTTCGCTTCGACACCGACGATGGCGCCGTCGAGTTCCAGAAGGAAGTCCGCCTCCTGTCCGCCGTGGGTACGCCAGAAGTAGAGTCGATTCGGCGCTCCCCGGTTGGTCAGGGTCTTGGTCAATTCGGAGAAGACCCAGTTTTCGAACACGGCGCCGCGCAGCGGATGGGCTTCCAGCTGGCCGGGTTCGGTGATCCCGAGCAGGTGGCAGGCCAGGCCGGTGTCGTGGAAGTAGAGCTTGGGAGTCTTGACCACGCGCTTGCGAACATTTCGGTAATAGGGGGGCAGCAAGTGCGCGATATAGCTGGTCTGCAGGATGTCGAGCCAGCGCCGGGCGGTTTTGTGGTCGATGCCGCAGTCGCCCGCCAACCGCGAGCTGTTGAAAAGCTGTCCCACACTGCCCGCCGCCAAACGCATGAAGCGGTGAAACGTGTCCAGGTCGTGAACTGCGGTGAGATTGCGGACGTCCCGGTCGATGTAGGTTGCCATGTAGCTCGCGTACCAGCGCTGGGGGCGCAGAGAACGGTCGTGAACCGGCGGATAGGCCCCGTGCCAGAGCACCTCGTCCAGGGTGTCGCGCAGGAAGTCCCCGCGCCGCAGCTCCTCGACGCTGAACGGCAGCAGCTCCAGAACGGCCGTCCGACCGGCCAGGCTCTGGGAAATGCGTTCGGACAGAGCGAAATGCTGCGAACCGGTCAGGATGAATCGGCCCGGCGTCGGGTCTTCGTCGATCTCCTGCTGCAGATAGGAAAGGAGGTCGGGGGCGTTCTGCACCTCGTCGAAGATGGTCCCCCGTGCATGGCGACGGAGGAATCCCAGCGGGTCGTCCGCAAACTGCTCGCGCACCAGCGGCTGCTCGAACGAGGCATAGGCATGGTCGGGAAACGCGCTCCGCGCCAGCGTGGTCTTGCCCGCCTGACGAGGCCCGGTCAGCGTCACCGCCGGATACTCGCCCGCGCAGAGCAACAGTTCGTCATGGATGTCGCGCCGTATCATGATACCGCCTTCATGTATGATATTTGGGAACCCATCGCCCAATCATCAGAAAAAGATAGGTGTGAGTGGTTTGTTTGTCAAGTCACACATGAACTGGGGGACTGGGTGTGTGGGTTTGTGGGTGTTTGGGTATTTGTGTATTTGTGTATTTGTGTATTTGTGTGAGTGAGTGGGGTTCTGGGATGGTCGATCACTGATTGCTGTTCACTGTTCACTGTTCACTGATCACTCCCTCTTCACGCTTCACTCATCACGCATGATGAACAGGCAGGGATGCCTGTTTTACTTCATTCTGCTTTTGCCTTCTAATCGTCAACCCAATGCCTTTGCTTTCTCTCCGCGCCTCTGCGTCTCTGCGCGACAATCATCCCTTCCAATCTTCAACCCTTCTTCTGTTTTTGCTTTTGCGTGCATTCGCGACAGACTTTTCGGTCCATGCGCGTCCAGCAGTCGCGGCAGATGGGAGCGCCGCAGTCTCTGCACTCCTCGCAGACGACCTCCTTCGAGGCGTAGTTGACCCCGCAGGCCGCGCAGCGCGCGCCGCCTTCGATGACATGTTTCTTCTGCTTGTCCAGGTACGCGTCCAGGTCCGCGCGCTCCACCCGGTACACGCGTCCCAGCTTCACGGCGGGAATGTCCCCGTTGCGCACCAGGCGGTAGATCAGCTGGTAGTTGACCGCCAGCAAATCGGCCACCTCCTCCAATGTCAGGTATTGCTTGTCCTCGCTCATGATTGCGACTCCTTGCGGTTCGGATCGGCACGAACCGGATTTCCGATGTCCGTTGCTGGAGAAGTATACTCGGTGCCGACAGGAATTTCAACCGTTCCGCTTGTCTCTGTTTACAGAATGCATCGCTTCAACAGAGTGGACACGGAACTCAGTCGGCGGTGTCGGTCTGCCAGCGCCGCGGCGAGTTCCTCTCCCGTTCCGCAGCCTCCGGCGCAGGCGGGATGCCGGTCAGCAGATCGACCCGCTGGGCAAAGTTGATCATGGCCGCGGAGGGTATGCGCATGACGGCGATCTCGTCGGCGCCCGCCGGAACCAGTTGCAGGTTCATGTTGCCGCCGTTGAGAATCCCCACCACCTCGCCGTCGGCGTTGAACAAAGGACTGCCGCTGCTGCCGCCCGCCGCACCCAGGTTGTGACGGATCAGCACGTTGTCCGCCGACCCGGAGTCCCCCTGCCAGAAGTCGCTGACCGCCGTGACAATCCCCGACTGCATGTTCGCAACCGGGTTGTGAATGTCCACGCCGCCCTTCGCCAGATTCTCCATCGGAAAACCCAGGTACCCGACACGGTAGCCGGAGGCGATGTCATGCAGTTCGGGCTCCTCGGCCACGGGACAAATGGTCGGCACGTCCGAATCAACGCGCAGAAGCCCCACGTCGTAGGAGAACCCGAGCGATTCCTCGCCGCTCATGCTGCGGCGAACTTCCCCGTAGCGCGGATGACTCCACGCCTCGATGATGCGCAGCCGCAGGTCCGGTCGGCGGTTGATCGCCACGTAGGCGTCCAGGTCGTGGTCGAGACACTCCCGGACGGACTCGACGACGTGCGCGTTGGTGACCATCAGCCGCTTGTCCACGGCCCAGCAGGTGGCGATGGGGGTGGGACGCGCTTTCCCATCCTCGTCGGGAACGATCAAAACAATGAGCCCAATGCCCTGTTCCAATTCCCGCGCCGCCGAAGCGATGCGCGAGTCGGTGTCCCGTCCGCCGTCGCGGAGCTGCCACCAGATGCCGCCAATGCCAGCAATAAGGACCAATAAGAGCAGAACTGCAATGAGTCCGACACGCCCCTTTCGACGATGATCTCCACCACGCGAGGAAGCCCGCTCGCCGCCATCCTCCGCAGTTATGCCAATCCTGTCCGCCATCTCCCCATGCCGTTTCCGTAAATCCTCGCGTCGTCCCATGATGCCGCTCCTTTTTTGCTTGTTGGTTGTGTTCTTGGGGCTCCTCGCCCCAAACCCTCGGCAGGGAGGGAGCCCCTCCCTGCACCCGCCGGGATGATTAACCGCGAATCTCGCAAATCCGCGCGAATGGGGCCAAGGCACGGACAGGGGCACGGGCAAAGGCAGGGGTCGGTAACTTGACCGGTTTTTGGCAAACCGCTCAAGTTCCCGACCCGGTTCCGCATTTTGTTCTCTCAATCGTCATACCCTAAAAATCGTCACACCTTCTCTTGCCTTTGCTCTTGCCTTTCCAATCGTCAACCCCATAATCGTCAACCCAATGCCCATGCCTTCTCACTCCTCACGCTTCACTCCTCACGTTTCACCCATCACGCCTGACGAACAGGCAGGGATGCCTGTTTTAC
>CAZSBQ010000272.1:0-4658 GCA_964604795.1 uncultured Victivallales bacterium | reverse complement strand
GCGCCCCAAGAACACAACAAGCGAAACAGAGGTTTTTGACAATGGCTTTGACACAATGTCCACAGTGCGGCGGACGGACGGCGGAGGGGGTTTTCTGCGAGAAATGCGGGCAGTCGCTGGACGGCGCCGTTGAGAGCGCTCCGGAGCAGGTGACCGCTCCTGCCGCTGCGGCTGCTGCGGCTGATCAGGCGGATCAGACTGATCGGTCTGATCGTACTGAATCGCCCGCCGGGGCGGTCTCGGGGGAGGATACGCCGCCTGCCGGACCCTCACTTGCGGACTCCGCACCTGTGCCACCTGCGCCCGTCTCCGACGCATCGCCCTCGTTCAGCGCCGATCCGACCTGCCCCATCGAACTGCGCTACAACCTGAGCCAGGTGTTCATGGAGGGCGTGCCGCAGCCCTTCACCTTCGAGGTGATCGCGCGCTCCGGCGACATCCGCAACTTGCGCGTGTACGTGGTCTCGCGGGATCCCACACTGGCGTGGCACGGTAAATCGGGGAGCATTAAGGCACTCAAGAAGGGCGGTCGCTCACGGCGCATCTCGGTGGCGTACCAGCCCGACACCAACGGCATTTTGCCCTTCGTGCTCTACGTCACCTTTGACTGCGGCGAGAACAGCGTCACGCTTGAGACCGATGACCAGAACGTGCAGATTTACCCCCCCGGCGCGCGGGCCGGGCAAGTCCTGCGCGAGCTGCAGGTCACCTTTCACAACGAGATATCCGGCGGACACGCCGCCGACATTCAGGTCCGCAACGGTGCCGAGCAACTCGGCGCTCTCTCCAGGCAGCTCGATGACAACGACCAGTTGAGCAATCACATCAAGCGCATTGCCGAAACCGGCGCCATGAAGCGCCTGGAGCTGTTCGAAAGCCTCTGGACACCCGAAGCTCTGCCGACATCCGGCGAGCACGCGCCGCGCCTGCCGCGGCGTCCCCAGGACGCGGTTTGCGACCGCCTGACCCTCTGTCTCGGCGACCGGCACATCCAGCTCATTGCCGGGGAGGAGGACATCCTGATCGGACGCGAGCGCGGCGGCGAGAACCCCTGCCATATCGTCACCCGCGCCTTCGCCGCCAACGGCAAGCAGGACTCGCAGCGCAGTCGCTGGATCAGCCGCAGGCACGCCCGCCTGAATTGCCGCGACGGCGGTGTGAGCGTTGCGCCCGCCGCCGCCAGTCACCGCAGCACGCCAAAACTGCACGTTGACGGCACGGCGTCCACGCCGGACTCCCCCGTGACGCTGCCCGAACGCGAGCCGGTCACCCTGGCTCTCGCGCCCGGCGACGACGGTCACGAGCCAGCACTGGTTCTGCAGACCCGTCTCTGGCCCTGCACGGGGAATCTGCACCCCACGCTCTGCCGCGACTGCCCGGGACGGCCCGGAAACGATCCCGCCTGTCTGTCGCTTGAGCGCAGCGACGAGGTTCCGGAGTCGTACCTGGTCCTCTGGCACTGCGCCCCCCTGCACGCGCTGCACGACGACCTGGAGGGCGTCACTGTCTTTCGCCGCCAAAACGCCTTCGCCGTCGCCTGGAAGGACCGCCTCGACTGGCTCGTGCCCGGCCGGACCTTCCCGACTCCCGCAGGCGATCTCCGTGTCGAACCCTACTTTCAGTACGGGTTGGAGAAGGCATGATTCTCGCGCAGAGGCGCAGAGGCGCAGAGAGAAGGCAAGGGCAAAGGCAGAAAGAAGGTATGACGATTATTGGGGTATGACGATTGGAAAGACAAAGGCGGAATAAAGCAACACAGGCATCCCTGCCTGTTCATCAAGCGTGAAGCGTGAAACGTGAAGCGTGAAGGGTGAAGCGTGAGTTATCAGTAACCAGTGATCAGTGATCAGTAATCAGTTGCCATCCCACAAACCCACACACCCACAAACCCACATCCCTCAGTCCCCCAGTCCCATGGCTCAAAAGGCCGAGAGGAGGTATGACGATTATGGGGTTGACGATTGGAGGGCAAGGGCAAAGGCAAGGCAGATTTAGCAAAATCATTGACGGCAGAATCATGGGGCAAGGGCAGAATAAAGTAAAACAGGCATCCCTGCCTGTTCATCAAGTGTGAGTTGTCAGTGAACAGTGAACAGTGATTAGTGCCCCAGGTCCAAAAGGAAGGGGGTAGGTATGACGATTATAGGGTATGACGATTAGAAAAGAACTGGAGACCAGCTGCCCCCTTCACGGTAGACTACCCTGAGGGGTCCAGGGGAAATCATTTCCCCTGGCGGGTTTGGGCGGAGCCCAAGACAACAAGCGAGTTTTTTATGAATGACAATACGATCAATTTCGACGAGACGATGCCGCCCGGAAGCGGGCGTGGGGGGGACGCGAGTGGGTTGAAGCCTGGCGACATGCTGGGGCAGTATCGAGTCATTAGGCTGCTCGGGCGTGGCGGGATGGGTGAGGTGTATGAGGTTGAACACAGCACGCTGGAGAAGCGTTATGCGCTCAAGTTGCTGCCCGCGGACTTCGCAAGCCGTTCCGATGCGCTCGAACGGTTCAAGCGGGAGGCTCGGGTGATGGCGAAGCTTGAGCACCCGAACATCGTTCAGGTGGACGAGTTTGGTGAGACGGACGGGCGCTATTGGCTACGCATGGAATTGGCAACGGGGGCGGAGATCAGCCTGGAGCGCGAGCGTCCCCGCGAGCTGGACGCCGGAGATCGGAGGTCAGAGGGCGGAGATCGGAGGTCAGAGGTCGGAAGTCGGAGGTCGGAGGTCCGAAGTCGGAGGTCAGGACGTTGGGGGAGTATGCCGAGGCGGCAGGCGGGCGGCTCGATCCGGACGAAGTGGCTGCGGTGTTCGCACAGATTCTCGACGGGCTGGCCTACGCGCACGAACGCGGCGTGGTCCACCGCGATCTCAAACCGGGCAACATCCTGATCTGCGGTTCCGCCCCTAAACACCGAACACCGAACACTGAACACTCCGTCTTCAAGATTGCCGACTTCGGCCTGGTCCGTCTGGTCGGCGAGGAATGGGTTCGCAGTCAGGCGGAGCTGTCGGTCAAAATGTCGATGAGCATCGGCGGCATGCAGACCGAGTTGCCGGAGGGGGCGGGGACCAGCACCAAGTCCATGCTGGGCACTTTTGAATACATGTCCCCGGAGCAGAAGGATGGCAAGGAGGCGACGGCTGCCAGCGACGTCTATTCAGTCGGCATGATGATGTATCGCCTGCTTACCGGCAAGCAGGTCGGCCCTCGTCCGCCATCGCATTATGTCAAGGGGCTCGTTCCCGCCTGGGACGACCTCATTCTCACCGCCCTCGAAGAGGATGCCACCGACCGCTTTGCGGACGCCGCAGGCATGCGCGAGAGGTTGCCGATGGAGGGCGAGACTCCCGTCGAGCCGGTTCTCGTAGATGCGGCTCACGAGGACCTGTCTGCGTCGCCTACGCGACAGGCAGGCGTTCGCCTTCCAGACCGAGCGCAACAGCCCCTTGCGCAATTGCCTCCGGAACCGACACCGCCTCCCGCACCGAAGAGCCCTCCGCCAACACCCCAGACAGACCCGACCGCCGGCAACGCGTTGGGTATGGAATTCGTTTGCGTGGAGACAGGGACCTTTCTGATGGGCAGTGATCAGGCTGGCACATTATACAACGAAAAGCCGGTGCACGACGTGACCCTGACGCAGCCATTCTGGATCGGGAAGTACACCGTGACGCAGGGCGAGTACGAGAAGCTGACAGGCAAGAACCCAAGTCATTTCCAAGACGAAGAAGTCCTCAAGAACGGTTTTCTGGGTATCGGACGGGAGGTCAGACGTGCCAGTCGTCCGCGCTCTCCTCTGGAACGCGTCTCCTGGCACGATGCTAACAACTTTTGCAAGGCTTTGACTGATCGCGAACGCCGCGCGGGTCGCCTGCCGGAGGGGTACGTGTATCGTTTGCCCACCGAGGCGGAGTGGGAGTACGCGGCGCGGGGCGGCGCGAAGAGTCGGGGTTACAAGTATTCGGGCTCGAACAACGCTGACGAGGTGGCTTGGTACGACAATAACAGTGGGGGAGAGACCCACGAGGTTGGGCAATTGAAACCCAACGAACTGGGCCTGTACGACATGTCGGGCAACGTCTGGGAATGGTGCTATGATTGGTACAACGACGATTTCTATGGGCGATCATCCAAGACGAATCCGGTTAATACTGCGGCGGCCTCGACCCGCGTCAGGCGCGGCGGCGGCTGGTATTACTCCGCCAGGTGCTGTCGCGCGGCCTTTCGCTCCAGGCGCGAGCTGATCTTCACGAGCTACATCCTCGGTTTCCGCGTTGTTTTAGCACCCTCAATCTCGGAATAGATGTGCAGTTGCAGACATCTCAGGCAAGACGATGGAGGGCAAAAGGCAGAGAGCGGGTATGACGATCACCAAGGCAAAGGCAGGGCAGCAGAATCATTGGCAGCAGAATCATGGGGCAAAGGCAAAAGGCATGAAGGTGTGATGATTTCCCTGCGCCAACGGCGCTCCGCATACCAGGCCGGGGCAACGCCCCGGTGGGTATGACGATTTTTAGGGTATGAGGGTTGCAGGACCAAAATGCGGAACCGGGTCGGGAACTTGAACGGTTTGCCAAAAACCGATCAAGTTCCCGGCCCCTGCCTTTGCCCGTGCCCCTGTCCGTGCCTTTGCCCCTGCCCCATTCGCGTGGATT
>CAZSBQ010000271.1:0-4675 GCA_964604795.1 uncultured Victivallales bacterium | reverse complement strand
GAATCTGCGCTCCACCGACACAAGGTCGGCGGGGGCGTTTGAACTAAAATTTATGTCCACAACCTTTCGGGACAGGATCGAGCTAAATCCCCGCTTGCCAACTGGTGTTCGAGCGACTACTTTTCCGAGCATGCGTGAGAATTGTGCAGATGCAACGAGTTCAAGGAGCGCTTCGTGAACACATCTATTGATTGGAAATGTTTGGGTTTCAACTATTTGGAAACAGAATGCCATGTGCAGTACACGTGGCGGCATGGGCAGTGGGATGACGGCGAGCTGGTGGACCGACCGTACATCAATCTGCATGTCGCCGCCACCTGCCTGCATTACGGTCAATCGATTTTCGAGGGCTTGAAGGCGTTCCGCTGTCAGGACGGCAGCGTACGCGTGTTCCGCCCCAGGGACAACGCCAAGCGTATGGCCAATACCGCCCGCCGCATGTGCATGGCTCAAGTGCCCGAAGCCCTTTTTCTGGAGGCGGTCGAGCGGGTGATCCAGGCAAACCTCGAGTACATTCCGCCGTACGGCACCGGCGGTGCTCTTTACGTGCGCCCGCTGCTGATCGGCAGCGGCGCCCGCATCGGCATCAGTCCGGCGGACGAATACACGTTCATTGTCCTGGTGGTGCCGGTGGGACCCTACTACAAAGGAGGGTTGCAGCCGGTCAGCGCCGTGGTTCTGGACGAATACGACCGGGCCGCGCCGCAGGGAGTGGGCCATGTCAAGGTGGCCGGCAACTACGCGGCCAGCCTGGAGCCCCACAAAGTCGCGCAGGAAAAGGGTTTTCCCGTCGAATTGTATCTGGATCCGCGGGAGCACCGCTACATCGATGAATTCGGCACCTCCAATTTCATCGGCATCCGGGATGATGCGTATGTGACCCCGGTGTCGCCTTCGATTCTGCCCAGCATCACCAATATGACGTTGCAGCAGCTGGCTTCGGACCGCGGCCTGACCGTGGAGCGGCGACCGGTTGCCTTTGATGAGCTGGGCACATTCGATGAGATCGGTGCCTGCGGCACCGCCGTGGTCATCACGCCGGTCAATCGAATCGTGCGCGGCGACACCGAGATTCGAGTCGGCCCGGAAACCGGCTGCGGCCCGGTGCTGGAGAGCCTGTACCAGGAAGTGACCTCGATTCAGTATGGTGAAATCGAGGACAGACACGGCTGGACGTACCCGATCTTAGCGGAGTGAGCGGGAACCGCAACTCTTGTGTAACCCGACAGTGCTATAGACACCCCTGCCTCTGGAATCCAATAAGTACTACAGGCATCCCTGCCTGTAGATCCGAACGGGTTGATCCGTCGAAAATGTTGTCTGGCATCTGTTTGTGAACAGGCAGGGATGCCTGTTTGTACGGGGGGGTGAACAGGCGAGACGCCTATTCTACTGGTTTTGGTTTGAACAGGCAGGGATGCCTGTTTGTACGGGGGGTGAACAGGCGAGACGCCTATTCTACTGGTTTTGGTTTGAACAGGCAGGGATGCCTGTTCTACATTTTTGGTGGAGCACTTGGGGTTGCAGGCGGAGAATTCGAGGCTATAGTTGTGCAGTTCACTGAGGGATCGGCTTCGGATAAGTCGTACAAAGCAGTGCGCGTGTGTGTGGACCCACAATACTATTAAAGATGCAACGGGGTTGTTTTGAGTGTTCGATGTGCGCATTGCAGGTCGCGGGATACCTGTCGGGTGAAACGGGACGGGTTCTTCCCGAACATTCCATTCACCAGGTTGTATGGCTGCCAGAACTGTTTTGCCGTTTTTGTGCGCTTTGCCGGCTGTCTGGATTATGTCATCCGCCGGGGCAAAAAGAAGTTCTGATTCAAGTGCCGGCTTCCTCGAGTACTTGGGCGAAGGTTTTGAAGTGGGTCTTGGCCAGGGTGCGCAAGGTTTGCTCGCCGTGGCGGCGGACGATGTCGACAGCCGTCTCGCGGACTTGGACGCTCGCGCCCTTGGGAAGAGTGATGCCCAGCGGTTCTCCCAGTTTCTCGAGGCGTCGGACGAATTCGTGCCGTGCCAGGATGGAGGCGGCGGCCACGGCGATGTCGGATTCGGCCTTGGTGCGCTGCTCCAGCTTGATGGATCGGCCCTGCTGCAGGAGAGCGCGTTTGACGGTTTCCTTGTGCCCGAACTGATCGGAGAGGGCGCGCGGGCAGTCAGGCTGACGCTCAAGGAGATTTTCGAGGGCGCGGGCGTGTCCCCAGGCGAGCAGGCGATTGACGTTGCCGATCTTGGAGTACAGTCGGTTGTAGGCTTCGGGGCCGATGGGCACGACGGCCCAGGCGTCGCCCGTGTGCTTGCGGACGGTTTCGGCCAGCGCGGCGATGCGGCGGTCGCTCTTGATGCGCTTGGAGTCCATTACCCCCGCGTCGATGAGCCCTTGTGCGGACTCCGCAGTGACGCCGACGGCCGCGATGACCAGTGGTCCGAAGAAGTCCCCCTTGCCGCTTTCGTCAATTCCGGCGTGCGGTTCGAATTGCGCGGGGGCCTCCTTCTTGGCCAGCACCTCTTCGTATCCCAGACGTGCTTCGCCCAGGACCTTGGGTTCGAGGATGAACTGCACCAGATCGGCGGTGCCCTTTCCCTGGACGACGAGCTTTCCCGAGTTGTAGGCGACCACGGTGGTTTTTTCTCGCCGAGCCCGCCAGCGGGCGTGCTCGATGGAATCAAACTCCCAGTTGGCCTGTTCGAGTTCGGTTCGGAGGGAGTCCATCTGCTCGTCAGTGAGCGTGTGGACAGAGTTTGTCGGTTGTTTTTTGTCGGTGGTCATGGGAAGTGTCGTTTGGTTTGGGATAGGGGTTTGGCACTTATGTCCGCGGTTCCCACCGTGGCATTGGCTTTCCAGCCGGTGGCATTGGGGTCGAACGTGGCACTGGCTTTCCAGCCGGTGGGGGGGCGGTGGAGCAGATGGCGTGGGACACGGAACGAAAATCATTGCATGAGAGGGGGGGGAGGATTCCCCCCTTTGGCGGGGAAGAAATTTCACAGCTCCGCCTAAAAGGCAGAGCCACGATGGTGCCGGCTTTCCAGCCGAGGGCAACTGTGTTCATATTTCCATCCAAACTATGACGTCCAACTTGCTTGCCCCTTGAGGGTAAAGCGCCGAGTTCCGGCAGACAAGTCTTGCATTTTGTGTGGCGGGCCGGGAGACCCGCGTTACTGTTTTCGGGCGATGAGCGAGGCGTAGAGGTCTTCGAGCTTTGCGACGACGTTGGGCAGGTAGTGTTCGCGGATCATCTCTCCGGAGGCTTTGCCCATGCGCCGCGCCAGGTTCGGATGGTCGCGGGTGAACTCGCGCATCTGCTCGGCCATTTGCTCGGCGTTGTCCGGCTCGAAGAGGAATCCGTTGCGCTCGTGTTCGACCAGTTCGGGATTGCCGCGTGCGTCCGCCGCCACAAGCGGCAAGTCGAAGGACATGGCCTCCATGAGGCTGAGCGGCTGGTTCTCGGTCTTGCTGGCGGTCACGAACACGTCGCCCAGACGGGGCAGGTTCTCGCGGATCAGTTTGTCATGCTCGATCATGCCGGTGCGGATGACGGAATTCTCCATGTCGAGTTCACGGCATAGGTTCGCGACTTCGTTGTCCGAGGGGCCTGCGCCGACAATCACCAGCTGTGCCTTCGGGCAGTCGTCCAGGACGTTGCGGAAGGCGCGCATGAGCACCTCCATGGATTTTTCAACGGATACCCGCCCCAGGTAGAGAAAAACCGGCGCGCCGGTGACGCCGTAGTCCCGGCGCATTTTTTCGACGGCCGACCCAGACTTCATGTCGGGCGGTTTGATGCCGTTGGAGATCACTGTGGGGGCGTGGCGCAGTTTGTGGGAGATCAGAACGCGGGCGGTTTCGCGGGAGGGGCAGATGATTGCGTCGCAGCGGTTGTAGAAGGTGATGGAGAACTTCCACATGGCGGCGCGGGTCGCCCGCAGATTGGGCAGGCCGAACTGGCGCAGGTATCCGGGATCGGCGAAAAAGGTGTGAAACGTCCCGACGATGGGAATTTTCTGCACACGGGCGGCCAGCACGCCTTCCCAGCCGCAGCCCCATTCGGTGTGCACGTGCACCAGTTCCGGCTGCAGGCGTCGAACCTTGAGCAGCGATGACAGGAAGGTTGGCACCGCAATGCGCAGGTCCGGGCGACTGGGCGGGGTGGGCAAGGTCAGCGGAACCTCGCACAGCCGAATGCCGGCGTTCAATTCCTCGGGCCTGGGGAACGACCGCCGCCAGAGATTGGGGCGGGGCCGGAAGACCGTCAGCTCGTGTCCGCGGCGGGCAAGTTCGTTGCCTTGGTTGATGGCCACAAAGGTCACACCGGACAGGTAGGGAAGAAAGCTGTCCGTAAAAACACAAATTTTCATCAATGGTCTCCGAAATGCCGACGCGCAGCGCCGATCAGCGGCGGCAAGCTGCGGGATGAGCCCGAAAGCCTCGGCGCGCGTGCACGTGCCGGAGGGTTCCACGGGGATGTCTCCGGGACGTTCAGGGCTGCTGCTCCGCGGTGAGCCTGCCCGTGGCCGCATCCAGATTCTGTTCAGCCAGACGCACCCGGATGCCCGCGGCGGCGTACTGGCTCTCGGCCCGCACCAGGTCGGTTTGGGTTTGGTTCAGCCGCGTGACGGTCACCTGCCCGACGCTGTACTTTCGGGTGACGATATCGCGGATTTCACGGGTCATG
>CAZSBQ010000270.1:0-4703 GCA_964604795.1 uncultured Victivallales bacterium | reverse complement strand
TAACAACGGAGCCGACTGGAGCGTTCTGAAAACATTTACAGGCACTACCTCCACCAACGCCTGGACTGGAGAACGACTGAGCCTGGATTCCGTGGCGGGGCAGTCCGCGGTGTTGATACGCTTTCGCCTGACGACCAGCGCCTCCGGGCAGGCGGACGGCTGGTGGCTCGATAACATTTCGGTGGCCGAGGCGCCCGATGCCGTGCCCACGTTGTTGCTTGACCAGGTAACCTCTCATACCCTGCGGTTGAGTTGGCCGGCAAACACCAATACAGTGTTCTCGCATTATGCCGTGCATCGTGTTCCTGGCGATGGTGGCGTTACGCATCTTTCGCCCCTTGTGGCGGAAATCCCGGATCAAACTCAAACCGAATGGGTTGACACGGATCTTGCCTTGGATTCGCAGTATGCCTACCGCCTGTACGCGGTTTCACCCTACGGAACTTACTCGGCGGACGGCGACGAGGCCTCGGTAAGAACCCTCAACAACCCCCTGCCGTTCGCGGACGGTTTTGAGGAGGGCGCACAGGGCTGGGTGTTTACAGGTTCATGGGGAGTGACCGCAGAGACCAACTTTACCGGAACGGCCTGCCTGACCGATTCCCCTCTCGGGTTTTATGCGCCATATCTGAACAACGCCAATAATGGGGCGCGAACGGCTGTGGACCTGACGGAAATGGACTGGCCGATACTTTCTTTCAGGGACCGGCATGCTTTTTATTCCGCCGATGATGGCGACCGCGGCATCCTCGAAGTCTCCCCCAACGGAAGCTCCTGGACGCGAGTGTACGGTGTCACCGGAACCCGCGAAGGCTGGGCGGAACAACGCATCGACCTCTCGCAGTGGCGCGGGCAGGCCAATCTGCGCATCCGCTTTTATCTGGAGAGCAACTCTTCACTGGGCGGGGAGGGCTGGTTAGTGGATGATCTTTCGGTCGAGGAACACGCTGCGGGCGGGATGCAAACTCTTCCCTTCGCCGAGCGCTTTGAGGCGGGGCTGACGAACTGGATTGCTGGCGGCTGGGTGGCCTCTACGAACACCCCGTACGAGGGGACGGGCTGCGCGCGCGACCTGCCCTCGCGCTGGTCGCCGGTCAAAACCGAATCATGGCTGTCGCTGAACCGCGAACTGGATCTTTCTGGCGCGGCCGACCCGCAGATCACGCTTTGGGGGCGGGGGCTGCGCGGCTACAACAATTACGGTCGGCTCTACGTCTACCTGTCGAAAGACGGGGGTGTGACCTGGCGCGATATTTCCGGCGTACTGGATTTTGACACGCAATGGACGCGTTTTCAGTACTCTGTGCCGTCTGACTACCGGGTAGCGGGTGTCCGGCTGGTGATCCGCTCCTACACGCATCAATACGAACTGGAGAAGGAACTGTACATCGACAAGCTCACTGTTGAGCAGGCGCCGCCGGCGGTGACGCTGGGGACGCCTGCGCCGCATCTCAAGAGCGTGGATCTGAGCTGGTCGAGCTATCAGGACGACGGGACGTTCCAACGCTACGAGATCTACCGCCGCGAGTCGAGCGGGGTGACGCTTGCCGATACGTGTGTGGCGATTCTGACCAACCGCCAGACGCAGGCCATGACTGACACTGGGCTCTCGATCGGCAAGACCTACTACTACAAGGTTTTCGTGGTCAACAGCAACGGCACCTACAGCGCATCCAACGAAGCTGAGGGCACGACTGTGCCGATTGATCTGCCGGTTGTGGATTCTTTTGACGATATGTCGCTATGGGATACGCTGGGTGGCTGGGGCATTGAGACCAACGGGGCGGAAAGCTTTCTATCCGACTCGCCCGGAGTGCAGTACTCCAACAGCCTGAACAGCGGCAACAACTACGCGCTGAGCGCGGTGGACCTGACGGAAGTGGACTGGCCGATACTTTCCTTCAGGGACCGGCATGCTTTTTATTCCGCCGATGATGGCGACCGCGGCATCCTCGAAGTCTCCCCCAACGGAAGCTCCTGGACGCGAGTGTACGGTGTCACCGGAACCCGCGAAGGCTGGGCGGAACAACGCATCGACCTCTCGCAGTGGCGCGGGCAGGCCAATCTGCGCATCCGCTTTTATCTGGAGAGCAACTCTTCACTGGGCGGGGAGGGCTGGTTAGTGGATGATCTTTCGGTCGAGGAACACGCTGCGGGCGGGATGCAAACTCTTCCCTTCGCCGAGCGCTTTGAGGCGGGGCTGACGAACTGGATTGCTGGCGGCTGGGTGGCCTCTACGAACACCCCGTACGAGGGGACGGGCTGCGCGCGCGACCTGCCCTCGCGCTGGTCGCCGGTCAAAACCGAATCATGGCTGTCGCTGAACCGCGAACTGGATCTTTCTGGCGCGGCCGACCCGCAGATCACGCTTTGGGGGCGGGGGCTGCGCGGCTACAACAATTACGGTCGGCTCTACGTCTACCTGTCGAAAGACGGGGGTGTGACCTGGCGCGATATTTCCGGCGTACTGGATTTTGACACGCAATGGACGCGTTTTCAGTACTCTGTGCCGTCTGACTACCGGGTAGCGGGTGTCCGGCTGGTGATCCGCTCCTACACGCATCAATACGAACTGGAGAAGGAACTGTACATCGACAAGCTCACTGTTGAGCAGGCGCCGCCGGCGGTGACGCTGGGGACGCCCTCTGAGGTTTCTGTTAACGGCATGACGCTATCCTGGTCGCAATATTCCGGCTCCGGCTTCCAATATTACAAGGTCTTTCGTCACACGGCACAGAATGTCAACGAGAGCCATACCCCTCTGGCGGTAATCACCAATTCGACTGTCACAAACTTCGTGGACACCGGGCTCTCCGCCCGCACCCGCTATTTTTACAAGGTGTATGTCTATGACGAAAGCGATACCGGGAACGCATCCAACGAGGCATCCGCGCAGACGCTTGGCGTTCCGCTTGGATGGAGCGATGATTTCGAGTTCGCCCAGCCGGATCCGGCATGGACGTTTACGGGAACCTGGGGGCTGCAGTCCGGCGCTGGCGTTGCGGGCTCGGCCGGCCTGACCGATTCTCCCGGGGACTACGCCAACTCCTCCAACACCTGGGCGCAGACGGCGGTGGATCTGAGCGATGCCTTATGGCCCGTGCTGGTCTTCAAGGACCGCCACGCTCTGCCTACCTCGGGCGACAATGCATATCTCCAGATCGGCGCGGCCAACAACGACAACATCGCTTCGATCGCCTGGACGACGGTGTACAGTGTGCGCGAAACTCGAACCGCATGGGCGCAGCAGACCATCGATCTCTCGCCCTGGAAGGAGCATCACACCGTGTACATCCGCTTCCGGCTGACTTCCAACTCAAGCATAGTGGACGACGGATGGGCGCTCGACGATGTTGCCGTTCGCGAGCATACGCCGGGCGCGGAAGCCGATGTCCTTTACGAACGTTTCGAGGATGGGCTGGGGAACTGGATCAACGGCGGCTGGGTTGTTTCGTCGAATTCACCTTATGATGGCGCTGCAAGCGCATTGAATCATCGGTCGCAATATGTGCAGGCCAACACCGACTCTTGGATGGTCTATGGAAGCGAAATAGACCTTTCGGAGGCGACGGACCCGAAGGTGACCTTCTGGACCCGCGGCTGGCGCGGCTACTTAAACCGCGGACGGCTGTACCTCCGTTTATCGAAAGACGGCGGGGTTAACTGGCTCGACCTTTCCGGAATCATGGCGGTTGAGGAAGAGTGGACGCGTTTTCAATACGCAGTTCCCGCCGAGTACCGCACCAACGGCATCCGCGTGGCGATTCAGTCCTATGCGAACGGTTACGACCTCGACAGCGCCTTTTACGTCGATGCTTTCGGTGTCGGCGAAGAAATTCCCGGCCCGCCGGCGCCGGTTTTTCCGGTCGACGGGGCCACGGTTTCCGTGCTTCGCCCCGTTTTGACCGTTACCAACGCCGTAGACGCCCAGACTGATCCGTTGACTTATGTCTTTGAGGTGTATACAGGCGCGGATCTGGATCCGGGTTCTCTCGTGGCGCAGAATCCGGCGATTGCTTCCGGAAATTCCGTGACCGAATGGCAACTGGACACCGATCTTGCCGACGGCGCCCAGTACTGGTGGCGCTCCCGTGCCGTGGACAACGCGGAAAACGAAAGCGCCTGGAGTGCGACCGGGACCTTCTTCGTAAGCATTATCAACGATCCGCCGTTAGTCCCCGAACTCGTCTCTCCCTATGACGACGCCACGCTGCCGGACGCGACCGGATATTTCATCTGGTTTGCCGCTGAAGATCCCGATGCGGGAGACACCGTGTCTGGTTACCAGATTCAGATTGCTGAGGACGGGGCGTTCAGCAACCAGGTGGTTGCAGCGGATGTGGACGCCAGGGAGGACATGGTCTGGGTTCAAATGAGCGCGTTGCCTGATTACGGAAATGTGCCGTTGGACGCAAGATACTTCTGGAGGGTGCGCGCCGTGGATGGATACGACGCTGTTTCCCCGTGGGCTTCCGCCTCGTTTATCTATGGGGAGATGTCGTCTGAGCCTCCCGCTGAACCGGATCCGGTGACCGTGACCGGCCTGAGCATGGCAAGCCAAACCATAACGCTTTCGTGGAGTCAGTCGGAGCTGCCCGTGTGCATCGAATGGAGTCCCCGCCTGGTCCAGCCCGATTGGACCCTGGTGGAAGGCGCGGAAGGACTTACCGGTACGGGGCACACCTTTGCCCTGCCTTCTGGAG
>CAZSBQ010000269.1:3284-4725 GCA_964604795.1 uncultured Victivallales bacterium | reverse complement strand
CCCCCGCCGCCGTGCACGGCGGCTGGGGAGGGGGTGGGCGGAAATGCTGGTAGCCTCGGAACCAGTTCACCCACGCCACAAGGACGTGGGGGTCAAAACACAAAACCCTTTCCGGACAGGGTCAAGCTTGCCCCCCCGGCAGCTGAAACCGCCCCGTCGCGGTGCTCATTCGTTCTGCATTTGGGCGTCGAATTTGAGTTCGGACGGCGGAAAGTCCACGCCGCGCACGAAATCGCAGGCTTCGGCGGCGCCGTGCTCGCGGTCCATGCCGGAGTCCTCCCATTCCACGGACAGCGGTCCGGTGTAGTTCAGCCGGTTGAGCGTGCGGATGATTTCCTCGAAGTCGACTCCGCCCCGTCCCAGGCTGCGGAAGTCCCATCCGCGGTCGGCGTGTCCGAAGTCCAAGTGCGAGGCAAGGATGCCGGTGCGTCCGTTCAACGTGACGACGGCGTCCTTCATGTGCACGTGATAAATGCGGTCCGGAAAGGTGGTGAGGAACGTCACCGGATCGACAAACTGCCAGTGCAGGTGGCTGGGATCGAAGTTGAAGCCGAATTCGGGGCGGTTGTCCAGCGCGGCGAGCGCGCGCTCGGAGGTGACGATGTCAAAGGCGATTTCGGTGGGGTGCACCTCCAGGGCAAAGCGGACTCCCTGCTCGGCGAACACGTCCAGAATGGGGTTCCAAAGCTCGGCGAACTGCTCGAAGCCGGCGTCGATCATGTCGGGGGAGGCCGGCGGAAAACCGTAGAACAGGTGCCAGATCGACGAACCGGTGAAGCCGTTGACCACGTCCACGCCGACATTTTTGGCGGCTTTGGCGGTGAGTTTGAGCTGCTCGACGGCCCACTTGCGCTTGCCCTCGGGGTCTCCGGCCAGGTTGGCGGGAGCGAACCCGTCCGAGCGGGCGTCGTTGTTGGGATCGCACACCAGCTGTCCGGCCAAGTGATTGCTGATTGACCAGCATTTCAATCCGTTTTTTTCGAGGATGCCGAGCTGCTGCTTGACGTAGGCGGGGTCCGAGGCGGCTTTGGCGGCGTCGAGATGGTCGCCCCAGCAGGCCAGTTCGAGACCATCGTAGCCCCAGGATGCGGCCTTTTCGGCCAGTTCGGTCAGCGGCATGTCCGCCCATTGTCCGGTGAACAGTGTTACGGGTCGAGCCATGATTGTTCTCCTTTTGAAACGTGGTTCTCTGTTGGTTCCGACGAGGTGTCGGGATTGCGGTCTGTGTCCGCGGAATACGCAACTACTATGCAGGGCTTTTCTCCAACATCAAGGCAGATTCTGACAGGGCCAGGGACGATTCCTTGGCCGTGTCGTCCCCCCGCGCGGGCCGTCGGAGGCGCCGGCCTCTGCAAAGTACCGGGCGCGGCCTCCGCGCCCGTCCCCCGCGGGCCGTCGGAGGCGCCGGCCTCTGCAAAGTACCGGGCGCGGCCTCCGCGCC
>CAZSBQ010000269.1:0-3184 GCA_964604795.1 uncultured Victivallales bacterium | reverse complement strand
CGCGGGCCGTCGGAGGCGCCGGCCTCTGCAAAGTACCGGGCGCGGCCTCCGCGCCCGCATCGCATCCCGAAAGGGAGTTTCGTTTCAATGCAAACGGCTACAAAAAAATCCGTCTATTCCGGCAGGGTCTGGGTTTCCAGTTTTTGGCGAAGCGTGTTGCGGTGGATGCCGAGGAGCTTGGCGGCCGCGCTCTGATTGTGCCCGCATTCATGCAGGGCACGGGCGATGAGGCGATTTTCCAGCTCGTTCACTGCCTGCGGATGGATGAGTCCGGGCGTGGACGGCAGTGAATCAACGTACCGCTGCAGGGCGTCGGCGTCACCCGCGGACTGGCGCGCCTCGAGCCGCGCCTGCCGAACGGAGGCCGGCAGGTGCTCCGGCCGAATGGTCCGCCCCCCGGCGGCGACCGCGGCATGCTCGACGGCGTTGCGGAGTTCGCGAACATTGCCCGGCCAGTCATGGGATTTCAGCATTTCGGCGGCTTCGGGCGACAGATCGGGTGCCGCGCCTTCCTCGGCGAGCTGGCCGAGCAGGTAGCCGGTCAGGGGCAGGATGTCCTCGCGGCGTTCGGCCAGCGACGGCAGCTCGATCTCCACGACCGCCAGACGATAGAACAAGTCCGCGCGGAATCCGCCGGCTTCGACTGCCTGCGACAAGTCCCGGTTGGTGGCGGCGACCACCCGCACGTCGAGAGAGCGGGACTCCACCGATCCCAGGCGCTCGATCACCCGCTGATCGAGAAAACGCAGGAGTTTGACCTGCACAGGCAGCGGCAGCTCGCCGATTTCGTCCAGAAAAAGCGTTCCCCGGTCCGCCCGCTCAAAACGCCCCGGCTTGGCGCGGGACGCCCCGGTGAACGATCCCTTCTCGTAGCCGAACAGTTCCGCCTCGACAAGCGACTCGGGCAGGGCGCCGCCGTTGACCGGCACAAAGGGGTTGGCCGCCCTCGGGCTGAGCTGGTGCACGGCGCGCGCAATCAGCTCCTTGCCGGTGCCGGTCGCGCCCCGGATCAGCACGGAAGACTCCGAGTTTGCCGCCCGTGCAACGGTCTTGAACGCATCCTGCATGGCGGCGGAGCAGCCGACAATGCCCAGCGGTCCGGGATCATGTCGGGCGTACCGCCGGACCTCGGCCGTGTCCGGATGCTCCGAAGTGTCGCGCGCTTCGATGATCTGCTGCACCAACGCCTCCGCTCGGTCCAGATCGATGGGTTTGGGCAGGTAGTCATAGGCGTTTCGGCGCACGGCCTCGGCCACCGTGGCCATTGAACCGTAGGCCGTGATCACGATGAGTGCGGTGTCCGGAGACTGCTCGTTCAGGCGCTCCAGCAGCTCCAGACCGTCGGCGTCCGGCAGGCGCACGTCCACAAACGCCGCGCTCGGCTCGGCGCGCTCGGTGCAACGTACCCCCTCCGCAGCTGAGTGGGCGACGACAACCTCGAAGCCGCGGCGTTCGAAATACCGCCTGAACGCGGTACAGATGGACTCTTCGTCGTCGATGATCAGCAGAGTAGACATTATGGCATCAGAATCAGTGGCGAAATGCTTGGATTACGTGCTTGCCATCAGCGTTGGGCGGAGCGTCGAGTTTTTCCTGGTATCCTATCCCGCTGCAGCAGAAATGCAATGCGAATCCATGGTTCCCCAGGCAATTCCTACCTAAGAGGGGGGCGGTTTGATCCCGTCCCCCTGGAGGGCGAGACTCCCGTCGAGCCGGGGTTGTGTACACTGGAAGCCCGTGCGTCTCCCGAAGGCGAAGAGTTCTTCGGTGCAGGCAACACGAGCCGCCATTCGCCCAACTGCGGAGCTCGACAGAGTCTTGCCCTCCATTGCGTCCTGCACGGCCATTATATTACAGCACAAACTTTTGCATAAAAGCATTTTATACCGCAGAAAAGAAGTGCCCTGATGGTTCCCGCCATCGAAATGCCCGTCCGCGCGATTTCGAAAGCATGCAGGTTATGCTGGCAAGGGCGCTCTCTTATGGAGACTTAAGCTGGTGTCAGGTGTCAGGATTTTGCAGTACTACAGGCATCCCTGACTGTAGCGAATGCCTCGTTTCGAACAGGCGGGGGTGTCTGTTTAACCTTCGAGACTTCCCTTGGTACCAACGGCCTTTAGGCCGTCTGGGGAAGTCTCCTTGCGGGGTGTCCGGACGCGTGTGCACACGGGCTTAAGCCCGTGGGTACTTTTGCGTTCGGTGGACCGTTCGCCTTCCTCAACCCCGATGATTCCTCTACCCCGAAGGGGTTCCGTCCCTCCCCACGTTTCGACCTGACGCAACCCCGGCTGGGTTGAAATTGGGGAGGGGTCTGCTGTCCCAGGGTAGCGGGTTGGCACCCGCAACCCTGGGCTATGGGACAGAATCCCGTTGGGATTCGGGACCAGACCTTCAACCTCGAAGCTCCTATGAGACTCGAGGTGGCTTCAGTGTTCCTGTCTTTAGCGAATGCCTCGTTTCCAACAGGCGGGGATGTCTGTTTAACCTTGTTCTGCGGCAAAGGCGATGGGCAGGCTCAGGGTGAACTCGGCGCCGTCGGCGGTGTTGTGGGCTGTGAGGGTGCCGCCGTGCTGTTCGATGATTCGTCGGGAGACATACAGGCCAAGCCCGGCACTGTGAGTCTTGGTTGTGATGAAGGCGTCGAACAGGCTGTCCGCGGTCTCGGCGTCCAATCCGGTTCCGGTGTCGCGCACCCGGCACACCACGTGTTCGCCGCCCTCGGAAACGTGGCAATGCAGGACCAGCGTTCCGCCCTCCGGCATGGCGTCCATGGCGTTGAGCGCGCAATTGATCAGCACCTGCCGCAGGCGTCGAAAATCGCCCTGAACCGGCGGCAGGTCGGCGGCGGTTTCGACACGGGGCTCAATGCCGGCGTGTCGGCAGCGCGCTCCCAGCAGCTCCAGCACGGAGGAGGCTGCGCGCCCCAAATCCACCGGTTCGGTTTCCCCCAGCGGCGCAGGTTCGCCGGCACCCTCGGCATTCGGGCGCAGGCTCATGAGTTCCTCAAGATAGAGGTCCATGCGGTCGATTTCGCGTTGGATCGCGTTCAGGGACTCGTCCGCCACGCCGGCTTCGCGGCATTCGTCGGCCAGGATGCGCACATTCATGCGGATGCCGCTGAGCGGATTGCGCACCTCGTGGGCGACCGAGACCGCGACCTTGCCCAGGGCGGCAAGCTGAGTGG
>CAZSBQ010000268.1:0-4755 GCA_964604795.1 uncultured Victivallales bacterium | reverse complement strand
CGGTGCAGGCGGCCTGCCTCGCCATTCGTTCGACGGCGGGGCTCGACGGAGTCTCCCCCTCCAGAACTCGTAATTTCGCGCAAATTGAACGATCGAATTCCGTTGCGGTTTTCGGGCCTTCAGCCCGAGAGCAGCCATGCACATAATTTCATCCAAAACTATGTCGTTCAACTTGCGTGTCCCTCGAGCCTACTGTGCCGAGTTCTTGCCCTCTTTCCGGCAAGCGGAACAAGCGTCTCAGGGTTTTCTTCGGGCTTCGGACCGGGCGTGTCGGCTTCTTGGAACTCGAGTCGGTTCCTTTTCGGAGTGGTGGGCGCTGCTCAATCGGAAGCCGGCTTCTCTGCACGGATGTCGGCGGAAGCGACGTGGTTTTCCGCGCCGCTTCCCGGCATCCAGTCCCGGATGAACTCACGGCTTTCGGGATTGACGTTGACCTGAACGTGCGTGAAGCCGACGTCGCGCAGGATTTGTTCGATGTCCTCCTGACTCACCGCTCCCGCAATGCAGCCGCAGTAGGCATCGAGGTTGCTTTTCACGGTTTCCGGCAGCTCGTCGAGGGCCACAATGTCCGAGACGGCCACCCGTCCGCCGGGACGAAGTACGCGAAACACCTCCCGATAGACTTGGGGTTTGTCGGGCGAAAGATTGATGACGCAGTTCGAGAGCACCACGTCGGCGAAGTTGTCCGGCACGGGTAGGTGTTCGATTTCCCCGAGCCGAAACTCGACGTTGTCGTAGCCGCCTTTGACGGCGTTCGCTCTTGCCTTGGCGAGCATCTCGGCGGTCATGTCCACGCCGACGACTTTGCCGGAGTCGCCAATGCGAGGCGCAGCCAAAAAACAGTCGAAGCCGCCGCCGCTGCCCAGGTCGAGGACCGTTTCACCCGGTTTGAGAGCGGCGATGGCCTGCGGATTGCCGCATCCCAAACCCATGTTGGCGCCATCCGGCACCGCGTCCAGCTCCTCTGCGGAGTAGCCGAGTTTGACGGATGCGCTGGGCTGTCCCAACACATCCGGCGCGCAGCAGCTTTTGCCCGAGCAGCAGCAACTGGCGCCGCTTTCGTCATCTGCAATTTCGGCATACCGCTTGCGGACGGTGCCCCGAAGGTCGGAACCATCATCATGTCGTTTGCTCGTCATTTTTTCTCTCCAGTTCGTTGATATGAGTTGCGCAACTGAACTCCGCCATTGCCTCTGGAGACGGCGGGCCTCCGCCGTTTCTTTCCCTGGGGCCGGCGGGCCTCCGCCGTTTTTTTCCGCCCGATCAATACGCCCGAGGCCGGGCGGCTCCGGGGGGCAATACGCCCGAGGCCGGGCGGCCCTTGGGGCCGGCGGGCCTCCGCCGTCTGGTCTGGAATCACTGGTTTTCCGGGGGCGGCGGGGGGAACGGAGGTTCGGGTTCGGTTGTTCGGCGGCGGATGACGGCGTAGAAGACGTCGAATAGGTTGACGAGCCAGACGACGCCGATTGTGATGAAGGAGGCCACCATGCGGGGGATGGAATACTGCGGGTCTTCGGCAGTGGTATCGGCCATGTCGGCGTACGCCAAAGCGTAGACGGTGCGGATTACTGGAAGGGTTTCGAGAAGGAACCAGGCGAGGGCCGCGGCGCTCAGGGCAAAGTAGACGGCGCCGGCCGTGTGACGGCGCTGCACGAACTGGCCGAGGCCGGGGCAGATGAAGCCGGAGAGGATGATGGGAACCGCCACCGGCATACGTTTTTCCGACTGATTGTCGTTGGCACTGTTGTTCATGGGGTTTTCTCGCTGTTTTTGGCTTCCCGCCACAATTGTTCCAGCTCGTCGAGTTCACATCCTTTGGCTTCCTTGCCTCGTTGCTCCAGCATCTCCTCCATGGAGCGGAATCGGCGGTCGAATTTGCGGATGGTGGCGTGCAGCAGTTCCTCGGGGCATTCGTCGCAGAACCGGCTCAGGTTGACCACGGAGAACAGCAGGTCGCCGATTTCCTCGGCGATGGCGTCGCGTTCGCCGTCGCGCAAAGCCTCCCGAGTTTCGAGAAGTTCCTCATCGATCTTGGCGAGGACGCCGTCGATCTCGGGCCAATCGAAGCCGACCTTGGCGGCTTTGTGCTGGATATTGCGGGCGCGATGGAGGGCGGGAAGGTGGCGGGGTACCCCCTCGACGGCGGAAGTGGAGCGTTTCTCCTTGCCCTTTTCCTCCCGTTTGATTTTCTCCCATTGGTCGATGACGCCCTCGGCGTCCTCCACGTTGGTTTCGCCGAAGACGTGGGGGTGGCGGCGGACCATTTTTTCGCAGCACAGGCGGGCTGCGGTCTGCAGGTCGTACCGTCCCTCATCCTCGGCGATTTGGCAGTGAAAAACGATCTGAAGCAGCACGTCGCCGAGTTCCTCGGCCATGTTGGGGTCGTCCTGTTCGTCCACGGCGTCGAGAAATTCGGCGACTTCCTCGACGATGTAGGGTTTCAGGCTTTCGTGGGTTTGCTTGGCGTCCCAGGGGCAGCCGTCCGGAGCGCGGAGCCGGGCGAGGATGCGAACCAGTTCGTGAACGTAGTCCTTGGCGTCGGCATCGATGTTGCGAGGTGGATTGTTTTCGGACATGGTGCTCAATTTCCGGTGGTGCGTGCCTGGACAATTCGGTCCCGCCCGGCGTGGTCGGTGTGGACCCGCGCGTCGCGGAACCCGCGCGTCTCGAGCAGTCGTCTGACCGCCTCGCCTTGGTTCGCGCCGATTTCGCAGAACAGCGCGGCGCCGGGGAGCAGGTGGTCGGGGGCTTGGTCGGCGATGCGGCGGATCACGTCCAATCCGTCGGCCCCGGCCCGCAGGGCCTCGGACGGCTCATGGTCACGCACCACCGACTCAAGCTCGGCATACTCGGTCTCGGAAACATAAGGCGGATTCGTGGCAATGACAGCGAAGCGCTCGGATACGGGAGCAAACAGGTCCCCCTGTCGGACATCCACCGCCAGACCGAGCCGACGGGCGTTTTGGCGGGTCGTGCTCACCGCCGCCGGCGAGTTGTCCGCGGCGACGATGGAACGCGGCGGCGCGAAGTTCGCGGCCAGAGCGAGAGCGATGGCGCCGCTGCCGCAGCACAGGTCCAGAACCGGTCCCGGCGGATGCGATGTTCGCAGAACCCGGTCCACCAGGCATTCGGTTTCGGGGCGGGGAATCAGCACACCGGGTGCGGTTTCCAACTCCAAGCTGTAGAATTCGGTGCAGCCCAGGATGTATTGGAGCGGTTCGCCCGCGGCTCGGCGCTTGACGGCCCGCTCGACGAGACGGGCGCTTGCGGGGGCTGCTATTTCCTCGGCGCGGCCGACAATACGCGTTGCGAAGTTCGCAATGAAGTGTTCGCCAATCCATCGCGCTTCCTGCTCCGCATTGGCGATGCCTGCGGCGCGCAGTCGGCGCAGCGTGCGGCGATGAAGTTCGAGACAAGTCATGGCGAATTCCGCGGCTGAGCACTCATTCCGTCGGTGCACGGTAGCTGGCTTCCACCTCGATGCTGATGCCTCCGCGCGGATTGAAGAGACCTTCGACGCGGGCTTCACGCGGTGCGCAGGCGGCGACGACATCGTCGAGAATGCGGTTGACGGCTTCCTCGTGGAAGGTGTTGTGATTGCGGAAAGCGAAGAGGTAGAGTTTGAGCGATTTGCTTTCAATGCAGGTTTTGTCGGGGATGCAGCTGATGGAGATGGTTCCGAAATCGGGTTGGTTGGTGATCGGACATCGGGAGGTGAATTCCGGGCAGCGGAAGGTGATCCGAAAATCGCGGTTGGCGTAGCGGTTTTGGAAGACTTCGAGGCGTGCCTGTTCCGGCGATTCCGGATAGCTGGTTTCGGAGGCGCCGAGCAGGGTCAGGGATTCTCGCCCTGCGGGGGCTGTGCCGCCGGCGGTGGCGTCTTTACTGTGATCGCTCGAATTCATGGTCACGCTCCTTTCTCTGTAGGTGTTTGTGGGTATGTGAAGGACAGTGATCAGCGACCGGTTATCAGTGATCTAACTGACTGGTAACTGGTGTTTCGGATGGAACGAGGTGCTCATGTCCCAAATCGCTTCCACATCTTGCCAAAGACTTCATCCCCCGGAATCGGCTCCACCTTGCCAGAACGCAACTCCACGAGGCGCCGCCGCGCCACAGCAGCCCATTTGCCGTCAATCTCCGATTTCGCAGCGTTCAGACTGCGCAGAATCGAGTCGGCAACGAGAGCTCGCTCCTTCACCGGTAGTGATATTGCCTCTGCTATCAGATCTTGCGTACTCATCAGATATCGTGCCTCCGCTTTGAGTTTTCTCACTATACTATATCCGAGCGGACAATCTACAACAAACGCCTCCCAACCAACGCGGCTTTGCGTGGCGGGATCGCGCCCCCGATGAGAGGGCGAGACTCCGTCGAGCACCGCCGTCGAATGAATGACGAGGCAGGCCGCCTGCACCGGGGAAGTATAGAGGTCGCCGCCCCGACGACCCGGCCCGGGCTGACCAGAACTCGGTACAGCAGCCTCAAGGGACGCGCAAGTTGAACGACATAGTTTTGGATGAAATTATGTGCATGGCTGCTCTCGGGCTGAAAGCCCGGTCCACTCCAGCCCAGGGCTCGCAGCCCTGGGTTTGTGGCACACCAGAAATAGCGGGCTGAAGGCCCGCCCCAATGGAAACACATGCGGGGCAAGACATTGGAGCGGGCCTTCAGCCCGCCGTTCGTCTTGCGATTGCAAACCCAGGGTCGCGGACCCTGGGCTAACAATAGGGGTAGGGACGACGCATTGGTTTG
>CAZSBQ010000267.1:0-4773 GCA_964604795.1 uncultured Victivallales bacterium | reverse complement strand
GCCAATTGGTCAACGCCTTTTTGTCGCGGTATCCGGTCGAGCTGTCCACGGCTTCGCCGCCCTCGTAGAGGACCAAGTGGGGGATGCCCCGCACGCCGTGCTCCCTGGCCAGGTCGCCGTGCTTGTCGACGTTGACTTTGGCGACAGTAAGCGTGTCGCTGTATTCATTGGCCATGTCCTTGAGGATCGGCGCCATGGCTTTGCACGGTCCGCACCAGTCGGCATAGAAGTCAACCAGCACTCGGCCGTCGGCCGTCACTTTGTCGAAGTGCCCCTTGTCGGTCACCTGGACTGGGGCTGTTTCGCCGTCATCAGCGTTTTCGACGGCTTCGGCAGGCTGGGGCTGCTTATCCTCGGCTTCGCCGGTCGCCGACTCGCCGCAGGCGGACAGACTCAGTGTCAGTGCCAGCCCAGCGGCAATGCCGAGAACTTCGCGGGCGTGCGCCCTACGGTTCGATTTCCGGACGGGCACAAGCTGCCGCCGTTTCGCCGCTGCCTGCGCAGCCTGCGCAGCCAGGGCAACCGCCGCCGCGCCGGCCGCGCCGCCTATTGCATACGTCATTACAGTGGTAAACATGATGGAACTCTCCGTTATTGCTATTGCGCTTCTTTGAGCGCGCTTTTCAGCGTGGCGGCTTGTTGTACGCCGACGAATTTCTTGACCTCGTTGCCGTTCTTGATGATCAGCAGTGTCGGAATGGCCTGCACGCCGAATTTCGCCGCGACCGAGGGAGCGTCGTCCACATTCACTTTCGCGAACTTCGCACCGTCCACGCCTTCGCCCGCCAACTCGTCCAGGATTTGGCCCTGCATGCGGCACGGACCGCACCACGGCGCCCAGAAGTCCACAAGGGTTACGCCCTCTTTGACTGCATCATCAAACGTGTCGTCATTCAGTTCTTTAAGATTTTCCGCCATGATTTCACCTCATTGGGTTGGTCTTTCTTTATTGGCTTTGCGATGCTTGCCGCCGTCGACAGCGGAAACAATCGCCGGGCAACTATCATGAAGCAATTCAGGTGCCATTCGTCGATCAGCCTCGGCGCCGGTGCCGGTCGGCCTTCGCATGCGCAGTGTGACGGTAACGGTAACGTCTCTGGGCGTTAACGTGTCGTTTCGGGCATAGCTTTGAATTCAAACGCCGCCGCCGACTTTGCGTCGGTGGAGCGCAGATTCTCTGCTTGTCGGACGCAACAAGCCCACTTCCCAATAAAGAACCGCCCAGGTCCGCCCATGGCAATTCCTTTCTGAGGGAGGGGGGGCGGTGTCATCCCGCCCCCGATGGAGGGCGAGACTCCGTCGAGCCGGGGTGCTTGGCACTGGCACCCTGGGTGTCCTCCGAAGGCGACGGGGTTTTCCGGTGCATGCAACCCGCGCCGCCATTCGCCAAGGGCGGGGCTCGACGGAGTCTCGCCCTCTCAACGCGTCCCGCGCGAGTTTCACATTCCCACGCAATCTATTGCAGAAAAACATTTTACACGTTAGAAAAGAAGTGCCCTGTGGTCTTGCCTTGCCCGGCTTGGCGTAGCGGTCCATGTAGATTATAGTTGGGCTCTGTACAGAGAGAACGAATCTTGGTTGACACGCAGTTTGAGGGCGGACGTATGAGCACAACGATGGTTCAGGAGTTCAGCAAGGGGCTTTGGCGGGAGAATCCGGTTTTGGTGCTTTTGTTGGGGATGTGTCCCACGTTGGCGGTTACCAGCAGCGTCACCAATGGCTTGGGCATGGGCTTGGCCACCTGCTTTGTGCTGTTGGGCAGCAACATTGTGGTTTCGCTAATCCGCAATCTCATTCCCAAAAAGGTGCGCATTCCGTGCTACATCGTGGTCATCGCCACGTTTGTCACCTTGGTGGAGATGCTGATGCGGGCGTATGCGCCGCCGTCGCTCAACGAGGCACTGGGGATTTTCATTCCACTGATCGTGGTCAACTGCATTGTTTTGGGTCGGGCGGAGGCGTTTGCCTCCCGTCACGGTGTGGTGCGCTCGGTTGTTGACGCGCTCGGGATGGGTGCTGGTTTCACTTTGGCGCTGATGGCGCTTGGCGGGGTTCGTGAATTTGTCGGCGGCGGAACGCTGTTCGAGATGCAGGTGGTCCGCGGCTGGCCGGATTTTCTGCTGATGAAATTTGCTCCGGGCGCCTTCATTGTTCTGGGGTTGTTTCTGGCGGGCATGAATTGGATCACCCGCCACCGGGCGCGCAAGCGCGGAAAGAGCTATACCGTCCCGCCTGAAATGAACTGCGCTCACTGTCGGCTGTGTCGGCTGGGCGAGGAGTGAAAGGCACCATGAGCCGCTCCTTTTTTTATATCGACGATCCGTATCTGGCCCCCTTCAGCGGCGCCATAGAGGCCCGCCGGGAACGGGCCGACCGCCTGGCGGAGCGGCTTGCCGAGGGCAAGCAGCCGCTTGCGGACTTCGCAAGCGCTCACGAATACTTCGGACTTCACCGCACCGATTCCGGCTGGGTGTTTCGCGAGTGGGCGCCCAACGCGAGCGCCATCGAGCTGTTCGGCGAATTCTCGAACTGGCTGGTTGCCCCCGAGTACGCCCTTCGGCGGCTGGGCGAGCACGGAGTCTGGGAGTTGGAGTTGCCCGCCGATGCCGTTTGTCACGGACAGCAGTACAGGTTGCGGATGCATTGGGCGGGCGGAGAGGGCGACCGCTTGCCCGCCTACACCCGGCGCGCGGTGCAGGACCCGGAGACGATGAGCTTCAACGCCCAAGTCTGGGCGCCGGAACAGCCCTATCCCTGGCGGCACTCCTCCCCCATGTCCGGGATTTCCTCGCCGTTCGTCTACGAGGCCCACGTGGGGATGGCCACCGAGGACGAGCGCGTCGGAAACTATGCGGAGTTCGCGGACCGCATCCTGCCGCGCATTGTCGAAGCCGGCTACAACGTTGTGCAGCTGATGGCGGTCATGGAGCACCCCTACTACGGTTCGTTCGGGTATCATGTGTCCAACTTCTTCGCCGCCTCGTCGCGGTTCGGCACCCCCGAGGAGCTGAAGGCACTGGTGGACCGGGCGCACGAGTTGGGCCTGGGTGTGATCATGGACCTGGTCCACTCACACGCGGCCAGCAACGCGGTGGAGGGGCTGGGGTGCTTCGACGGCACCGAGTATCAGTATTTTCACGAGGGCGCACGCGGCACCCACCCCGCCTGGGGTTCACGCTGCTTCGACTACGCCAAGCCGGAGGTCCTCCACTTCCTGCTCTCCAACTGCCGCTATTGGCTCGATGAATTCCATGTCGACGGTTTTCGCCTGGACGGCATCACCAGCATGTTGTACCACGACCATGGCTTGGGGACAGCGTTCACCTCCTATGATCAGTACTTCTCCGATGGGGTCGACGAGGACGCGTTGGCCTATCTTTACCTGGCGAACCGAGTCATTCACCAGGTTCGTCCGGATGCGGTGACCGTCGCCGAGGACATGAGCGGCATGCCCGGCCTGGCCGCCTCCGAGCGGCGCGGCGGCTGCGGATTCAACTATCGGCTTGCCATGGGGATCCCGGACTGCTGGACCCGACTGCTCCGCGAAACCAGAGACGAGGACTGGAACATGCAGCAGCTCTGGCACGAGCTGACGAATCGTCGCCCCGACGAAAATACAATCAGCTACGCCGAATGCCACGACCAGGCGATTGTCGGCGGCAAGACGCTGATCTTTGAGATGCTCGACGCCGAGATGTACACCTCCATGCGTCGGGAGGACAGCAATCCCGTTGTCGACCGGGGCATTGCCCTGCACAAGATGATCCGCCTCGCCACCGCGTTCGGCGCGGGCGGCGGCTATCTCAACTTCATGGGCAACGAGTTCGGCCACCCGGAGTGGATTGACTTTCCGCGCGAGGGCAACGGCTGGTCCTACAAGTACGCGCGGAGGCAGTGGAGCCTGAGCGAACGAGAGGATCTCAAGTACGGCCAGCTGGGTGCCTTTGATCGGGCCATGGTGCGCCTGCTGCGTGCGCACGGCGTGCCGGGTGCCGAGGATCCGCAATCTGTCTACCTGGATTCGGACGCCAACATCCTAGTCGCTCGTCGAGGTCCCCTTCTTCTGCTGCTGAATTTTCATCCCAGCCAATCCGTCGAGCACTACCCCGTGCCGCTGCGGGCAGCGCAAACCCACGAAATCGCTCTGAACACCGATTCCGATGCGTTTGGCGGATTCGGGTTGCTCGATCCGCATCAGCAGTATCACGCGCTGAAAAGTGAAAACGGCCCCGAAGAGCATGAGTTGCGCGTCTACCTGCCCGCCCGCGTCGGACTGATCCTGCACCCGGCCACACACCCAAATCGGTGAAGCAGAATATTGAATGTCGAATGGTGAATTCTGAATGTTGAATGAAGAACCCTTGCGCCGCAAGGGCACACACAAAATCAACATTCATTATTCAGTCTTCTCGAAGTTTCATGGGAACTGCGAGATTGAAGGCCGGTTTCGAATCCCGACGGGATTCCGTCCCATAGCCCAGGGTTGCGGGCGTCAGCCCGCTACCCTTTGTGTGGGAATGTTTGTCACGCGCGGGACGCGTTGGAGGCCGAGACTCTGTCGAGCCCCGCCGTTTGCCGAATGGCGGGGTCGGTCGCCTGCGCCGGAGAACTCGCCGCCTTCGGGGGACCGGCACGGGGCGCGGAGGCCGCGCCCGCTACTTGGTAGGGGGCGACGCCCCGACGGCCTGTGGGAAACGAGGTGCGGTGCTCTCATCAGTTTCGGGTGACACCCGGGGTTCCAGTGTCAGCAACCCCGGCTCGACGGAGTCTCGC
>CAZSBQ010000266.1:0-4792 GCA_964604795.1 uncultured Victivallales bacterium | reverse complement strand
GACCGGACGGCATCAGCGCCGCCGTAAAACGGTGCCGGGAAAACTACCCCAAGCTGGAGATCGAAGTCGAAGCCGACACCCTTGATGAAGTTCAAGCCGCCGCCGAAGCAGGCGCGGACTACATCCTGCTGGACAATATGAGCACCGAGGACGTAAAGACAGCCGTGCAAACCACCGGCGGAAAGGCCCTTCTCGAGGCCAGCGGGGGCATCACGCTGGAGCGGATTCCCGAACTGGCCGAAACCGGCGTCGACTTCATCTCGGTGGGTGCCCTGACCCATTCCGCCGCAGCTGCGGACATCGCACTCGACCTGGATCCCATCGCGACCCCGGCATGAAGAACCGGCCTCCGATGACCAGAACTCAGAGAATGTGCTCAAATCTAACGCAGTTTGCTTGCAATTCTTCCGGTTTCAGCCGGAAGTCCCCCCTGAGGGGAGGATTATAAACTCGGAACTCTTGATCTTACGGAAGATGCGGAGCATTAAGCGGAGCATGCCAACAGAGCGAAGGCTGGGGTGAGTGACCGGACTTGAACCGGCGACCTCCTGGGCCACAACCAGGCGCTCTAACCGAGCTGAGCTACACCCACCATCTGTGGTTGGCAATGGAAAGACGTACTATGGCTGCACCCGGTCGGTTTTCAATTCGTCCGCGCAAAAAACCCCATTCCGTGCTCTTTTCGACAGCCTGCCGTCCGGGGGGCATTCATTTCATGCGGCGGATCGCGGCGGCGCGCTGTCGTCGAATCATATGCATGAAGTCGGCCTCCGCAGCGAGGGTGTCGTTTAGGGGGGCATGCAGATCGCGTCGGTGACTGAGATAGGCGCGCGCCTCCGCCGCCAGCGATGAAAGCTCGCGCAGCGCTGCGCTTTCGGCAAAACGCTCGGCCTGGTCGCCGACAATGCGATTGAGATTGTCCCCATGAAGCACCCGCATGAGTCGACGATAGCGGCGGGTGACTTCGCGGGCCAGAAATTCCTGCTCGCGGAAGCTGGCGTAGTACGGCGCCAGCTCGCCCGCCGCCGCATCCCGGTCGGCGATGGAAAGGAACTGGCCGGACATCAAGTCCAAGTGCCCCTTGAGTTTGAGCAACAGGTTCTCGTTGCCGAAAGTGAGCCGCTCAATGGCGGGCACCGCACTGCGGTGTTCGCGCAGATTCCGCAGGAACAGGTTGGTGACCACCTCCCGGGCGTGCGCCTCCAGCCCCGCCCTCCAACGATGCCACCCTCCCTCGGTGAACCCGAACAGGGCATACGCGAAATTCGCCGCGCCGTCGGGGGTGCGCAGCACGATGTCCGCCAGCAACAGCAAGCTGGGATACAGGGCCTCGATGGATTCCAACTCCCGGATCACCGCCGGCCGCGACCAGTCCGGACGACCGTCGGCGGCATCGCTGTCGCGTTCCGGAGTCAGGTCCGCAGTGCGCACAAAAAAGTCGATCGTCTCGCCCAGGGATTGTATGGCGACGTCCAGCCAGCGGCGCAGTTCGGCGCGGGACGCTCGGTCCTCGCGGGCCAGAGCGTGGAGCAGGCGCAGGTGCGAGTTGCTCGGCGCGGGCGATGTGCCCAGCAGCCCCAGCGCAGTCCTCTGCAGCAGCGCATCCGCCTGACGAACCACGGCGGGCCATTCGCGCAAAAACTCCGGATTGGTGCTCCAGGAGAGAACCTGCTCCCGCACGTTCTTCGGCAACGGAAGCGCCGTGCGCCAGGCGCGCAGAAGGTCGCGCATCAGCTCCGGGTCCAAGTTGTCCCGGCACTGGTCCACCAGCGCCAGGTGCCAATCGAAGGCAGCATCCCGGTCAATGCGCAGAAGAATGCAGAACATCACTTCGAGCACGCTGGATACCCGCGAGGCGCGATTGCGGTACGCGTCCACGGCGGCATTGAGCGTAGTCGGAATTCGCGCCTCGTGCAGGATCCGCCCCCGCTCCCTCGATCCGGCATCGCGGAGCGGTTGAAGCGCCTGCCGGGGACGGTCGCCGCCCTCGTCCGTCTCGGAGCTGAGGGCCGTCCCCGCCAGCTCCCCCCTGTCGATCAGGCGTTGGGCGCCGTGACGCACGGCCTCGAAGTATTGGCCCAGGACACCGCGCCCCGCGGCTTTCCACGGAGCTTCGAGATAGGAATCAACCAGCTTCCGGGCACGGCGTGAAAATTCCTCGAAGCATTCGGGGGGGCACTGTTCCGCCAGCGCCAGCATGTGCTCGCGGCGCATGTCCGCACGGTCGGGATTGAGATTGAACAGCTCGTCGATCTCGGCGTGCAGACGGCTGGGGGCACTGGGTGCATCGCAATTGCAAGACTGTTCCGTCATGGGCCTGTCGGGGAAGCGGGTGGTGCGAGAGGGGGGACTCGAACCCCCAAGGGTTACCCCACTGGATCCTAAATCCAGCGCGTCTGCCAATTCCGCCACTCTCGCGGGCAAAACGGGTTGCTCCGTACTATCGCATTCCCCCCCCCGTTTGGCAACCCGCCCTGGTACCGGTGGGCATGGGCGCAAAGCGTGGTATAGTAAGCCTCGAAGCCATTGAAAAACCGAACTTGTTGGACCGCAACGTTTCCCCTGATGGAGCCGCCCATGGATGCAGAGAGCATTGCCGCGAAGCTGAAGGAGCTGATTGTCGAGCGCCTGTTTCTGGACACGACGCCGGACGCCATCGAGACCGATGCGCCGCTGGCGGAGTACGGGGTCGATTCGTTCCTGCTTCTGGAAGTCATCGTCGCCATCGAGGAGGAGTTCGGCATAAAGATCGAGCAGTCCGACATCCGGGCTGAAACATTGCGCTCCGTCGGCACACTGACCGAGTTGGTCCAATCCAAGCAGGGCTAGCCGGACGGATGCAACCCAAAACGGCGAACCGGAACCGCCGCGCGTTTCGGCGTAGCCGGCAACAAAAGGAAGAACAGTCATGAGTAAAGTGTACAACTTCAATGCAGGTCCCGCCACGCTTCCCGATGCGGTGCTGGAGAAGGCACGGGACGAATTCGTCGACTTCCGGGGCACGGGCATGGGGCTGATCGAGCACAGCCACCGCGGCGACGCCTTCAAGGAAGTCCTGGCCGCCACCGAAGCCGACGCCCGCGAGGTCATGAACCTGAACGACGACTACGCCGTGCTCTTTCTGCAGGGCGGCGCCAGCCAGCAGTTCGCCATGACGGCCATGAACTTGGCCCTGACCGGCAAACCCATGCTCTACGCCGACACCGGTTCCTGGACCACCAAGGCCATCAAGGAAGCCAAGCTGTTCGGCGACGTGAAGACCGTCTACTCCGGCAAGGACGAAAACTACACCACCATCGGCGATCCCAACGACTGGGACTGGAGCGGCGACGCCTCCTACGCCTACATATGCTCGAACAACACCATCTACGGCACCCAATACCACACGATGCCCGACCCCGGCGACACGCCGCTGATCGCGGACATGTCCAGCGACATCCTCTCGCGGGTGCTCGACTTCAACAAGTTCGGCGTCATCTTCGCCGGCGCCCAGAAGAATCTCGGCCCGGCGGGCGTGACCTTCGTCGTCATCCGCAAGGAGCTGGCCGAGCGAGTCGGCGCGGACGTGCCGACCATGCTCAAGTACACCACGCACATCGAGAAGGACTCCTGCTTCAACACCCCCCCCGTGTTCCCGATCTACATGGTGGGACTGGTGCTTCAGTGGATCAAACAGCAGGGCGGACTCGAAGCGGTGCAGCGGGTCAACGAAACCAAGTCCGACACCCTCTACAGCGTCATAGACTCCTCCGACTTCTACCAGGGCACGGCGTCGCCTGCGGACCGCTCGCGCATGAATGTGACCTTCCGCCTGGCCAAGACCGACCTCGAGCCGCAGTTCGTGTCCGAGGCCACCGCCGCCGGACTGATCGGTCTGAAGGGGCACCGCTCGGTGGGCGGCATTCGCGCCAGCATCTACAACGCCATGCCGCTGGCGGGTGTTTCCGCACTCGTCGACTTCATGAACGAGTTTGAGCGCAAACACGGCTGAACAGGGGTTGCCCTCTCGCCGTGCACCAGCAGCGCGGCCGAAGGCAAACCGACAACTTTTTGCGGACATAGTTCAGAATAGGGAGCGTTCGGCCACGAAGGCGGACCGGTGGTGCGCGATTCGAATCGCACCGCGCCGCGGCAGGACGATCTCGATGATGTCGAATCGGTACGGCACCGCGGGCATGCCGATGCTCCGCAGGTACTCCCTGGCGGCGGCGCATATCCGTCCGCGTTTCGCCGTGCCCACCGCTTCGCCCGGTGTGCTGTTGACCGAGCGGCGACGGGTTTTGACCTCCACGAAGCACAGCGTTTCCTCGTCGCGCGCGACGATATCGATCTCGCCGTGACGCCCCTGGTAGTTGCGCACCAAAACTTCGAACCCGGTCGTCCGAAGCGTCCGGCACGCCAGGGACTCGCCGCGCCGTCCCAGGCGCAGATGAGCCGCTCGACGGCGGGAAAACCAGTGATTTGGAGTTCGTGCAGGCATTCTCGAACTATATCGCCGATTCCGCCCCTGCCCAATTCGCCGGACCAACTCCAATCCTCCTCCCGACTTTCCACCACTGGAGCAAGTGCCGCCATGCTTGACAATCCGCACAGCCTTGGTACATTCATCAGTTCAAAGCTTTTTGAACCATGGTGGCCCGCATAACCCACCGGGCGTAGCCTGCCCTACTTTCTTTTCTGCGAAAAAAGAAAGTAGCAAAGAAAACCGGGTTAAAAAGCAGTACTACAGGCATCCCTGCCTGTAGCCACAAGCGAACCCAGTACTACAGGCATCCCTGCCTGTAGCCACAAG
>CAZSBQ010000265.1:0-4793 GCA_964604795.1 uncultured Victivallales bacterium | reverse complement strand
GCCCGAATACGGGATGGTGGTGAGTGTCTCAATCCCCTTCTAAGCGGGGCGGTGTTCGGACAAGGGGTTCACAATAGCCTGTGTTTCAGGGATTTGCAAGGCGGGTTTTTACATTAGGCTGGCATGAATCCTGCTTTGACGGGGGTTTGCGAGCACCCGGACGGAGACCCGCGACAGATGTCACTGCAGCGCAGTAACTTATAACTGCAACATTAGATTTGTTGATTTGCAGGGACTTATGACTTTTTGGACTGACGACATTCATCTTTATATTTTGCTGGTTTTATGCGGGGTGCTGTAGGGTTAGAGTTCGATGATCCAGTGCTTGATGTCCGGATCGGCACCGTCGGATTTCAGATCGCCGAAGGCAAGGGCGAGGCTGGGGTTGTCGTCCAGAGCAGCCTCTATTTGCTGTTGGGTTTCGAGCAGTTTGCGACGGGTTTCACGATACGTTTTGATGAGTGCGATAATATCTTCGTCATCGCCGTGTGGTTCGGACTCCTCCGCATCGTCGGGCTGCTGCGGAGGACTGCTGCCGGAGTTTCCGTCTCTCGGTGTCGGTTTCGATGAATTGCGCGCGGCGCCGCTTTTGCTGTTCTTGCCGGAACCGCCGTTCGTGTCCAAATGCCGCAGGGGGTGGGCATAGTCGTTCTTTTTGGGTTTGAAGCGGCAGTGACAGGGCAGATCGGCACACATTGAGTCCAGGATTTCACGGATTCGTCTGCAGCCCATGGGGCGATGGACTTTCGTGTCTGCAAGCATTTTGTTGGTGGTGGAGGGGCTGTAGTTGGCGCAATTGCCGATGAGCCTGTGGATTTCCTTGCGCCCGTCGTCACCAAGCGGGTTGAGAATGCCGCGCACCACTGAGCGTTCATAGTGAGTGAGTTCATGGTGCTCCGTCGCCTTCTTGCGAAGTGCGCGGAGGACAGCGCAGTGTTCATAGAGGTTCTCAATGCGATTTTGAGAAGTGCTCGCCGTCTTTTCTTGTTTGCTTGCGTTCGCTGGTTGCTCCGCCTGTCCGGGCGCCGCTGTCTGCCAATGTCCAACGGCCTGATAGAGTGCCCGTCCGTTCGTGCGCACCGACAGGCGGGTGAGTTGTTCGTGGAGGTCACATTGTTTGCCGTCGGGGGCCAGGAAAGCGGAGCGCCGGCCACTGAGCCGGTGGGTTCCCATGGGAACCTTGATGCGCATGCCGACCGAATCGGGTTTCGGGCTGTCCGAGCCGGGGAACAGTTCGCGGTGGGTGCCGTCGGGAGGCGGCCCGGCGACCCGTTGCAGTTCGATGAGAAAGCGGCGGACATGCGTGGCGTTGAGCGGAGCGAAGAAGAAGAACCAGACGTGGTAGCCCTTGTATCCCGAATCCTCGAGCACGCCCTCCACCCCGGCGCGGTGTGCGGTATCAAGAATATGGACGGCGTCGCGCAATATTTCTTCGCGTTTCTGCTCGATCTGTTCCGCTTTGAGAGTGTCTAGGGTACTGCGCGTGATGTCCAGATCGACACAGCCAAAGGGCACTCGTTCTTTGTCAATGAAAACGGGAACGGCGACGGTATGGCGGCCGCGCCAATGATCGCGCAAATATTCGGCGTTGAGGGCGCGGCTTGCTGGTCGATAGCCGTGTCGCCCGAGCCGGTCGATGAACTGTCGGTACGCAGGTTGCGTGGATGCGCCGAATACCTCCAGCCATTTTTCCACATCCTTGGCGCCGAAAGGGGGTTCGAAGTCCTCGCGATCGGCGGCTTTCTTCTCGTCAATTCCGGCGCTCCGGCGGCACTTCGCCGCAGCACCGTGCAACCCCTGACGCTCGTAGATGTCCGCCAGCAGTTCCGTTGCTTCGCGGGACTCGCTCTTCGAGAGCACGGCTTCGTCGTCAGCCAACACTCGGCGCACAGTTTGTGAAGCCTGCTGGAATCGACCTGATGAAAACAGCTCGCGGCACTCCGCGAGATTTTCTGCGGCGGTGCTCTCCACAGGTGCTTGGGCTTGTGCTTGGGCTTGTGCTTGGGCTTGTGCTTGGGCTGATTCTTCATCCTCGGCTGACTTGGGGGTTTCGCTTGAGTGTGTTTCTTCAGTTGCCGTTGGTCGCTGGCGGTCCGTTTCGGCGTTGATTCGTTCCGTTTCCGGTGTCTCGGCGGTCAGTGAATCTTCCTCAGGGAGTATTTCGGTGCCTTGATCGGTCTCGGCGAGCCCCTGGCGAGGGTGTTTTTGCGAGGTCGTTTGCTGGGCCGGGTTCGATTTTGCCGAAGGGACGTCGAGAACGACTTGCGGGGCAGCGGACTCGGTCTTCTCGACGAATGGCCGGTTCAGCACGTTTTCGGCCGCCTCTTCGCCGAAATAGTTCGTCCAGCCGCGCAGTACGGCGTTGCGTCGGGCTGTCAGCTCTTGGTCATCCTCGTCGCTATAGGCCTCGGACATCTTGCGTGAAAGGCGCTCGCAGGCTTCCCGGCAGGGCGTCTTGCCATTGCGGTTGAAGAGGAATCCGAGGAAGACGAACCCGTCGTCCACGCTCGATACGCGCGACTTGGCGGTGGACAGCTCGAGATGAAGCGCGTCCAAAGAGCGCTGTGTTACGCGGTAGGCATGGCTGGCCTCGTCTGCATCGCGGGCCAGGATGAGCAGGTCGTCGGCGTAGCGGATGAATCGAAAGTGGTGGTGGTTGAGTTCCCGGTCGAGGGAATCAAGATAAAGGTTGGAAAGCACGGGTGCGAGTGGGGACCCTTGCGGAACGCCCCGCTCGGGGGTCCGAACTTCGACCCCGTCAAAACGTCGAATGCGTGCGCAGCGAAGCAGAAGTTCGACCACCTCGTCCGGTTCACCAAGCTGGAGAAGGGTCTTGCCCAACAGGTCGTAGTCGATGGAATCGAAGAAATCGGCAATGTCGATCCGCACCGCATGGGAGGAGTCCCTGAGATGGCGTTCCACGACGGTCACTGCTTTCGTAGCCCCTTTGCGTGGGCGATACGCGTAGGACTGGGGCTGTAGCCCCTCGTTGTGGTGGTGCATCAGCATCTGAGCTCCCGCGCGGGCTGCGATGCGGTCACGCACAGTGAGGATGGCCAACATCCGCATTCCCGCCGAATCATCCTTGCGCTTGGGGAACGTCACTGCGGGCTGCGGAGCATAGGTGCCGGAAATGAGGGTCTCATGCAGGCGCTCGATGCGCTGCTGGGCCTGCCGTGCGAACATGGGAACGGTGACTTCGTCGATTCCGGGGGCGGATGCCTTGGCCGCAACAGCTTCCCAGGCACGCAGCAGCAGGGCTTGGGTAAAGTGGCGCTCGAGGCTTTGGCTGGCAGTGATCATCAAACACTCCGGATTCGCGGTTGCAATCTCTATATCACTAAAAGGCCCTGTGACACCCGAATTCCGAGTCAGGCGAACAACGTTTTCTGAATGGGCGCCAGTTCTCCTTGTCCAAGGATTACCTGCTCTTGGCGTGCCTGGCCCGGCAGCGGGTACACACGAATCGAATCCTTTTCCTCGTCGATCAAGTTGTCCGCCCTGTTCTGCAGATGTTGTAATGTCTTGGCATCCATATCGCACTCGAAGACCGACTTTTGCACCCTGTAGCCGTAGCTGCGCATCAGTTTCTCGACGCGGCGCAGCCGCTTCGCCGCACAGATGTCATAGACAACGAGGTAGTTCATGACTGCAATCCTGCTTCTCGGACCAAAGGTCGGCCGACTCTCAATTGCCATACGCAAACGCCGGCGGTTCGGAATCGCGCAGCGCGGATACCATGTCCGCTACGATCTGCCGAATGGCAGCCCGTAGCGACGGGGACCGGGTGGAGCCGTTGTTCCGGAAGGTTTCGAAGCGTTCGATGAAGCGCTGAAATCCCTCTTTTCCGAGGCGGCACCCTTGGTCCGAAGAGGTGGTGAATTCATCCGGCTCGAATCGCTCGGCCTGCAGGTTGCCGAGCACAAACCGGTCGCAGAAGGCGGAACGCAAAGGCTCCAGCAAATCGAGCGCCAGACTGGGACGGCCGTAGTCCAGCCGGTGGAGAAAACCAATGTGAGGATCCAACCCCCGCGCGTAGCATTCGCCAATGATGTGCCCCAGGGTCAGCATGTAGGTGAGAGAGAGCAGAGCGTTGACCGGATCGCGGGGCGGACGACGGTTGCGCCCCGCCCACTCGAACATCGGCGGAAGCGCCATGCCGAAATAGGCGAAGTACTCACGGGCGGCCGCAGCCTCCTGAGCGCGAAGCTCGGCATGCGACGAACAATCGGCCAGTGCGCGACGAGCTGCGGCATGAGCCGAGGACGGCACCGGTGCATCCGTCCAGCCGTTCCGCCGCCAGCTTCGCATGGCTCCGGCCGCTGCCGCCATCTTCGCTGATACGATGGCGCGGGCCACCTCAAGCGTGAACGGGTCGTTCAACGAGCACTCATACTGTGTAAGCCTGATGAATACATTCTTCGAACATGCAGACGACAGCATCCCCTTGAACTGACCGCCGCGGGACAGGTAGACCAGGTCGATCCCGCGTTCGAGCAAGTCCTGCACCGCCTGACTGCTCACCTGGCAGTGACCGAAGATCAACACTCGGTCGAGTGCCGTTTCAGGAACCGATGCCAACTCCTCTTGCTTGCGAGTTACCACAAATCGTCCAGCCTGCTTCCGCAGGTATGCCCCCTGCTCGGTCATGTAAAGAACGCTCATGACAGCACCGCTCGTCTTCAGGTTCACTCATTTGAAACCGACATCTTCTCTACTCCCGCTCCAGCAGCACATAGAGCCATCCGCCCACAGTGGGGTTCCTGTCATGTGCATCGTTTTGAAGCGGGACA
>CAZSBQ010000264.1:0-4797 GCA_964604795.1 uncultured Victivallales bacterium | reverse complement strand
CAAACAAAAGAGCGATGTAAGCGGTCCTCAATCTCTTCGCGGGCAACGTCTTGAGGTGCCCTTACAGGGCAAGTCAACGGCCAAACCAAATCCCCGGGCGTTGCCTGCCTGTCGCGAAGCGACGCAGACAGGCCCGGGGCTACGATGAAACAGGCCTTCCAGGCCTTCGGAATCGAGAAAAACGACTTTTTAGAGTGGACTCAGTGGTGGAAACACGCCGGACAATCTCCGTCACAAGGTCAATTCTTCAACCTCGCTATGCAGCCATTCGAGCGCCTGACCGCGGGTGCGCAGCTCGCCGTCGAGCTGCATTTCCCGGGCTTTTTTTAGGATTCGCCCGATAGCGGGGCCTTCGGCGACGCCCTCCTGCATGACATCGCGCCCGTTCAGGAGGGGGGCAGGCAATACCGGTTCGTCGGCAAACTGCGCGCTTTTGTCCAGCAGGAAGACATAGTTGTCGCTGCCGCCGTGACTGGCCGCGCAGTCGATGCGGTGCAGCTCCAGCTCCATGTTGAAGGTTTCACGGGCCATGAACCTCCGCAGCTTGGGAGTGCGCATATCCCGCACGTCCCGGAAGGTCATGTGGTTTGCCGCCGCGGCATGCACGGCCTTGCGCAGTTTCCCGGACGCGCGCAGGCGTCGCAGGATGCGGTCGGACACGCCGGCGCTCTCGCGCGCATGGCCGGGAAACGTCGGCACCCGATTTTCCTTGAATTTCAGCGTCGGGGGTTTGCCCGCATCGTGCAGCAGAACGCTCCAAGCCAACTCCGGCGACGGCGCCCGCATGTGCTCCAGGCACAGCAGTGTGTGCTCCCACACATCACCTTCCGGATGGTACTCCGGCGGCTGCGGCACGTCCCGCATGGCGTCCAGCTCGGGCAGCCACACCCGCAGCAGCCCCAAATCCCCCAGCAGCCGAACAGCGGACGCCGGGTTCGTTCCCGTCAACATGCGGGTGATTTCATCCCGCACCCGCTCCGCGCTGATGGCGCTCAAATGGCCGGCCAGCGGCGGCATGGCCCTCCTGGTGGCGGGCTCCAAGGCAAATCCGAGCGATGCGGCGAACCGCACCGCCCGCAACATGCGCAGATAGTCTTCGGCAAACCGTTCGTCTGGGGCGCCGATCGCGCGCAGAACCCCCCGCCGCAGGTCCGAACGTCCCCCCACGGAGTCGAAAATCGTCTCGGCCACCGGATCGTAGAACAAGGCATTGACCGTGAAGTCGCGCCGCCGGGCGTCGGTCGCCACGTCGCTGACCTCCACGTTGGCCGGATGGCGTCCGTCCGCATACCCGCTTTCCTTGCGGAAGGTGGCCACCTCGACATCCACTCCGGAGGGGGTATGGACAATCACCACCCCGAAGGCTTCCCCGACAGCGAAGGTGCGGGGGAATACGGACCGCACCGCCGCCGGGGGCGCGCCGGTCGCCACATCCACCTCGTTCACCCCTCGTCCAAGCAGGCGGTCGCGCACGCAGCCGCCCACGCGAAATGCCGGGAAACCGGCTTCCCGGAGAATCCTGACAATGCGGTCCGCCGCAACTTCCGCCGGATAAAGCGGCGGCAACGGACAGGTCTGAATTGTTGGCTGGCTACTGATTGAAAGACCCTGTTTTGCATGGTGATGGAGTTAAACTATAGTCTTGGTTGAGGAAAAATTGCAACCGTTTGCGCAATTGAGTGTCATGGATACCATATGAACCGACTGGAAAACAAACTCAGTTCCGCGATGTACGCGTCTGTCTCCATTGCCGTATCGGTGTTGGTGCATGTGCTGCTGTGGGTCGGCGCAGGCTATTTGGGCATGCCCGACTACGGCGGCTCCGACGCTGAGAGAGAGGACGACTACGAGAGCATCTCCCTGAGCAGCGTGGACGTGCGCGACCGCATGTTCAAGCCGCGCAGCGAGAAGAGCAGCACCGAAGACAACGAAAACGCGCTTGACACCCTGGCCACCACCATGGAGCAAAGCACAAGCGTGCGCGAGCTTTTCCGGGAGCAACGATTCATCAAGACGCCCGAAACTCGAGTCAAGCTCAGCGGACTCGGGCGCAACCTCCTCAAGCCCAAGCCATCCGAGACGGAGGCCCCCCAGTCCGCCGCCGCTCCCCGCCCCGAACTTATCGACATCGACATGGGCGATCTGTCCCCGGAACGCGCCACTCTCGACCGGCGAACCCGCCCGAAGCTGCCCCGCCGGAATGTCGACGAAGAAACCCTGCCCAGCCTGGTCACCGCCGCCGAAGTGCGCCGCGCCACCGGCAACACCATCGGCACCGGCATGCGACTGTCCACACCCGAGGTCAAGCCACTGGACATGCCAGACTACGACGGCGGCAACGGCAATGGCGGCGGAGCCGGCGAGCGCAACGGCGAGGATGCCGACGACAGATTCAAGCCCGACTCGTCCCTGCCCGATCTGCCGACAAATGACAGTGGGCGCCAAAACGGGAACCTCTCCAAACTGGACTCCCTGCTCAGCGTCAGTCTGCGCAAGCGGGAATTGCCCTCCGGCGGCGGGTTCTTCCGGGTGGACATCCAGCCCAACGCGCGGTCCGACCGCCTCCTGTCCATCCCAAAGGACATCCTGTTCATCATCGACTGCTCCGCGAGCATTTCCCACGGCAAACTCAACCAGTTCAAGAGCGCAACGCTCGAAGCCCTGGCCTACCTCAACCGTCGGGACCGATTCAACATCGTGACCTTCCGGGACCAGCCAAGCCGGCTGTTCGATGAGCCGGTTGCCTCCACCGAGGATCATATTGCAAAGGTCGAAGACTTCTTCAGGCAACTTCACCGCAAAGGCAAAACCGACGTCTACGCCGGCATCGCCCCGTTCGTGAAAAAGGATACCGCGCGCAAACGCCCTCTCAACGTGTTTGTCATGACCGATGGACGCTCCACGGTCGACAATCACCTCGACAACGAAAGCATGATCCGACAGATCGCCTCTCTCAACCAGGCCGACGTGTCCATCTACACCTTCAGCGCAGGCGACAAGGTCAATCGCTTTCTCCTCGACCTGCTGGCCTACACCAACCGCGGAATCAGCCTCCACGAAACCGCGCTCGAAAACTTCAGCGATCAACTTGTCGACTTCATCAGCGGTCATTCCGAGCTGATCCTGCAGGATCTCAGGTACAACATCACCGGCGGCATGCGCGGCAGCCTCTATCCCAAGCGCATGCCCCACCTCTACCGCGGCGAGACCCTGTCCGTGTACGGACGCTATCCGCAGGGAACAGACGAGATCGCCATCCAGATCGTGGGTCGCGACGCACAGGGCAAACTCGAGGAACTCATCTTTCGAGGCGAGCTCGACAAAGCTCCCGGCGGCGGTAACAGTCTGGAGATCGACTGGGCGGCCCAGCGCATCTTCTACCTGCTCGCGCGCCGCACCCTGCATCCCTCCACCGAAGTCACCGCCACCATTCGCCGCCTGGCACGACAATACAACATCTACGTGCCTTACCTGTAACCCGGCATCATCAGCGGATGGGGCCCCTCGCGGCGGGCAGATGAAGGAATTGAACACGGACATGTACGAACCAACGCAGTCGGACAACCGAGGATACATGATCGCCGAGCTTCCGGACCACGAACGGCCGCGCGAACGCTTGGCGCGTCTGGGGGCGGAGGCGCTCAGCGACGGCGAACTGCTGGCCATCATGCTCCGGAGCGGCCGCCGGGGGCGCTCCGCGCTGGAACTGGCGCGGGACCTGCTGGCGCAATCGGACAACAGCCTGTCCGTCCTTGCCACCCGCGCCCCTGCCGACCTGCAAACCGTGGCGGGGGTTGGGCCGGCGAAAGCGGCCCAAATCCATGCCGCATTCACCCTGGCTTGCCGTCTGAGCCGTTCCATGTCGACCCCCGCGCCCAAACTGGAAGGACCGATTCAGGTGGCCGAACTGATGCGGGAATCGTTCCGCGGCAAGAAGCAGGAGGAATTTCACGCCCTGCTTCTGGACACCAAGCACACATTAATCCGGGACGAATGCATCACCGTCGGTCTGCTCGACCGCAGCCACGTGCATGCCCGCGAAGTATTCCGCGCGGCAATTCGCGAAAGCTGCGCCCGCCTGATACTGGTTCACAACCACCCCAGCGGCGATCCCACACCGTCGCAGCAGGACGTGGCCTCCACAAACAAACTGGTGGAAGCCGGCAAGATTGTCGGCATCGAAATTCTGGACCACGTGGTCATAGGAGCGCGCAGTCCGACCCGCCCCAGGGATTACCTCAGTTTCCGCGAAGAAAACCTGTTCAACGCTTGAAACCTTAATCCGCATCCTGAATCCGACTCCGCTCACGGCAGGCTTTATGGCGAAAAACTCTGGGCTCTTCACCGATTCAGCTTGAGGAAAAGATCAAGCCAGGGCACTGACGCGCCCGCTCTCACTCCGAGCGCAAGCGCGGTCACGGCAACACCCGCGATGGTTACACCAATCACATTGGCCACCAAAAACTTGCGCCGGTCAAGCCCGAGCACGAAGGCGCCCAGCGCGCCGGTGTACACTCCACTGCCCGGCAGCGGTATGCCGATGAACAGCCCCACCCCGATCTCGCCGTAGCGGTCCACGTAGGGCTTCAGTTTTCTCTGCGTGCGCAGCAGAACCGGCTCCACCCAGCGGGCAAACCAGCGGAACCGCTCCAGCCATTGCAGAATGGGTGCCAGCACCCAAAACACGGCCACCCCCAAAAGTATGTTTACAATCATGCAGACCAGCATCACAACATACCAAGGCATCAACCCCACAGTGATGCCCCACGACTCGTTGCCCAGAATCCCCCACGGAAT
>CAZSBQ010000263.1:0-4864 GCA_964604795.1 uncultured Victivallales bacterium | reverse complement strand
CGCGGGCTTCAGCCCGCGTCTTCGATTCACGCGGCCTAAAGGCCGGTGGTACTATATGGGGGGGCCGTCGGCGCCGCACGGAGTTCGGGAGGGGCAGTTGGAGGGTGGATGTCTTCTACGCCGCTCAGTTCGTGTTGTTGGCGGGAATTTCGACGGAGACAGCGGCCCAGTCGGATATCCAGCTGAGCTTGCCGTTCACCGGGACGTTGGTGAAGGGGGCGGCCAGGCGGTCGAGAACGGCCACGGAGCTGTCGTCGCCGCTGCTGCCGGTGTCCGCGGTACCTTCGCCGCGCAGAATATAGTCGGTGCCGGGGGCGAGTTCTCGGCGCCGTTTGCCGAGAGCCACAAACACCCGTGATGCTTCGCTCTGAACACCGATGCTGAACGAGTACTCGTCGGAGTCTTCGCCTTCGTCGGAACAGTCGCCGTCGATGCCGTTGGTGTTGGCCGAAACAATGGCGCCCAGGGGGGAGTCGGAACGAACGTTGGTGTATCGGGAGACGGCAATGACCGCTGAAGACGCTTGGCTTTCCAGGGTGGCCTGGACTGTTTCGTCGCTCTCGGGGGTACCCCGTGCCATCCAAACTTCGACTCCGGTTTGGCTGCGGGCGCCGCACTGCGCTCGGACGCGGATCCACGCGAGACCCAAACCGGTGATTTCGACAACGGGGGTATGGGGCTTGGCGGATACGGCAACCAGGTAGAGATCGCCGTCGACGGCGGTCATCTCGGTGGTGGTCGAGACGCTTGCGGAGTCCGCGGACCAGCCGACGGCACTCTGCATGAACGCGGGTGCATCTATAGGCTCGGTCACGACGAAGCCGGTTGCGCTTGCGACCGTGCCGACGAGAGTGGTCACGGTGATGGGGCCGATGGTTGCCGAGTCCGGCACGGTGGCCCGCAGGCGTGTGTCCGAATCCACGGTGAAGCGGGGAGCGGGGACGCCGTTGAACTCGACGGATTGGGTGCCGATGAATTCGTTGCCGTTGATGGTGATTTCGGTGCCGGGGGGGGCTTGCGCAGGGATGAAGGAGATTATCCTCGGTTTTCCGGGTGCGAGCGAGGCGATGCGGAATCCGCGCTCGTGGCTGCGGTTGTCGTTGGGTGCGGAGGTTCGAGCAGCCGAGCGGCAGTTCTTCGCCGGATCGAGCCACGAGCCGCCGCGCAGCACGCGGTTGGTGCCCGTGTCTGGTCCCGCGGGGTTGGTGACGGAGGCTGTCGGATACTCGGCGTACCAGTCCAGGCACCATTCGGCGACGTTGCCGTGCATGTCGTGCAGTCCCCAGGTGTTGGGCTGGTAGCTTCCGACGGGGGCGTGCTGCTGGCTTTCTCCGTCGTTGTACCAATAGCGTCCGAGCGGATCCAGTTTGGGCTCATTTTGTTCTTCGGACAGGTTTTCGCCGCTGTTCAGCGCGGTGGTCGTGCCTGCGCGACAGGCGAACTCCCACTGCGCCTCGCTGGGCAGGTCCAGGAAGGGCAAGTTGGTGCGCTCGCGGAGCCGCCCGACGAACGAATCGCCGCCGACGGCGCGGGTGGCGGGCCAGCTGGCGCCGACGGCCGCGCCCCGGATGTCATCGTAGCTGAGTTGTTCCGCCGGGCGGGTGTCGCCGGGATACTGACCGGCGGGTTCGCCCATGACCAGCTCCCACTGCTGCTGGGTTATCTCGAAGACGCCGATGAAGTAGTCGTTGGTGAACGACACTTCGTGCGGCGTCTCATCGGTGCCGGCGCCGATTTCTCCCTCGGGCGAGCCCATCGTGAAGATGGTGTCGGCGGCGGCGATCCGGCGCAGAAGCAGGGAAGTGGTCTTGTAGATTTCGTGTTGCGGATCGTCGATGCTGAGATGCCGGGTGACGGGGTAGCTTTCCGCATCGGGGCCGCCCGCGAGATCTATGACCCGATAGGTCTCATTGACGGCCTCCACGGTGACGGTCCCCGATTGCCTGCCGGGAAAACCCGCGTTGCTGCTGCCGCGCACCGAGCAGCGCACCGTGTACTCGCCGACGAGCGGAGGGGTGAGTTCGGCGGACAAACGGTCGCCGGACACGGACAGCGCGGAGCGGGGAACGAGGCCGGGACTGTCCTCGATAATCCAAAAAATGGTCTCCGGGTCAACTGGGTTGTTGACTCCGTCGGTTACCGTCACTTCCAATTCGAGCGGGGCTTCGACGAGTGTCTCCGAGGAGGGTGATGGCTGAAATTGCACCTCGGGCAGCGTGAACAAGGGGGTGGGGTCGAGCGTCCGCTGTTCGTCAGCGAAGCTGTCGTCCGCAGCCAGTCCGAGAATCGCGGGACGCACCGTCACACGTTGATCGGTCCGCGTGGTGAGATCCAGTTTTGTGATTTCCGTGGGCGGGGGGAAGAACCGCCGGGCCATGTCCCATTGCAGGTTCGAGCGGCGTTCGAGCTCCACGCCCTCGGCGGAGTAGAAGGTGAAGGAGACAACCGGATACACGGCAATCTCGGCGTTCAGGTTTGCAGCGGCGGGCAGATCGAAGGTGACCTCCGGCCTTTGCGCATTAACGTGTGTGGCCTGCCAAGTGCCGTGGGTGAATTCGACACTCATGCCGACGGTGTCGGTTTCGCTCATGTGCACGGCCGCGGAGGCTCCCGCCTGACTTGCTGCGGACACATCCGCCAGAAGCTTGACGGTAATCTCCTGGATAATGGGTAGTTCGCCGACCGAGTATCGATGGCGGTGTCGGACCTCGCCGAGTTCAACGGTTTGCTGTTGTATGTCAACCACCTCAGTCGACGAGACCGAGAGCCGCACCGAGCTGGACAGCTCGCCGTCAAGGGAGAACAGGAACTCGTCCAGCCCCGCCTGCTCGTCCCAGCGCATTCGGCAGTCGATCCTGGGGGCAAACTGAAGGTCGTAGGCCAAACGCACGCCGGGGGCCAGTTCCCGTTCCCCGGAGAAGGGCATCGTGCCGCCGGCGGTTGGCTCGTCCCCGTCACCCCTGGACTGCGTCAGTGCGAGAAAACCCTCGCTGCCGATGTGGATTGCTTCATCCGAGTCACTTGTTTGCCATTGGACGGTGGTTGGAGCGGGCAGCTGAAATTGCGCGTCCAATTGCGCATTGCCGAGGATGTCGGCTAGAGAGATGACCTCAGCAGTAAGTTCGTCCGGACCGGTATCAGTGGTGTTTATGGATATGATTCTCAGCAAGTCCTGACCGCGTGGGTTCGCGAAGAGTATGGCCTCGTCAACGGACAAGCCGAAGGCGGATTCGAGGATCAACGTCACGCCGTCAACGGTGTCGGTCTCCATCACGTCCAAAACTTCATAGCCATCGGCGTCCAAATCATGAACCACCAGGTTTGTTTGGAGTTCCGCTTCGGGCGCCTGCGGCATGGCCTTGAGCGGCTCGCGTCCGGTGCGGCTGCGGTTGCCGTTTGCATCCTCGGCGACAACGACGCAGGCGTAGGTCTGCGCGGGATCGAGGCCCTCCGCCGTGTACGAGCGACGGTCGTGCTCAAGCGTGGCTCGGCGGTTGGCTTCGGCCACCAACGGATCCGTGCCGTCGGGGGCAAGATAGACCGCGTAGGTCACGTCGCCGTCGGCCGCCGCCGGCCAGTGAACCTTCAGGGCCTGGGGGCGCGGCGAATACAGCAGGCCTGCGCCCGCAAAGCGGGGGGACTGAGAGAGAAGCACGGAGGCATGGTTATCCAGCCAAATCCACGCGCCGGCGCCCATGCCCAGCTCCGCGCGCACCTCGTAGCCGTTCCCTCCATATTGCCAGACGGCGGAAGGCGAGACGTCCCGCGGTACGGTGGCGAGCGGCAGCGGAAGGCTCGTCGTCCCGCCATCGGAGAGTACCGGCCCCACCAAGTGCCAGCCCGATGTGAGCGGGGTTGCGTTGACGGACGCCAGTGTTCCCGCCACGGTGCGGACTCCGCCGACCTCCGCATCCAGCCCCTCAATGCCGTAGACCCAGTATCCCACTGCGGGTGAAATGTCCTCCGCCGCACGGTAGTGATCGCCGTCCCACGCCCACACCGGGCCGCGGACCGCATCGCCGAAGACGGCGGTCACCGACGGATTATCTGGTTCGATCGGAACGGATACCAAGTTCCATCCCTCGGTCAGCGACAGCTCGAACACGGCAGGTTCACCCCCGCGAGTCGACAACCCGACAAGCATCACCGCCGTGCATGAAAACGCGCAAAGAAAATCCCGGATGCGGGCATTGGAAATCGTCTTCATCGCCGCTTCTCCTATGAGACTTGAGGAGGGTTTAGTGTTCAGGTGTCGGGTGTCGGGGTAATTGCCGAAATTCTGCTTCGGCAAGCCTCACCCAGGGGGTATCCGAGGCGGCCAAAATGTCCCCCTGAAGGGGGAACTACAAGCTGTCTCATCCTACTACGGGCGGGTATTGTTGTGGCACACAACGACAGGAAGAAATGTACCTCGCGAACTTCGCAATTGCAACGCCCTTGGAAAGCGCCTCAGGGCACTTGTTTTCCAACGTGGAAAATGCTTTTCAGCAACAGATTGCGCAAACAATACACATCTCGCGCGGGACGCGTTGGAGAGGGCGAGACTCTGTCGAGCCCCGTCGTTTGCCGAATGGCGGAGGCGGGTTGCCTGCGCCGGGAAACGCATCGTCATCGGGAGACCGACACGGGGCGCGGAGGCCGCGCCCTCCACTTGGTAGGGGCCGGCGCCTCGACGGCCCGCGGGGGGGGCGCGGTGGCCGCGCCCTCCACTTGGTAGGGGCCGGCGCCTCGACGGCCCGCGGGGGGCGGTCGCGGTGGCCGCGCCCTCCACTTGGTAGGGGCCGGCGCCTCGACGGCCCGCGGGGGGCGGTCGCCTTCGAAGGGACACCCGGGGTTCCAGTGTCGGCCGCCCCCCGGCTCGACG
>CAZSBQ010000262.1:0-4885 GCA_964604795.1 uncultured Victivallales bacterium | reverse complement strand
AACGAATGGCGAGGCAGGCCGCCTGCACCTGGAAAAGTAGAGGTCGGCGCCCCGACGACCGGGGAGCACGTCGGCCGGGCGCGGAGGCCGCGCCCTCTACTCTGTAGGGGGGTGGGGGGAGTATGACTCACCAGGCTCGCCCGGCAATTACGGAGTCAAAACCTAAAAGCTCCAATAAAACTGCAGGAAGAGAATATTGAATAATGAATGTTGAATATTGAATTATGATTTTTTTCAGTTCGGAGAGACCCCACGGGGCTTGTCCCCGTGGTGAATAGGATCATGCTTATACGGTGACAGCGCCCTCCCGCCGTCGGCGGGAGGAGGGGGGACATGGCGCGATCTGAATTCAGATCATGCGCTCCAACGGGACGAGCCCGTTGGGGGCGTTAAGCTACCCCACCCACTACATTTCCTGTAGTGCCCCCATTTTCCGCAACGGCAATGCCGTTCGAGGTCAATCTATGCCAGGAGATCAAGAGTTCTGAAATTGTGTATGCAACACTGTGCAAACGGTTTCAATCAATCGGGTCCTGATTACTGAAAACTGCTCACTGGGTCACTGATTAGGTCCACTGATTACTGGTCACTGATCCACTGGTCCTGATTACTGATGACTGGTCACTGATCACTGATGACTGATCACTGATGAGGTCACTGATAACTGATGACTGATAACTGGTCACTGATTACTGCTCAGGGTGGCCAACTCATGCTCCAGCGGAGCGGATGCCGGGCTGGCTCGACACTTCGTCGATGAACGCCAGCATGTTTTCGAGCGGGACATCGCCTTCCACGGCATGGGCAGGGGAAAAGATATAGCTGCCCGCCCGCCCCAGGGAAATCAACGTCCGGGTTTCCTCCCGCACGTCCGCCGGTGTCCCGTAGGGCAGTGTCTTCTGGGTGGACAGTCCGCCGTGAAACGTCAGACGACCGCGATAGTGACGGATAAGCGAGGCGACATCCATAACCTCCGGCTGGAAGGGGTTGAAACAGCCGAGCCCGATGTCGATGAGGTCCTCAAACAGCTCGTCCACATCCCCGCAGGAGTGGATGAACACGTGTTTTCCCGCCTCCCGGACTGCGCCGTACATTCGCTCAAGCTCCGGATAAATAAACTCGCGCCAAAGCTGCGGTCCCATTTGAAGCCCCTGCTGCTGCCCCCAGTCATCCCCAAAGTAGACGGCGTCTATCTCATAGGTGAGCGCCTTTTTCACCTGGGCAATGTTGTGGTCGGCAATGGCGTGCAGGAGTTCGCGCACGAAATCCGGATGATCGATGAAGTCGAGCATGAGGTTTTCCATGCCGCGCAGCGTCCAGGCTCGCTCATACAGGGAGAAGCCGATGGCGAAGACCCGAAAGCGGTCGCCGAAACGCTCCAGCTTCGTGGGGATGTCGGCGAAAAATCGCTCGTCGGTTGGATCGGGAAAGGTGTAGCCGCGCAGAGTGGGCTTCGCCAGGCGGGGGGACTCAACGTTGCCAATGTCCTTGTCCACGCTCCTGTCCCAGGTGACACCGAAGACATCCTTGACCCGGTTGTTGCCAAGGTCTTCGAAAAATCCCAGGCCACTGCCGAGTTCCAGCAGGTGGTTGCCCAGGGCAGACGCCAAGTCCGTGACGCCAAAATGGCTCTTCAATTTTTCACCGGCTTCCTGTGTAAACGAATACGACCACGGGACATAGGGGGGACGTTCACCCTCGAGAACCGATTGGATGACTTCGCGCTTAGTCATTGCTTTTTCCTTTTTTCCTTATTCTCTGCTGGCGCTTCCCGTGCCTGTTTGAGGTGGTTTTCCCAGGAATGGGGCGTGGCACCAACATATTCGTAGGTCTCAAAGACGTCGCCGTTGCCGCGGATGCGCGGATCGCCGGTTTCCTCGAGCTTGGTCTGGAGTTCTTCCCAAAGTTGCGCCTTCAGTTCGGCATAGTCGGGATCCCCGGCAAGGTTTTTCAGGCAGTAGGGATCGGCCTCGACATCGAACAGCTCCTCGGCCGGTCGTTTGCCGAAGGACAGTTGGAAAAAGCCGGTTTCGCCCTCGTCCTTGAGTTCGAGGATGCGTGTTTTTGTGGGTGACGGATCGCAGTTGGTGTAGTTTGTTTCCGGATTGCCTGCCGGCCAGCGTTCCGGCGCGAAGTTTCGGCAGTAGAGGTATTGGGGTGTGCGGATGCAGCGAACGGGGTAGCCGAGGTCGCCCTCTCGGCCCAGGTCGTGCCGTTCCCGCCCCATGTACGCTCGGGTTCGGTCGGTGGTGGCGGTGGTCGAGCCGTCGGCGCGGAGGATGTCGAAGAGGCTCGTCCCCGCCATGTCCGGTGGTGTCGGCAATCCGGCGGCCTCGAGGATCGTCGGGGCGATGTCGATGAAGCTGATCAGGTCCTCGACGCTTCTGCCGCCCGTGATTTTCCCCTTCCACATTGCCGCGAACGGCAACCGAAAGTCGTCGTCGTACATTTGTCCCTTGACGCGCGGAAACGGTGCGCCGTTGTCGGAGGTCATGATGACCAGGGTGTTCTCGAGTTCGCCCTGCTCCTCCAGAATTTCGATGGCTTTGCCGAACTGCTTGTCGACCCACTCGATTTCGAAGGCGTAGTCCAGCATGTCCTCGCGGACGATGTCGTCCTGGGACCAGTAGGGGGGAATTTCCGTGATTTCTTCGAGCTGCTTGCCGTTTCTGCGTCCTTCCCCGAATTGATAGCCGCGGTGGGGCTCGCGGATGCCGTACCAGAAGCAAAACGGCTGATTCGGGTCTCCGTCCGCCAGAAAGCTGCGGAAGTTTTCGGCGTAGTCGGTGTTTCCGATCAGCGATCCTTCGGGGGGAGTCAGGGTGTGCTCGTTGTATTCGTCGCCCGCCGGGTTCCGGGTGCGGCCGCAGCGCTTCCAGTTGCCCGGCGCCCACGGCTTGCCGGTGAACCCGACATGATATCCCGCCGCGGACAGGTAGTCGGGATACACGGGAAGATTCTCAGGCCAAAAATTCGAGTGCAGGCAGGATTCCCGGTTTTGCCAGGTGTGCCGGCCCGTGAGGATGCTCGCCCGCGAGGGCGCGCACTTGGGGTTGGTTGTGAAGGCCCGCTGAAAAAGCACGCCATCGGCGGCCATGCGGTCGAAGTTCGGTGTTCGAACAAAGTCGTGACCGTAGGCCGAAAAGTGAGAGGCGTCGTCCGCCAGAGCCAGAAGAATGTTGGGGCGTGTGCCGGTGCGCATGGTTTCTCCTCAAATTATGAATGTGTTCTGAATCCGTGCAACGTTCGCCGCACTGTAGCGCCATCTGCGAGGCTGTGCCAGCGGACGCGAAGGATGCTTGGCTGGGACCGCTCCCCCGGTTTAGCGAAAAAAAACGCGCTCATCGAGCCAGCTTCGCTTGCACAAGCGCCAATGCGTGGTATGGTGAGGTGAGGGCTGCGAAGCTTTGGACCTCTGAACAAGAATACATCGGGGCCGCAAGGCCTTAAATTGTTGACACCAGAGCGTGTTAAGCTTCCAGCCCTCTTCCCCTTTCAGCTCTTCTCTCTTTGCGCTTCTTCGCCTCCCCTCCTCGATACTTGCAAATGCCGAAGCGTAAAGCATTCGGGCGAAATGTCACCATGCTTTTAGGGGGATGGACGCTTGCTGCGCCGACGCTGACGGACAGCGGGAAGGATATCCAAGCGTCTACCCAGCTCATCCGGAAACGGCGTTGGACTTGCGTGTCCCAGGAGGCTGAAATGCCGAGTTTGAACCGCCCCCGGAAGTGTCAAAATCCGTCGAGCACGGCGTCAGTGACCAGTTTGCGCAGGGCATCGCCGCGGTGGCTGAGGTTGTTTTTGGTCTCGGCGGGCAATTGGGCAAAGGTTTTTTCGTGCCCTTCCGGGATGAAGATCGGATCGTAGCCGAATCCTCCCTCTCCGACCGGGGCTTCGGCAATGCGTCCGCGGACCTGTCCCTCGACGGTTGCCACTCGGCCATCCGGAGAAGCGACTGCGAGGACGCAGACGAAACGGGCGCGCCGGTCTTTTGTGCCGTTCAGCTCCCGAAGCACCCTGTCGATGTTGGCGGGGTGGTTGCCGTGTTCGCCCGCATACCGGGCGGAATGGACGCCGGGGGCATCGTTCAGAGCGTCGACCGCCAAACCCGAATCGTCGGCGAGGACGGTCCTGCCCAGGGCGCGGGCGCACTCCAACGCCTTTTTTGCGGCGTTTCCCGCGAAGGTTGAGCGGTCCTCCTCGACCTCGGGCATTCCTCCCGCCTCGTCCGCTCCGATGACTTCGATGCCCGCGGGCTCGAGAATTTCGCGAACTTCGCGAACCTTGTTTTTGTTTCCTGTGGCCAGAACGAGGGTCATGGTGGTCGCTTTGCTGACGGTTGCCTTGCGGGGTTGCTGTCGGTTTCCGCCAAAGCGGGCGGCACTGACGGGAATTTTACGGATTCGGCTTGCAACGTGTGGGAGGCAAACTATTGTACATGCCTTGCGTTTGTCAACTGCCGTCTCTAAAGCCGACGGCGCAACGTTTCAGGAGGACTTAATCATGGCCAAAGAAGGAAACAAAAGTCAGGGACCGCGTCACGTCATCGGCGGGCCGTGCGATGACTGCGGCACCAGAGAGGGCGAGTTCAGCGCCGTGCGCCGCTACAGCGTCAGCGGAAAATCCCGCATGGTCAAGCTTTGCGGCAAATGCGGCATGAAAGCCTGATTTCCGTCCGATGCCCGGGCCTGCGGCCCCGAATTCTGCAAGGCGCGCATCCCCAGACTCGGGATGCGCGCCTTTTTTCTGCAATGCCAATCCGTCAATTGACGCGAAAGGACGAACTTATGACAAAACGCCCCAATGTACTGTTTTTTTTCACCGACGATCAGCGCTTCAACACCATTCGCGCACTCGGCAACGATGAGATTCACACGCCGAATCT
>CAZSBQ010000261.1:0-4887 GCA_964604795.1 uncultured Victivallales bacterium | reverse complement strand
GAATCCACGCGCACTGCGTTTGCCCGCATTGTGCTCGACAATCCCGAAGGCCATTGGCGGCCCGGCCTCTTCGTTGAGGGCGTAATCGAAACAGGGCATGATACGGCCGACGTGGTTGTTCCGCGGTCCGCGGTCATCGGGATGGACGGCCGGCAAGTAGTGTTTGTCGAAAGCGGAGACGGCTTGAAGCCGCGCCCTGTGCGCTTCGGTCGCGGAACCGAGGGGCATGTCGAGATTCGGGAAGGACTGCGCCCTGGACAGCGATATGCCGCAACCGGTGTTCTGACGCTCAAGTCTCAGTACAACAGCTCCGCCCTGGAGCACGCCGGCCACGCCCACTGAAGCAAACAAGCTGGAAGGATATGTCATGATAACGAAGCTTATTGATTTCGCCTTGCGCAGCCGACTGATGATCGTTGTGCTGGCACTGATCGTGATGGGGACGGGCTACTGGTCCTACCGTACCCTGCCCATCGACGCGTTCCCCGACGTCTCGCCGAACCTCGTGCAGGTGTTCACCGTCACCGAGGGACTGGCACCCGAGGAGGTGGAAAAATACGTCACGTACCCGGTCGAGAGCGCCATGAACGGGCTCCCCGGCATCTCTGAAATTCGCAGCGTCTCCAACTTCGGACTGTCCGTCGTCAGCATCTACTTCCAAGACGACATGGACATTTATTTTACACGCCAACTGGTTAACGAACGACTGCAAAAGGCGCGCGAGCAGATTCCCGCAGGATTCGGTGAACCGGAAATGGGGCCGATCTCCACCGCCATGGGGCTGATTCTTTACTACAACCTAGAGGACAAGACGGAGCAATACTCGCCGACGGAACTGCGGACCATGCAGGACTGGATCGTCAAGTATCAGCTCCAGACGGTGCCCGGCGTTACCGAGGTGCTGGGCATCGGCGGCTACGAAAAGCAGTACCAAGTCAACATCAATCCACAAGCGCTGTTGCGCTATGACTTGGCCCTGCACGACGTGATTGAACGAGTCGAGGAAAACAACCTGAATGTCGGCGCCCAGTTCCTGGAACGCAACGGCGAACAGTTCACCGTTCGCTCCGACGGACTGGCTCAGGGCCTGGACGACCTAGCCAACATCGTGGTCAAAACCGTGGACGGACGGCCGATTTACCTCAACGACGTCGCGGATGTGGAGATCGGCGGAGCGATCCGCCGGGGCCTGCAAACGCAGAACGGACACGAAGAAGTCGTTTCCGGCATGGTGATCCAGCTCTACGGCACCAACGCCTCCACCGTGATCGACCGCGTCGAGGCCAAACTTGCCGAGGTGCAGAAAGCCCTGCCCGAGGGCGTGAAGATCGTGCCCTACTACGAGCAGAGCGAACTGGTCCAGTCGTCGGTCGCCACAGTGCAGAATGCGTTGCTCCAGGGAATTGGGCTGGTCGCACTGGTGCTGCTGGTGTTCATGGGTGGGCTGCGTCCGGCGGTCGTGGTCGCGCTGTCCATCCCCTTCTCCGTGCTCTTTGCCACGCTGGCCATGGGCTACTTCGATATCTCGGCCAATCTCATGTCGCTCGGCGGGCTGGCCATCGCGATCGGCATGATGGTCGACGGCACCATCGTCATGGTCGAAAACGTGGACCGCATGTTGCGCGAGTCCCTCCCCGACGAATCCCGCGTCCACGTGATCGCCCGCGCCTGCCACGAAGTGGGCCGGCCCATCGTCTTTGCCATCACAATCATCATCGTGGTGTTTCTGCCCCTGTTCACGCTGACCGGCGTGGAGGGCAAAACCTTCCGGCCGCTGGCCTACACCGTGGCGCTGGCGATGCTCGGCTCGCTGATCTTCGCGCTGCTCGCCGCTCCCGTCTTTGCCGACCTGCTCATGCGGCGGCCGGCAACGGGCACCAGCCCCCAGGCTCGCATTCGACGATGGTTGCTTGCCCGTCTTGGCCGTCAACAGCCCCCGAACGCCGCGCAGGAACATCCGGCGGAAAGACCTGACGAAAACGTGATCGTCCGCGCCATCCTGGCAGTGTATCGGCCGCTCGTGCGGTTCTTCGTGCATCGGCGCTGGGCGGCGGTAGCGCTGGGCGTGGTGTTGCTCGCGGCCGGGACCGCGATCTTTCCCCGCCTCGGCAGTGAGTTCACGCCCCGGCTCAACGAGGGCGACATCATGATCAACGCAACCTACGCCCCCTCCATCGCCCTGTCCGAATCCAAACAGATGACGTTGCGCATGGAGCGGCGCGTTCTTCAGTTGCCGGAGGTCGACAAAGTTGTGACGCGGGTCGGCCGCGGGGAAGTCGGCGCGCACTCCGCACCAATCAATGTGATCCACAGCTTCGTCGTGCTCAAACCAGAGTCCCAGTGGCCCAATCCGGAGAAGACGCAGCCCGAGATCGAGGACGACATCCGCCACGTGCTCGAGGACTTCCCAGGCATGGCGGCCAACATCACCCAGCCGATCCAGTTGACCGTGGACGAAATGATCGGCGGCGTGAAGGCCGAACTGGCCATTAAACTCTTCGGAGACGATCTGGCCACCCTCAAGGCCAAAGCCGATGAAATCGCCGCCGCCGTGCGGCAAATCGACGGTGCGGCCGATGTCCAGTCGGCCCAGATGGTTGGCGCGCCGCAGTTGCTCATTCGCCCGAACCGCGAAGCATTGGGCCGCTACGGAGTCAACCTCTCCGAAGTGCAGGAAACCATCCGTGCCGCCGTGGGCGGCATCGAGGCCGGGCAGGTCTTCGACGGCATCCGGCGCTTCGACATCTATGTCCGCTACCAGAAGACGTTCCGGGATACCCAGGAGGATATCGAACAGCTGCTCGTCACCGCGCCCGATGGTATGCGCATCCCCTTGGACGACCTGGCCACGATCAAGACACTGGTCGGTCCCCGCCAGATCACGCGACAGAACACCCAGCGGTTTGTCACCGTGCAGGCAAACGTCGTCGGTCGAGATATCGGCAGCTTTGTCGAAGAGGCCCGCCGCATCATTGACGCGGAGGTGAAGTTGCCGTCTGGCTATCTCGTGTCCTGGGGCGGGCAGTTCGAGCTGGCGCAAAAGGCCAACGCCCGCCTCGCCGTGGTCGTTCCCGTCACGCTTGCGCTGCTGTGCTTCCTGCTCTACCTGAGCTTCAACTCGCTGAAGAACACGGCGCTGATCCTGCTGAACATTCCCATGGCGCTGGTCGGCGGCGTTCTCGGCCTGTGGGTGGTTGGCGAAAACCTCTCCGTGCCCGCCTCGGTTGGCTTCATCGCCCTGTTCGGCATCGCCTTGGAAAACGGCATGGTGCTGGTGACCTACCTCAATCAACTGCTTCGGGAAGGCAAAACCGTGGACGAGGCCAGCGTCGAAGGCGCGACGCTCCGGGTCCGCCCCGTCCTGATGACCGCCATCACCACCGCGCTCGGGCTGATCCCGCTGCTGTTCGCCACCGGCACCGGCAGCGAGGTCCAGCGTCCGTTGGCCACTGTGGTGATTGGGGGGCTGGTCACGTCCACCATCCTGACCCTGCTCGTCCTGCCGGCGCTCTACAAGTGGTTTGCCATCCGCGTCGACCGCGAAGCACCCGCACATACCAAACCAGCATCCATAAGGAGCCATAATTCATGAAAAAGATCGAAGCATTCATCAAAGCCTATCGCCTAGACAACGTGACACTGGCTCTGCACCACGTCGAAGGCCTAACCGGAGTGACCGTCAGCGAAGCTCGCGGCTTCGGACAAGGCCGCGGAGCTGAGCACAACCCCGACGAATTCCATCACGTCGTCCGAATCGAAGCCTTCTGCTCGGACACCTTGACCGATGCTGTCATCGAAGCCATCGAAGCCGCAGCCCACACCGGGCTGCGGGGCGACGGCAAGGTCTACGTCCTCCCCGTCGAGAAAGCCACCCGCATCGCCACCGGTGAACGCGGCGAACAAGCCATCTGACAGCCTCCGCTTGAGTCAATGACATAGAAGTCGAGGGCGAAGCCGCTCCTCTTTTTTGATGGGCTAGGCGAGTCCTCCGATTTGCTTTTATTTATGTCTTTGCGAGCTTAAACGAGAGTCCTCCAATTTGACTTTGCCATAGTGGTGGAGCGCCACAAATCGCCAGTCCCCAAGTTTCATTGAACGACCAAAGCAATGTGGGCATTCAATTCATAAAAGCAAATCGGAGGACCGCTCAGGCAGGGCACTTCTTTTCTAACGTGTAAATTTTTCTCCTGCAATAGATTGTGTGGGAATGTAAAACTAGCGCTGGCCCCATTGGAGAGGGCGAGACTCCGTCGAGCCCCCCCGTCGAACGAATGGCGAGGCAGGCCGCCTGCACCTGCAAAAGTAGAGGTCGGCGCCCCGACGACCGGGGGGGGCGACGAGCGGGCGCGGAGGCCGCGCCCTCTACTCTGTAGGGGGGAAGTATGACCCGCCTGGCTCGCCTGGCAATTGCTGACAGCGTTGTTCAAACGGCGGTTTCAGCGGTGAACCGGTCGAGGCTCAATTTCTTATGGCTACAATACCACGGATGGCAAAACGGCCCCGCGGATGGCAAAGCCGTCCCACGGATGATTCAAGAGGAATAGGGTGAAGAACATACGCGAACATTATGCCGGTTTATTCGCATGTCATTGATGCCTCTGCGGGCACTTTCCCCTTCTTCCTGTGCCTCTTCATCCGTGGGTCGGCTTTGCCATCCGTGGGATTCCCTTTTCATCCGCGAGAGGATTCCGCCTTCGACGGGACACCCGGAGTTCCAGTGTCCGTCACCCCGGCTCGTCGGAGTCTCGCCCTCTCCATCGGGAAAAATCACACCGCCCCCTACCTCAGAAAGGAATTGCCCTGCGCTGCGAATCGGAACCGGCACACAAGGATCCTTGGAATGCGGGGTGCGAATTTGTCTTGTTTTTGGTGTTTCGTGTCCAATTA
>CAZSBQ010000260.1:0-4901 GCA_964604795.1 uncultured Victivallales bacterium | reverse complement strand
GAGTTCGGGAGGTAATGAAAACGGGGCGAATTCGGCCGCACCGGTCCCGGACCGCTCTTGGAGTCAGGTTGGGGGCAGGTCGGTTTTGCTGACTTTACCGACGGCATTGCGGGGCAGGTGGTCGATGAACTGGAGGAGGTGGGGAATCTTGAAGGAGGGCAGTCGGCGGTGGCAATGGCGTCGGATGTCGGTTTCGGTGAGCGTGTCCGCGTCGGGATCGGCAACGACGTAGGCCTTGATCAGCTCGCCGAGGCTTGCGCGCACGCCGGTGGCGGGGATGCCGACGACGGCGGCCTCGCGCAGTCCGGGCAGCTCGGTCAGAACGGCTTCCACCTCGGCGGCGAAGACGTTTTCCCCGCCGACGATGATCATGTCCTTTTTGCGGCCGCGGATGTAGAAGAAGCCATCCTCGTCGACCTCGGCGAGATCGCCGGTGCGGAACCAGGCGCGACCGTCGATTTCGATCAGCGCCTCGTCGAGTTTGGCGGGTTGGTTGAAGTATCCGGGGATGACGTTTTCCCGGGCGAACAGCAGTTCTCCGGGTGTGCCGGGATCGCATGCAGCTCCGCTGTCGTCGACGACTTTGGCGTCGACAAACGGCAGGAGTTTTCCGATGGAGTCGGGGCGTTCGACGGCGTCCTCGCCGGTGAGCACATGGGTCATGGAGATCGTTTCGCTCAAGCCGAAGAAGTTGTGCAGCTCGACCTCCGGGAAGGCGGCGCGGAGTTTTTGGATGGTGTTCACCGGCATCATTGAACCGGCATAGGCGAGCAGGCGCAGGGATGAGGCGTCAAACCGGTCCAGTTCCGGGCACTCCGTGATGCGCTGAAACACGGTTGGCACGCTCAGGAAGGTGGTGATCCGCTCGGTTTCCACCAGGGCCATCAGGTTTTCGGCGCCGGTGTCGGCGGTGATCACCACGGGCGTCTTCTGGTAGGCGGCGGTGGGCAGGGAGCTGTAGAGGGCGGTGCAGTGAAACATGGGATTGACCAGCAGATGGACGTCGCCGGGCGCAAACTGATGCGCGTTGATGGCGGCGGCGGCGTTGAAGCGCAGGTCCGAGTGGCGCATCATGCAGCCTTTCGGCTGGGCAGTGGTTCCTGAGGTGTGCATGATGATCGCGAGGTCGTCCGCCCCCACCTCGACGGCCGGTGGTTCGGCGGCGCCTTCCAGAAAAGCGGAGAACGCGGGCAAAGCGGTTCCCGCGGGATCGACTGCAACGACGGGGATGTCCAATTCCTGCGCCCGGCTCAGGACGGTGGCGTCAAAGCGATTGCGCACCACCAAAATGTCCGCTTGCACACCGGCCAGAACATTGGCCAGGCTTTCCTCCTTCAGGCCGGGATTCAGCGGCACGATCACCCCGCCGACTCGGGCAACCGCCCAATAGAGAAGAAAGTATTCGAGGCAGTTGGGCAGAAAGACGGCGACGCGCGGGCGCTTTTCGCCAGCGAGGTCCCACAACGCTCGTGCCAGAGGGCGGATATGGGCGTCGGCCTGCTCGAAGGTCAGGCGCCGGTCGCCGTGAACGGCGGCCAGGCACTCGCCCGCAAGCTCCGCGGCTTCCAGCCAGCGGTCGCGCAGGGTGAGCAGGGGATTTGTGCGCACGGAGCGCGCGGATTCGCCGAGAATCGCCTCGACGTGCGCTTCGACGGCATCGGCTACGGCGCGGTTGCCGAGTTCATTGGGGTGATTGCGGTCGCCCCAGCAACAGCGGTCGTCGATGATGCGCTCCTGCATGTTGGCGACGATGGAACAGTGATGGCGTGCGGCAACCTCCTGCTCCAGTTCGCGAAAGGCCTCGGCGCGCTCGTCGGTGCCGTATTGTTTGGTAGTTCTTTTCCCGTGTTGGTCCAGGTAGGGGCCGAAAACGCCCAGGATGACCACCTCCGCCCCCGACTCGCGGCAGGCGCGGACGATGGTTTCCAGGTCGCGAGCCCAGGCGTGGGGCGGGCGTTCGTCGCGCCACCAGTCGTTGGCGCCGAATTCCACCAGGACCACGTCGGGGTACAGGTCGAGCACATCCGGTTTCAAACGTGCCAGGGCATCGGCAAACGTCTCTCCGCCCACGCCTTTGTTGAGCCATTCGTGGTGCGGGAAGCGGTCGGAAAGGATGTCGCTCCACCGCCCGTCTTCGCCGCCGCAGGCGGTCAGGCTGTCGCCGAAGCAGATGATTCGGGCCATGGGTACCTCTTGGATATACGGGGATGTATGCCTTGCGTGGAGTCTCAGTCGGTGGTGTCCGGCGGTGCGGGCGGAAGGAGCTGGGGTTGCTCGGGGTTGCGGTGTCCGCGGGGAGGGCGCACGAAGACAGTGCGGTCGCCGGCACTCCGGATGCCGGCGGCGAACAGGGTGTTGCCGAGGCCGGCGGCCGCGATGTTCTGAACCAGGTGAAAGCGATTATCCGGAAGGCAGTCGCGCACCATCGCCTTGCGCTTGATCTCCACGCTCATGTCATCGTGCACCCACAGCAGCCCCCAACCGTCGGCCAACTCCTCCGGTTCGACCAGGTCCGCGGGCACGGCCAAGTACAGCTCATCGGCGAGAGCGGCCTCCCGGATGCGCTCGAAGCGGGTGCCGGCATAGAGCGCGTGCTCGAGGGCTTCCACCTCGGCGCGGAGACGGCGGTATTCGGCATTGTTCGTTCGGTCGTAGTGCCATTCGGCGAACTCTTCGAACAGCGAGCTGGAGTCGCGCAGGTGGGGTTCCTCGCGCCGGATGTCGGACTCCAGCTCGGCCTGGCGATGGCGCAGCTCGACCAGTTGAGGCGCGGCTCTTGCGGAGTCCGCGCAATCGGGCCAGCATTGTTCGCGATGGCTGAAGCACTCGATGATCAGGGTGTGGTGGGGATCGAGGATTCGCCCCGGTCCTTCGGGTTGTGAATTGCGCACGGGGCGGCTCCAGAACGCGGCGATATCGGCACGCACGCGGCTGATGCGTGTCACCACGTCCTGCGCTGCACCGGTGGGCGCCAGTTCGTCGACCAGCCAGCGGAGTGCGGCGCGTCGAATGCCGCGGCGAATTCTGGCGTGGCTGGACGATTCCGGTTCGTGCGGCGTCTCATGCGCGTCGGCGCCGGCGCTTCCGCTGTCTTTGCGGTTTTCACGTTCGGTCAATTGTTGGAACCACTGTTGGGGGTGTTGATTGCTCATGCGGGGGGTTCCTGTTGGGCTCAGCCGTTGCCTCGAGTGCTTCGAGGACTCCTTTGAGTCCGTTTTGTGTTGCCGTGTAGCCGCCGCGGCGCTCGATGGCGGCGCGCGCGCTGTCCGCGGCGTTACCCACGCAGGCTGCCCAGCCGACCAGGGGGGACTGCAGCATGGGGACGTCGTTGGCGCCGTCGCCGACGGCAAAGATTTCAGACGGATGCAGGTGCAGCTTGCTCTGCAGACGCGCCAGCGCATCGGCTTTGGTGCCGATACCAGGGCTCAGACAGACTTCGGTGCCCCAGCGAAACAGCAGGTAGTCCGGCAAGTCGACGGTCCGTCCGTGCAAAAACGCCTCCGCCTGCCCTGCCTGCTCCTCGTCCGGACAATGAAGCCAGATGTCGATCCCCGGGCGGCTGCGGCTCTCGGCCTCCGGCACGACGCCCTCCAGCTCGGCGGACAGGTCGCGCAGAATACGGCGGTGCTTGAGGTTCAAAAGAAAACGGCGGACATCGATCTTGGCGTTCCAGTACCAGTGCGGATAGAAGCGCAGAGGCAACCGGACCGTGTAGATTCGCGCGTCCTCGACCACCAAATAGTCCGGAACCAGGCGCTTGTAGTAGAATTCGCGCAGAATAGTCTGCATGGCGCCCAGATGGCGGCCGGTGATAATGCACCATTTGCCGCCGCATTGGCGCACGCCGGCCACAGCCCGCAGGAGCGCGGCGTAGTCCTCCGGACCCTCGTCGTGATCGATGAGGGTGCCGTCCAAATCCGTGGCGATGAATCTGATCATCCTGAATCCTTGAAAAACCCTTGACTGCGGAGCAACTGTAGCCTGTGCCCGTGAAAAGCCGCTCAACCCAACTATACTACGCTTCGCTTGCTGTTAAACCTGTATTCGTCAGAAAAAATCGGTAATCAACCGCCCAAATGTCTTGCGGAGAGAATGTATGCCCATCCGCTTCCACAATTCGCTGTCCCGACAAACCGAACTCTTCAAGCCCCTCGAGGAGGGCAAGGTCGGACTCTACACCTGCGGGCCCACTGTCTACAATTTTGCCCACATCGGCAATTTCCGCGCCTACGTTTTCGAGGACCTGCTGCGCCGAACCCTCCGCTACGCAGGCTACCAAGTCAATCAGGTGATGAATCTGACCGATGTGGACGACAAAACCATCCGCGACTCGCGCGCCGCGGGCGTCCCCCTGCAGGAATTCACCGCAACATACAAGAAAGCCTTCTTCAAGGACCTGGACGAGCTGCGCATCGAGCGCGCCGAAGTCTATCCCGCGGCCACCGACCACATTGCGGAAATGATCGGGCTGATCCGCACGCTCGTGGACAAGGGCTTCGCCTACCAGACCGAGGACGGATGCGTATACTTCTCCATCCGCAAATTTCCCGGCTACGGCAAACTGGGGCGAATCCAGCCCGACCAGATGCGCCCCGGCGTGCGGATCAATCAGGACGAGTACGCCAAGGAGAGCGCTGCGGACTTCGCACTCTGGAAGGCATGGGACGAGGAGGACGGGGACGTCGCCTGGGACAGTCCCTGGGGCAAGGGGCGCCCCGGCTGGCACATCGAATGCAGCGCCATGAGCATGAAGTACCTCGGTCCGAGCTTCGATATTCACACCGGCGGCGTCGACAACATGTTCCCGCACCACGACGATGAAATCGCCCAGAGCGAGGCCGCCAGCGGGAAACCCTTCGTGCGCTACTGGCTGCATTGCGCGCACCTCGTCGTCGACGGCA
>CAZSBQ010000259.1:0-5010 GCA_964604795.1 uncultured Victivallales bacterium | reverse complement strand
CACGGCGAGGGTTCGCATTTGCCGGTGATCGAGGGGTGGAACATCGACCACAGCCCGGCCATGAAACAGCGCTGGCACCAGTTTCTGCGCGAGAAATACACGACCGCCGCCGCATTGCAAGAGGCCTGGGGGCGGGACGACGTGACTCTGGCCGAACCGCCGCTGCCGCCCGAGCCGTTCCGCAGTCAGCCGTTGAATCAAGTCCAAAACTCTCTCTACTGGCAGACCGGCACGGACACCCGGCAGCTCATGGACTACCTGGAACTCACCGCCCGGCTCTACCGCGAACGCACCCGCGCCCACATCGCCGCCCATCGAAGCGCCACCGACCGCGACCGAATTTTCCTGCTCGACACCTTCAAGCAGACCATGCAGGGCTGGCACAACTGGGGGTTTTTCCACCCCGAAAAAAGCTGGCCGCCGGCGTACAACGACATGCTCTCCATGTCCGGAAACATCGACCTGGCGCCGCTGCTAGAGAGCGACGGACTCGACGGGGTCATCACCCCGCACGACTACCGCGCCCGCGGTGTCGGCGGAACCTATGAACCCGAAGGCATTGCCGATTCAGTCGTTCTGCGGGGCAAACTGTTCCTCAGCGAAATGGACACCCGCACCTACACCGCCCGGCACGACCGCATCGCCAATGCTCGAAACGACCGCGAGTTCGCGGCCGTCACCTGGCGCAATTTCGCCACCGCCCAGACCCGCGGCTTCCACAACTACTGGATGGATGTGTTCGAGGACTGGTTCGCCAGCGACGGCATCCACGAAATCATCGGCCGCCAGGCGCAGGTCATGAAACAGGCCATCGACTGGCCGCACGAAACCGTCCCCGGCATCGCCATGATCATCGACGACACCTGCGTGTATGACACCAACGGCGACGGACGCTACCTGAACGAGGCGATCATGTGGGAGATCAAACAGGGGCTGGCCCGCTGCGGCGTGCCGGTCCGCATCTATCTGCTCGACGATCTGCGGCGGGCGGATTTCCCGGAACATCGCGTCTTCTACTTCCCCAACCTTTTCCGGGTCACCGACGAACGCTTGAAGCTACTGCGCGAGACCGTGTTCAGAAACGGCAATGTCGTACTCTGGGGCCCCGGCTCCGGAATCAGCGACGGCGAGACCATTGCCGCCGAAAACGCCGCCCGACTTACCGGGTTCAGCTTCGACATGCTGGACATCAACTATCCCAGGCGCGTGCTGCCCGTCGAGTTCGACCACCCGATCATGCAGGACATGAACCCGGCCCAGGTCATCGGCGGCCCCCTCGCCTACGGCCCGGTGCTGCTGCCCACCGACGGACAGTCGCTGGGCAAAGTCTGGACCAAGGCCGGCCGCAACTACAGCGGACTCGCGGTCAAGCGAATCGACAACGACAACGGCGGCTGGACCAGCGTCTTCACCACCGCCGTGCAATTGCCCGCCGAACTCTGGCGCGGCCTGGCACGCCATTCCGGAACGCACATCTACAACGACCAGAACGAAATCATCCTGGCCGACCGCCACCTGGTCGCGCTGCACTCGCTGCGCTCGGGCGAAAAACGCATCGACCTGCCCGAGCCCGCCCGCGTCATTGATGTCAAGACCGGAGAAACCGTTGCCGAGGAAACCACCACCATCACCTTTAATCTCGAAGCCCCCGCCACCGCCGTCTTCCGCCTAGTGCCTGCAAGTGATATTCGACAAGATGCGAAACAGCAATGAAGCATCGCTTGCATACCCCGGCCTGCCATTATTGCAACACGTGTTACCGTAACGACGGATGCAATGCAGAAAAACAGGAACGGACGGGCGATGAAGTCCTGCTTTGTGAAGAATTCGTGTCAACGATCAGGGCGGCAACGAAACTGTCCGTTTTCGGGGATCATTTCAAGGATTTGTTTGCCTTCCTGGTCGAGGCTTCAAAGCAATCACCCTTAACTCTGGCGATTGATGAATTTCAGGAGTTTGCCCGGATCAATGGGTCGATCTATTCGGACATGCAGGACATCTGGGACTCAAACAAAACTTACCGGAATACCAGATTGACTACCGGGGATTGTCGCTGGCAGATATGTAGAGTTTCATAACCCGGGACATTCTAAACAGGACACAAATCCATGAATACGATGAAAGACAATGATGACTTCTTATGCCGCTTGGCGACGGGCTGGAACACCTGGAACACGCGCAGTGTGCTCTCGCACGTGCTGCTGCCGCACGGAATCGCCGTCAATGTCGGGTTCAAGCACTACGCAGGCGGCGACTATCTGAAAGAGGCGCTGATCGGGCGGCGCGACGAGACGGACGAAAGAATTCATCCCGGCCTGCGCACGTACGACGGGGGCTACACGGACTTGCAACTGGCCTGGCGCGGCTGCACCTGGCGGATTGAAACGGCGGCGAACGGTGATCAATGGGTCATGCTGGTGACGCCGCTGGACGTTTCGGCGCCGCGTACGCCGCTGGTCGTCGCGGAAGTCGGCCTGCTCTGGAACCGCCCCGGCGGTGTGCGTCACCACGGCAAGAACTGCATCCGCGCCGAGTCCGAATCCATTGAAGTCAGCGTATATGGCACGGAAGAACCGGTTGATGAACCGTACATTTGGGCGCAGACGCCATACCTGGCTCTGCCCGCAGACCGCCCGGTCGGATTCGCGGCGGGCGCAGAACTCACGCTGTCGGAAATACAGAAAAGAATTGAGGCGGGCCGCAGATTGCGAAGTTCGCAAAGCGAGTCCTGGGGCGACCTGGCCGAGGTGCGCGACGCCATGCAGACCTGCCTGGCCTGGAATACGGTCTATGATCCGCTCGGCGACCGCGTCATCAGCCCGGTCAGCCGCATCTGGAACTGCAACTGGGGCGGCTACGTCATGTTCTGCTGGGACAGCTATTTCGCGGCGGCCATGGCGGCGGTGGACAACAAGGAGCTTGCCTACGCCAATGCTTTCGCGGTCACCGAGGAGGGGATCGGCAACGGATTCGTGCCCAACTTCGTGTCGCCGACCGGATTTCAGAGCCGCGACCGTTCACAGCCGCCGGTCGGCTCGCTGACCGCGCTGCACATCTACAACCGGTATCGGGAAAAATGGTTCGTCGCCAGCATCTTCGACAATCTGCTGACCTGGAACCGCTGGTGGCCCGAGCATCGTCAGATCGACGGATTGCTGGCCTGGGGGTCGCATCCGTTCCAACCGGTCGTCGGCAACGCCGGCGAAACCAGCACGACCAACACCCGGTTCGCGGCCGCACTGGAGTCCGGACTAGACAACGCACCGATGTACGACGACGTGCCGTTTGATCCCGACCGGCACATCCTGCTGCTGCAGGACGTGGGGCTGACCTCGCTGTACATTGCCGACTGCGATGCGCTGGCGGAGATTGCCGCCGTGCTTGGGCGCGATGCCGAGGCCGCTGAGCTGAATGGGCGAGCCGAGCAGTTCCGGGCCGCCATGCAGCGTCTCTGGGACGAGGTGACCGGTCTCTTCCTCAACCGCCGTACCGACACGGGCGAATTCTCGAAGCGGCTCAGCCCGACCCATTTCTATCCGCTGCTGGCCGGTGTCCCCACGGCGGAACAAGCCCGGCGCATGGCCGACGAGCACTTCTTCAACCCCGATGAATTCTGGGGCGAGTGGATTCTGCCGTCCTGCGCACGCAACGATCCGGCCTACCCCGAACAGGAATACTGGCGCGGCCGCATCTGGCCGCCGATGAACTGGCTGGTCTACCTCGGTCTGCGGCGCTACGACCTGCCCGAGGCGCGCCAGGCCCTGGTCAGCAAATCCCGGGCGCTGCTGCTTAAAGAATGGCGCGAACACGGGCATGTCCATGAGAACTACTGTGCGGACACCGGACAGGGGGCCAACGCCGAACGCAGCGATGCCTTCTACCACTGGGGCGGATTGCTGGGGCTGATGGCAATTGAAAGCTGAATGCTGGGAGCAAGAGCACAACTAGTAGTCCATGTTTAACGGATAGGAGCAATGATGTTAATGCCGCGAGTCAACAATCCCGCACTGAAACAAACACTCGACGGCTTCGACGGAACCATGGCCATCGGCCCCGACGCCGTGATGGATCTTTAGCACGAGAAGTCTGTGAGGAGTAAATAGTATGCCAAGCCACCTTAACGACAATTCCCTTGCAGACCTCGCCCTGGTCAGTCGCCAGGCGGCCTGTGAGGGCATTGTCCTGCTTGAGAACCGGGAGGGGGCTCTGCCTCTGAAGCCGGGGGAAACGGTATCGCTTTTCGGGCGGTGCCAGATCAACACCTATCGCAGCGGCACGGGCTCCGGGGGCGCGGTTCATGTGCCCTATGAGATCAATGCGCTCGAAGGGGGGCGGGCCAATGACAGGATTGTGGTCAACGAGGAGCTGGCCGCTGTTTACGAGTGCTGGGTAGCGGAGAATCCTTTGGACGACGGGGGCGGAGGGTGGGCGGCCGAGCCCTGGTTCCAGCGGGAAATGCCGCTTACGGCCGACGTTGTCAGACAGGCAGCAGCGGTATCGAGCAAAGCGGTTGTTTTCATCGGCCGGACGGCTGGGGAGGACAAGGACTGCGCCGACGCCCGTGGCAGCTACCGTCTCACTGCTCTTGAAGAAGCCATGATCGGCGCGGTCGCGGCGCACTTCGCCCAGGTTGTCGTTGTCCTGAACACCACCAACATCATCGACATGTCCTGGCTGGAGACGATTGACGGGAGGGACTCCATCAAGGCGGTTCTATGCAGTTGGGCCGCCGGCATGGAGGGGGGGCACGCGCTGGCCGCGGTTCTCGCCGGTGACGTTTCGCCCAGCGGCCGTCTCACCGATACCATTGCGTACCGGCTGGAGGACTATCCCTCGTCGGCAAACTTCGGGAACCGGGATGCCAACCCTTACGCTGAGGACATCTATGTCGGCTACCGATACTTCGAGACGTTCAGGCCGGAAGCGGTTCAGTACCCGTTTGGGGCCGGGCTCTCCTATACCCGGTTTGAACGCGAATCCATGCGCCTGACCACCGTGGGCATCGGGGCC
>CAZSBQ010000258.1:0-5150 GCA_964604795.1 uncultured Victivallales bacterium | reverse complement strand
TTCGAGCTGTCCGCCAGCAGAACCACACGGTCTGCGCGATGCATGATCTGTTCCTTTGTATATGCTTCAGCCGGATTCGTCGTGCTCATGCCGTCGTCGGGGGTGAACCCGATCGTGCCCATGAAGGCTGTGTCCACGTGGATGCTGTCGATGACCGAGGCGGTCAGCGGCCCCACCAGTGTCCGGCTGAGCGCGCGAAATTCGCCCCCCACCAGAATCAGCTGGTGCGAGCCGGTCATCAGTTCCGCCGCCGCCATCAGGGAGTTCGTGACGATGGTCAGGTCGGCCAATCCGTGCAGACGCCGCGCCAGCAGCAAAACTGTGCTCCCGCCGTCCAGATAGATGCGCTGATGGTCTTCAATCAATTCGACGGCGGCATCCGCAATCGCCTCCTTCGCCGCGTGATGCAGCGCCTCCTTGTCCTGGAAAACCGGCTCCGGGCGTGGCCCGAACCCCGGCAAGGTCGCGCCGCCGTGAACGCGGCGAAGCAGATTCCGCTCGTCCATCGACTGAAGGCAACGACGAGCCGTAGCCTCGGAAACATTCAGGACCCGGGCAATTTCACTCACCGACGCAACCGTGGACTCCTGAAGAAGTCCAAGTATGCGGCGTTCGCGGGCGGCGGCTTGGGCTATGCGGGATTCTGACATAAAACAATCAACAAAGTCAGTGATTCAATCAGTTCACGACACAACATAAGCATCTTTCGAGCATTTGCAAGCGATAGTCCTCCGGGTCTCCGCACAACATTCGGAAGCAGCCGAAGTCTCGAGCAAAGCCAATGCCCGCAGCTTGCCCGACTATACGGAAGATATATTATGCGACATCACATACGGAAGGAAAATTTGGGGCTTTGCCTTTAATGTCTTTATGTTGTGGGAGCGATCAAGGCGCCGGTGGCGGGCACGAGTCCCTGCTCGGTGGGGCCGCTGACATCGGGGTTGGTGCCGATCAGGCGCGCGCCCTTGCACACCAACTGAACGGCGTGGCACAGGCGTTGATAAGTTCGGAGTATGCGGGCCCACGGGTGCCATCTGGCATCACCGAGTGAGACTCGCCAACGGCGCCGACATCCAAGTCTCACCCAGTGGTGTCGATTTTTTGCTCAATCACGATCAGTCGTCGTCTTCCGGCGGCGACTTGGGCGGCGGCGCCATCAAGCTGGCCTGCCACGCCAAAAGTCCCAGGAATCCCAGACAAGCGGCCACGCCAACCCGGTAGTCTCCGAAAAAACGGTGCGAAAGCCCGAACAGAAAAGGACCGCCCGCGCTGAAGCCCACCGCCCACGACATCTGAAAGCCGCTGATCGCCCCCAGGTGCGCCCGCCCGAAAAAGCGCGGCCAGGTCACGGCGGCCAGCAGCCCGAACGTCCCGCCCCCGACGCCGTTGCCGATGATGATCATGACGACTCCCGCGAAAGTGCTCACACTCAGCAGCAGTATTCCGCTCATGGACACCGCCATCCCACCAAGAAGAACACCCAGCAGATAGCCCAGCCGAATGTGGTCGCTGATCCAACCGGCCGCGAACCCGACAATCACCGTCAGGACCGATGCCGGGATCAGTGTCGCATACGCCATCGACTCACCGATGCCCGCGCCGTCGAAGATGGACACCACGTGAAACGTCTGGGCCGTGATGTACAGCGCATGCAGGGAAATGGCCAGATTGTACACCCAGAACACCCGCGTCCTGCGAGCCTGCTTGAGCGTCCAGTCCCGCACCGGATCATGGCGCGGGTCCCCCGGCTTTGCCTGAAACCCGCCGTCCGGGGTCAACCCGCACGCCTCCGGATTGTCGCGATAGAAGACCAGGATGAACAGAACCAAAAGCGTGGCAGACGTGCAGCCCAACAAAAACCAGGCACCCCGCCAACCCACGGCCTGAATGAGCTTGTGAAGCAGCAGCGGAGACATCGAAAAGACCACCGGCACCACGATCGCCATCACCCCGTTGGCCAAGCCCCGGCGGTGGTCGAACCACTTCATCAGCATGTTCCGGGAAACCATGGTCAGCATCCCCTGCCCCGAAAAACGCAGCAACAGAAAACCCGGCGCCAAAACTGCAAACGACGACCACGGATTCGCCTCGAATCCAAACAAACCGGCCACCCCTGCAGACAGTACGTCCACTTTGGACAGGTACAACAGAACAAACCCCAGAAACAGCGCCGCACCGCCACCCGTCGCGCGCGCACCGTACGCATCGTACAAACGACCACCCCAGGTCAGCAAAAACGCGCTGCCGATCGTCCCCACCATGTAGGCCACGCTGAGCATCGTGCGGTCGATGGCAAGCGAGCCGATCAGCGGGTCAGTGAACGCCGACACCCCCATCGTCTGACCGGGAACGCTGCTCACAATCCCGACCGCCGACGCGACCAGAATGAACCAACCGTAAAAAAACGGCCATGCCGCAGGCTTGAAGGGAATGTTCGGGAAATGACGAGGCATGAGAACCGCTCTGGCTGGAAATCAAAAAAATGACCAGCCCGAACTATAGCACGCTTTCACCGGGGAAGAGACAGAGCTGTCTTATTCTACCTGCACGAGAAAGCTGTGATTGCCTATACCCAGAAGGTTCATCTACCCCGAAGGCTCCGTTACCCCGAAGGCTCCGTTACCCCGAAGGCTCCGTTACCCCGAAGGGGTTTTGTCCCACAGCCCAGGGTTGCGCCGACAGGCGCTACCCTGGGAATTGAGTTCAACCCTTAATTGTACCCCGAAGGGGTTCCGTCCCTCCCGTACGTAAGGCATGACGCAACCCCGTTGGGGTTGAATTTGGGGTGGGCGTGATCCCAGGGTAGCGGGTTGGCACCCGCAACCCTGGGCTATGGGACGGAATCCCGTTGGGATTCGGAACCAGCCCTCCTATTTCGAAGCTCCTATGGAACTTCGAGGATATTGAATAATGAATTCGGAAAGTGGCGTTTACGACATGGTGCGCTTGCCATGGCGACGCCGAAGCACAAGCATCGCGCTGAACAGCAGCACGACAAACGTGGTGGGCTCGGGCACGAGAACCAAGTCGCCGAGCTGCGCGGTCACATTGAAGCTGTCCCACGTACCGTCATACTGACTCGTATTTGTATCCACGATTTCCAGCGTCCATTCCCCGTACAAGTCCTCCCCCCAAAAGGCGTTGGAAACTAACTCCCAATCAATGACATCGAAGGAGTCGACCGCGTTCGCCGCCATCAGCCGGCTGAGGGTCCCCGACGGAGAGGACAGATACGCCGCCACGTCTCCGCGCCAATCATGAGTGATATCCAAGTACACCTTCATTTCCTCCAAGATGCCGTGCTGATCGAACGTCACCGTTTGGGTCAGCGACTCGGCGGCGGTGGTTTCTCCCCCGAAAGCCTCGCCGACCGAAGTGCTGCCAGACTCGAGTATCTGGGGTTCGGTCACATGCGACACCTGCTCGGTCAGGGAGGTGAATGCGTCCGCATCAATTAGTCCGAATCCGTAATTGGGATTGAAGGAATAGCCTGCCCCGTTTGTCATCCATTCGGCGTTTTCCGAGTCAACCAAGGCACTGCTCCGGGCGAGCAGATGCTTGGCCATTCGCCCATCCATATCCGGCTTGAGTTCCTTTCCGAGTGCCAGGATGCCGGCGACAAGCGGAGACGAGGACGAGGTGCCGCCGAACGAATTGGTGTAGTCGCCGGTATCATCATACCCATCCGAGCCGGTACGGTCGGTGGTTGTGATTCCTGGCCCGCTGCCACTGGACGGTGCCGTGACAACGATGTTCGCGCCCCAGTTGCTGTAGTAGGCATACGTGCCGTCGGAGGCCAGGGCCGCCACCGCAATGGATTCGCTTGCGCTTTGCGGGTGTTTCTTGTTGGCGTCCGCGTCGTAGGCGGGATCGACATCCGGCGTGAATTCGTCGTCACCATTTGCATCAATGACATAGGCCCCGTGGTATGAACGTTCATTGCCTGCGGCAAAAGTGTGGATCGTGCCGGCGTTGGCTGAGTTGACCAGCGCATCCACCTGCACCTGGCTGGGACTGTAGGGAATCGAGGTTCCGTAGCTGTGATTCTTCACTCCGATGGTCGGAGACTCTCCGGTCGAATGATATTCGGTGGCGTCCGCGAACATTTGCTCCGTCTGATTGGGAAAGTCAATCCTCAGCCCGGCGACTCCGGCATCGAAGGCGGCGCCGGCAACGCCGGTGGCGTTGTTCCCTTTGGCTGCAGTCACGCCGGCAACGGCCGTACCATGGTTGTCGTCAGTGTGGACGGGGCTGGGATCGTCGTCGTCGTCCCCAAAGTCCCAACTATCCTCGGACACATAATTGGGATTTAGGTCGGGATGACTGTGCTGCATGGAGTCGTCCACAATGCCGACAACCACACCGGAGCCGGTGGCGCTCTCCCATGCATTCTCGATGTTCGTGTCAGGATAGCTGGAACTGGCCAAATGCCATTGGTCGCCATACAAGGGATCATTGGGAATCAGATAGCGCGAGTTGTGCCACGGCTGCCAGTTGTCGTGCGCAGCAATCAAAGGAGGAGACGAAGAGACCTCCTTGCCGTTCTCGGAGGAGGACGCCAATCCAGTAATGGAAATCGCTTCGTATCGCGACCAGGTATCCCCTGAACTCAGGGGTGCAGTGACAGAGACGAGGATGGCGGCGAACCAACAGCCATTCCTCATTTTGTTCAGCAAGTCATCATTCATATTTTTCTCCTTTGCGCATCCCTTGGAACCCGCAAAAAACCAACCGCAGTTTTTCGACTAGGACTAGCCGATTTTAGAATCATTAAAAAATATCGCCATTTTCAAATTGCGCAAGGGCGGCGCATGTTTTTTCTGGCACTACAGGATTTTTAGTGGCAATGAAGGTTTTCGGGGCATCGCCCCGGCCCATGAGCAGCCCAGGGTCCGCTACCCTGGGATTTGGTGCAGGAAACGACTGGCGGGCTGAAGGCCCGCACCAAATGCCTTGCGCCGCACTCAGTTTGGGGCGAGCCTTCAGCCCGCAACCGTGGGTGTATCTTTTACCCAGGGCTGCGAGCCCTGGGCTGAAACTGGGCCGGGCTTTCAGCCCGAGGGCAATTCGGCACCACTAAATCTTCCGCGATATCAAGAGTTCTGCATTCACCTCACTCCAGTTCGGCGAGCCAGGTTCGGGCGGAGGCG
>CAZSBQ010000257.1:0-5231 GCA_964604795.1 uncultured Victivallales bacterium | reverse complement strand
TTGATGATTTCCGCAAGCACGCGTTGCTCGTCCTCCGTGGCACGCTGCAGGCTCATTCTGCGTTTCCGAAATGGAACCATCTCCAGATGTCGCATTGCCCCCGAGTTCCGATCCAACCGAGGAAAATATGCCAGGACCAAGTCTGGCCGGAACCGTTCATGAAGATTGAGCCCTTCGTAGTCGTTGATGAAGTCGCCGCATCCGTATAGGATCAGCTTGTTCTTGTACACTTCCAGCGGACGGGCATTGTGCGACGAATGTCCGTACACGAGGTCCACTGCGCCGGCGTCGATGAGGTCATGGGCAAAGCGAACCTGTTCTTCCGGCACGTCGTATCCCCAATTGCTTCCCCAATGAATGGAAAACACGACGATGTCTTCCGGCTCTGTGTGCCGGCGGACGGATCGTTTCACCCCATCGAGGCTGTGCTCGGACAAATCCGGGAGGAAATTGACGCCGGGCCGACTCCTGCCGGCGGCCCAGGCGGGGGGGATGCCGGCACTGGGCATGCCGTAGGCGAAGACGGCTACGCTGCGTTTGTCCGACAGCGGGAGCCTGACGGGTTTTCCCGCTTCGGCCTTGTCCCAGCCCGCGCCGGCGACATTGATGTTCTCCTGCAGCAGGAATCGGACCGTGTCATTCAGTCCCGCCCCCCCCCAGTCCAAAGCATGGTTGTTGGCCAAAATGCAGCAGTTGACGCCGATTTCGTTCAGGCACTGCACGTTGTCCGGATGCATGCGGTAGTGAATCCCCTTTGTTTTGCAGAAGTCGTCGCTGGTGGTGATGCCGGTCTCCAGATTGAGAATCCGCGCTTCGGGGGACTGCCGCTTCAGCTCATCCAAGGCTGCTCCCCAGATGTGCCTGCACCCGACGGGGACGGGGATTGTGCCGTTTTGCTTCTCGGCAAGCTCCACATACTGATGGGCGTCTTTAACATAGGGTTCGTGCAGGAGGGGATCGCCTGGGACCGGCAAAATCTGATCCACCCCGCGACCGGTCATCACATCGCCGGCAAGGAAGAGGGGAATCGAGGGTTGTGCTGTTTGTTCGGTCATGATTGTTAAGACTCCGAGCGGATGGTTACCATCTTTTGGTCGGTGCGGTGATTTGTCATAGCTCACCTCTGCGCTTTGCGACGGCGTCCAGACATTGCCTGACTTCGTCGTCGGGAGTTTGGGAAAAGTCGTCGTAGGAGCCGCCCACCCCCATAAATATGGCAGGGGTCAAGGCAGCCACGACTTCGTCCACCTCGTCCCACTGCTTGAATTCCTCCAGAGTCTGCGGCGGCGTGGTTCCCACCGCTACAACAATCTGCTTGGGCGAGGATGCGCGAACCGCCTGCACCGCCGCCTTCATGCTGGCCCCGGTCGCCAGCCCGTCGTCCACCAGAATGACAACCTTGCCCTTCAGCTCCGCGGCTTTGCGCTTGCCCCGGTAGGTCTGCTCGCGTCGCTGAATCTCCTCGCGTTCCCGCTGGGTGACTCGGTCGATCTCGCTCCGGGGGATGCCTACCGAGCGCACGACGCGGTCGTTGATGATTCGTGCTCCGTTAGAGGCGATGGCGCCCATTGCCAGTTCCTCCTGACCTGGCGTTCCCAGTTTCCGGACGATGTAGACATCCAAGGGAGCCTCCAGGCGCTCCGCGATCTCGCGGGCCACCGGGACTCCCCCGCGGGGCAGTCCCAGCACCACCACGTCGTCGCGCTGAGTGTAGTCCTTCAGCAGCTCGGCGAGCCGCCGGCCCGCTTCCTTCCTGTTTTTAAAGCGCTCCGCCATGTTGACTCCTTCGAGATTCATAAACAAGTTGACTCCTTCGGCACCGATGGAATGCCGAATTCTTTATACTTGCAGCATACCGGACAGAACACGTTGCGGCCATCAGGGAATTCGCCAACCGCGGGGTCGAAAATCCTGAACTTCAGGACGTCCGCGGGTGGGATTCAGCCAGTTGAGTTCGCAATGGCTTTAGTATCAACGGGCATCCCTGCCTGTTGTGAATTTCTCTGCAGGCAGGTGGCCGCAGTACGTAAGCAATCCAGCCAAATTCTGTGGACGTAGTTCAGGACGTCCGCGGGTGGGATTCGCCGCACTGTGCGATGGCCTTGGCAAACGAGTCCCAGGGAGAGATTGTCGCGGGGGGAGAAGCTGTGAACGTCAGCGGAGTTCGCAGTGTCGGGTGCGTGAAGGACAGGGAGTGAGCCCAGAGGGCGGGACCACTGCCGGCGCGCCCTGATTGGGGGCCATACTTGCGGTCGCCCAGGAGGGGATGCCCGATGGTCGCCATCTGCACGCGAATCTGATGGGGGCGGCCCGTGTGCAGGTCGATTTCCACCAGAGAGCATGCGTCCGCCTTTGCCTGCCGGGCATAGCTCAGCTCGGCCTTTTTCGCGCCCGCCTCATCGGCTGACACGACGGCAACCACGTTGCGCCGTTTGTCTTTGCGGAGGTGGTGAACCAACGTGTGCCGCCCGGGCGAGGGGATGCCGTGAACCACCGCAAAATATCCCTTGCGGACGGTCCGGGCGCGAATCTGCTCGCTCAGACGCCCGGCCGCTTTGGAGGTTTTGGCGAACACCATGACGCCGCCGACGGGGCGGTCGAGTCGGTGGACGATTCCCAGGAACGCCTCGCCCGGTTTGTTGTGCGCCTTCTTCAGATAATCCTTAAGGCGCTCGTTGAGGGCGTCGTCACCGGACGCGTCGCCCTGCGTCGGCACGCCCGGCGGTTTCACCACAACAAGCAGGTGGTTGTCCTCGTGAAGAATGGTGTGGCTCGGCAAATTCATTGAGCAGTGTTTTCGTTATGCATTTTCAAGACTGAGTCCACTCCGAAAAACCTAATCATACCCCGGATGGGGTATGTCACCGTCACTCCGCACCTGTCTGCGTCTGCCTGTCGCAAAGCAACGCAGACAGGCCCGGGGCTACGATGAGCAGAACTCGTACTTTAGCACAAATTGAACGACCGATTTTTGTCGCAGTTTTCGAGCCAACGGCCCGGCCCAATTACAGTACCCGGAGTGAACCTGCGAACGACTGCTCCCCAGCGGGGACTGTTTGGAATATCCGGACGACTATACTGACTTCGCCGGCATCGGGGCAATCGTTTGTGAATCGGAGTTCTCCACAATGGGGTTCGGCTTCCGAACATGGGAGCGGCCCAGGGCACGCAGGAAGCGGTGACCGAGCAAAAGGGCTTCGAGGCAAAACCACAGGACCGCGCCCGCGATCAGGTGGCTGCCGTATCGGTCGCTTTCGTTGGCCGCGCGCTGGAGGAGCCTGGGGACGGTTCCCTTGCGAAGGCCCTTGCCGAGACCGATGAGCGGGTGCGGTTTGAACAGCCGCCAGTTCCTCGTGCGCAGCCAGGCTCGGCCGTGGTCCCCGTGCTTGGCGGCGGCGGCAACCGCGTCCGCCGCCTGATCGCCGTGCTTGACGAGCTGGGCGACACCTTCTCCCTTTGTGACATGCACGGCAAATGCCAGGTCGCCACGCTTGTCTATTTGTCTGCTGAGTTTTGCGAGGTCCGCCGGGCTGTCGACATGCTTCAGAGTGTGGATGGCGAAGGACGGTCCGCCGTGGCGGGCCAAGGCGGCGGTATCGGTGGCGACCTTTGCCACGTCGTCGTAGTTCTTTGTGTGCCGGGCCTTCTTCACGAGAGCCGTCAGCTTGTCGACCATCTTCCGGCTCAGATTGCAGGTCTTACGTGCGATCTTGAGGATGTTGACCCCCATTTCCGCCGGTATGCCCCAGAGGCCCGAGGAAGCCAACGAGGTAAGAACCCCGAGGCCCGAGAGGCCGAGGATCAGCTTGTCGGATTCGCCGTCCACGGCCTGCTTGGTGCCCTCGATGGCCAGGTCGCGAATATCGCCGACGATGAAGAAGTCGGTGCCGACAGCCCCGATCAGTGCCTCGAAGGATTCTCCCCTTCCGGTCACGGCCCCTTTCGCCCCCTCCTTGACTCGGCGGAGTACGCTGCGTCGCTCGGCGACAACCAGCTGACGAAGTGCCGCAAGCTCCCGCCGCTCTTCGTCATCAGCGTTCTCCAGTCCCTTATCGAGCACCATCAGCGCTTCGGTGTATCGCTGGTCCGCGTACAGGCGCTCCGCGTTTGCGGAGTAGTCGAGTCCCGGCATGGCGGCGAGTTGCAGACGCAAGAGCCGGGCGGGATTGTCCAGGACGAGAATCCAGACCAGGCCGCCGGACAGGGCGACGCGCAGAAGAGCCCACGGACGCCGGACGGCTGTCAACAGCAAGGCCGCCAGCGCGGCAAGGGCACCCCGAAGGAGATGGAACGCTTTCTTTATGCGAGGGTTAGCCATTTCTGAACACCACCGTGATTTCATAGTCGTCTCCGGTAAACGTCTCGGCAAGTTTGCGGACCTGTCGGCGGGTTGTCGCCATCACGCGCTCCATCTGCTCGGGCAGCAGGGCACGCTGTCTTGCGCGTTCGTGGAGTTTGCGGCGCGCCAGTCCGAGGTAGTACTCCCCGGCTCGGGTTCGAAAGCGCAACCCGCTTGTTTGCACCGCGATCTCTTCGTCTCGCACGAACACCTCGACCGTCTGCAGACGCGGCGCGGGCACCGTGATCTTGAGTTGCCTGGGATTCGTCAGGCTGGGTTGCACCGCACCGTTCCCCAGATGCTTCAGATCGACTCCGTAGAAGAAATCGACGGGCGCGGTCACCCGAGCGCCCGCCGCGCCGCGCCAGCTCTTGTGCCGCTCCTCGCTGACCACCTTTGACCGAATGCGGACGGTGATCAGCTTCATCTCCTCGAGAAACTCGGCGATCTCGCCGACCGGGCGCAAGTTCCCCGCCTCACCGAGCTGGTCGTCGACACCTTGAGTTGAAACGATCCGCTCCTCCTGCTGGCGCAGAGTCCACCAGACACTGCCGGCGGCCACCAGCGGGACGATCAGGGCCAGCAGAATGTATGAGACTCGCATCCTGGTTGTTTCGCTATTCATGACTTCGAATCCTCCATTGAACTGCGTTCCACGTGTACAGCACGCCACCCCGGACAAATTGTGCAGCCTTGAGGGTCCAGCGCCACAAGCACGTCAACACCTCGCCGATTTCCTCATGGTGGCGAACAAGGAACCCCAGCACGACGATGGGGATGCCGACGAGGAACACGACAGCCAACAACGCCAGGATGAACGGCAGCAAGTACCCAATCGCGCTCACTGCCAGGACAAAGAGAATCAACCAGCCCCATCCGTCATCCGAATCGC
>CAZSBQ010000256.1:0-5259 GCA_964604795.1 uncultured Victivallales bacterium | reverse complement strand
GGTGCATCTTGTTGTGAACAGGTTCGCAGCAGCCGTAGTAGTTCAGGCCGCAGCGCCCCATGGTTTCGTTTTCGTAGCGCAGCGCGAACTCCTCGTGCATTTCGGGGGAGACATCACTGAAGATTTGCGGAGTGGCCCCGCCCCACTGATCGATCAGGCGGATGTGGTTGGGATCGGAGTCGGACTGCGGCAGCTCATCGGTGAACCCGGCCGCTCCGGAGCCCACGCGCAGTTCCGGGGGGTTGGGATCAAGCAGGTTCTGCTCCTCCAGTTGGGACATTACGCTCAGTTGCGCATCGGTAAGCCGACGCATCAGTGCATGAATGTAGTCAGGACGCATGGCCAGATCCATGAGCGCCTCGGTCACCCCGGTCCAGCGCACCACCATGTCCCAGGCGGGGAAAAAATGCTGCTGGCAGCCCTGGAGGACCACGGGCATGATGTCGCCGAATATCTCCGACGCGAATTCGCGGTCCCCCTCCGTGGTCTCGCGGTCGTAGGTGACGGTCGGCATTTGAATTTTTTCCACATCCTCCGGCCCTTTGATGACCGGCTCGTAATCGTGGGACTGTATCGAAGATGCGCCCTGCTCGATGACGGCATCCTTCACCTTGACTCCGAAGCCCCGCCCCTCAATCTTCATGTCAATGGCGAATTTCGGCAGGAGGACCTCGTCGGTCTCCAGATTGTTCTGGCAGAAAAGTCCCATGCGCAGGCGCTTCTCCATGCCTCGACAGTGCTTGTCCTCGCATTCGCACTGCAGGTCCGGGATGTCGTTTTCCACTTCGCCCCAGGGAATCTCGGTGATCCACACCATGGGGCGGTGCGGGCGCAGGCCGTTGATCGCCTTCCACCCCTCGATGCGCTCCTGCTGGACCGGCTGCTGGGCGACGTCCATGGTCTCGCCGGCGAGTCGGCGAAGAATGTCTCGGTCTTTTTGGGATATCATCATAGTCTTCCTACGTTGACGGATTATAGCTAAGGGAGCAGGTAAATTGGCACCTTCCGACTCCCTAAATGGCGGTCATTCGGCGTATTGCGGTGTGCCGCCGACGCCGAACATCTCGCGTTTGAGTTTCAGGTAGTACTTATAGTTTTCCAGGGGCACGTCCGCCTGCACGCGGTGGTCGACGCCGGGGATGAAGCCGCCCTCGCGGACGATGGGCAGCAGGCGTTCAAGCTCTTTGCGAATCGCCTCCCTGCTCTCGGCCAGGCGCATTTTGCAGAAGCCTCCCTGCATTCGGATGTCGGGCCAGCGACGGCGCATTTCGACCGGATCGCTGCCGCCGTTGACCTCGACGGGGAACATGCAGTTGATGCCGCCGGCCAAAAAGCTGTCGATCACCGGCAGGATGTTGCCGTCGCAGTCGGTCCAGGCGATCACGCAGCCGTGCTTGGTCAGCAGGTCGGTGATGCGTTTGTAGCGCGGGGCGACCACGTCGCGCATGAAATCCACGCCGACGATCGGTCCGGAATTGAAGCAGATGTCCTCCCAGCCTGCTCCGAAGTCGAATTCCACGTCCTTCAGTACCGGTTCCAGGGTATCGCACACCAAGGTGCACAGGGTCTCGACCATTTCCTCCATCAGCTCGGGATCGTCGTAGATCATCAGGGCGGTGTTCTCGAATCCCATCCAGTTGCGCAGGCGTCCGATCATCGATCCGATCGGGACCGCCAGCGGATAGTCCCGCTGATTATAGGCTTGCGCGAGTTCCGACCAGTTGGCGGGGATGCGGTCGGGCGTGGGTTGGAGGCGTTCCCTGAACTGCTCCCAGGAGTCGCGCCCCTTGAGGGCGAAGTCCAGGTAGTGGGGGATGGACTGGTGTCCCTCCTTGTTGATTTCGGCGATGCAGCCGCTGCCGGAGTCTCGGTAGGTGATGATGTCGTCGGTTTCCTCGAGGACCTCGTATTGGAATCCGGGTTTCAGCCCCATGACGTTGACGGGGGCGGTCTGCCAATTTTCGATGCCGAAGTACTCGTAGGCCTTGGCTTCGTTGTCGATTTCCGGCGGCAGGCCCTGTTGGCGCCATTCCCCGAGCGTCTCCTTCCAGTATCCGAATTCGAAGTTCGGCATGCAGTCGACATGCTGGAAGAACATGGTTCTGCGGTATCGCTGACGCAGGGACATGCCGCGGGAGTCGCCCGCTGTGCCGCTCAGCTCTTCGGTGTTCACGCCCTTTTCCACCTGCTCGAGAATTTCTTCGGCATCCATTGTGCTTTTTTTCTCCGTTCGAGGTACTAGGTTGAGAGTTGCGCACGAATCAAGCGTCAAAGGCTGTACCATAGCCGCACAACAGAAAAACCGTACTGCTTTCTCCCAAAAACATTTCGCCGAGGGCCAGAATATGAGCGAAACTTCCGCCGAACTCATGGAACTGCAAAAACGCTACGTTTTGGGAACCTACGCGCCCGAGCTGACTCTCGTGCGCGGCAGCATGGCCCACGTCTGGGACGACCAGGGCAACCGCTACCTCGACTTCGGCACCGGCATCAGCGTGTGCAACCTGGGACACTGCCATCCGCGCGTCACCGAGGCCATTCAGCGCCAGGCCGCCACCCTCGTCCACGTCTCCAATCTCTACTACAACGAAAATCAGCCGCGCCTGGCCGCCCGCATCGCCAAGCACAGCTTCGACGGCAAGGTCTTCTTCGCCAACAGCGGCGCGGAAGCCAACGAGGGCATGATCAAATTCGCCCGCCGCTGGGGGAACCCGCAGGGACGGCACGAGATCGTTACCATGCAGGATTCCTTCCACGGGCGCACGCTCGCCACTCTGGCCGCCACCGGACGCGCCAAGTACCGCGCCGGGTTTCAGCCGGACATGGAGGGGTTCGTCCACGTGCCCTTCAACGACATCACCGCGCTCGAAGCCGCTATCGGCGAGCAGACTGCGGCAGTGCTGCTCGAGCCGGTGCAGGGAGAGGGCGGGGTCATCGCCGCCGACCGCGACTACCTGATCGCCGTCCAGGAGCTTTGTCGGGACCGCGGCATTTTGCTGCTGCTCGACGAGGTTCAGTGCGGCATGGGACGCACCGGTCCATACTTCGCCCATCAGCACTACGGTCTTGCTCCGGACGCCATGTCCATGGCCAAATCCTTGGGCAACGGGGTGCCCATCGGCGCGTTCGAGGTCCGGGCCGATCTCAATGACGTTCTGCCGCCGGGCACCCACGCCAGCACCTTTGGCGGCAACCCCCTTGCCTGCGCCGCGGGCATCGCCGTGTTCGACGCCCTCGAGCAGGAGAACGTGCTGGACAACGGCGTCAAGATCGCCGCGCAGTTGCGCGCCGGTTTCTCCGAAATGCAGAGCCGCCACGAGTTCATCCGCGAACTCCGCGGTCTGGGCCTGATGATCGGCCTGCAAATGGACGTGCCGGTGAAGACCGTCATGACCGAGGCGCGCAAAAAGGGGCTGCTGGTGCTCACCGCCGGCGAGGACGTGCTACGGCTCATGCCGCCGCTGACCCTGTCGCCGAGCGAAGCCGACACCGCCCTGCAGATTCTCGACGAGGTCTTCGGCAAGCTTTAGCCCGCAACCCATAGGCCGATTCCTTCACCCTTTCGCACATTGTCGGCGAACAAGGAGCAAAACCTCCCGTGCCCCAGGAACTGCTCATCCTGATCGTTGAAGCGTTTGCGGTCTACCTCCTGGTGCTGTGGACGCACTCGCTGCGTCACCGAGTCGGCTTGTCGTTCTTCTACGCGCTGCTCGGAAGTTTGACCGCGATCATGTCGTGGGTGACCGATGCGCACGTGGCTGTCGAGGTGGGCAACCTGACCTTCATGGTGGGGTCGACGGTATTCTACACGTCCCTGCTGCTTGGAGTGTTTGTCGTGTATGTGTTTGACGGTCCGCCGGCGACGCGCATCGCGATCTCGACGATCGCGGGCGTTTCGCTTCTGGTTCCGGTAATCGCGGCCCTGCTGCATTTTCAGATGCAGTTGACCGGCGGCGGAGTCATTTCGCACGTGCCGGTTCCGAGCCTGCGCATCAATACCGCATCGGTTCTGGCCGCGATCATGGACCTGCTCTTTCTGGCGGTCGCCTGGGAGTTCTTCGGCAAGCCACAACTGCACCTGCGTCTGTGGATGCGCTCCTTTCTAACCCTTTTAGGCGTCATGTGGCTGGACGTGATTTTGTTTTCCACCGGCGCGTTCATGGGCACGGACGAGTATGTCAGCATCATGCAGGCAACGTTGGTGACCCGCTTGGTGGTTTCGCTGTTCGCCTTTCCGTTTCTGTATCTGTACATTTGCCGGCAGAACAAAAAGAGCGGCTGCGCCCTCGAAAATCGCCCCGTCTTCGCCATCCTGCACGAAATCGCCGAAGTCCGCATCGAGCTTGGCCTTGCACAGGAGGAAATCCAGCGGCGCAAGGATGCCGAACGGGAAAAAGAGGCGCTTATCGCCACGCTCGAAGACACCCTGGCCCGCGTCCGAACGCTCGAGGGACTCCTGCCCGTCTGCTCCAGCTGTCACCGCATCCGGCTTGACGAGGACAGCAAACCCGAAAGCCAGAAGGATTGGGTTACCCTCGAGGAGTACGTCCGAGAAAATACCGACGTGAAATTTTCGCACGGAGTGTGCGCGGACTGCATGCGGAAGTTGTACCCCGATCTTCCCCCGGAAGACGCCGAAAACACGGAACACCCCTAATACACACCCAGGAGTTGCACCATGCTCACTCAGACTGCAATTGAATCCACCTGCCGCCAGGCCCTGGCCGAGGACACGGGCAGCGGCGACGCCACCACCCTGGCCGTGGTGCCGGACAACCTGGAAGTCAGCGGCGCCATCGTGGCCCGAGAAAAGTGCGTCTGCGCGGGCCTGCGCGTGGCCGAGACCATCTTTCGCCAGCTCAACCCCGCATCGGTCTTCGAAACCGAAGTCGAGGACGGCGAGCGCTGCGAGGCGGGAACCGTGCTGGCCCGCATCACCGGCCGAGCGCGCGCCGTGCTCACCGGTGAACGAACCGCCCTCAACTTCCTGCAGCGAATGGCGGGCATCGCCACGCTCACCAGGCAGTACGTCGATGCCGTCGGCAAGCATGAAACCCGCATTCTCGACACACGAAAAACCACCCCGGGACTGCGCGTTTTCGAAAAGTATGCCGTCACCTGCGGCGGCGGGGTGAATCATCGGATGGGACTCTACGACCGCATCATGATCAAGGACAATCACCGCGAAATCGCCCGCATGGACGGACCGGACGGCATCAGCGCCGCCGTAAAACGGTGCCGGGAAAACTACCCCAAGCT
>CAZSBQ010000255.1:0-5266 GCA_964604795.1 uncultured Victivallales bacterium | reverse complement strand
TCCGCAGCGCCACGGTCACCGGCAACGAAGTCGTCATCCGCAACCGTCCCCCGACGGCCCCCTCCACGGTGTCCCTTGATCTGTTCCCCGACGAGGACAAGGCGGTATGCTCGATGGCCGGCGCCCGCGATTTCGAAGCCTTCACCTACGAGGTGGATTGGCAGAAGTACCAGGAGGACACCGGCAGCTGGAGCGTGGTTGACGCCGAAACAGGCATTGTCCCCGGAGACAATGCCGAACTCGAACCCATTGCGTTTGATGATTCCTTCTACCGCTGCTCGGTCATCGCCCGCGACACCGAAGGAGCACCCAGCAGCGCCACGTTCAGCAATGTGGTCAAAGCCGCCGCCAATCTGCCCGGACAACCGGACCTGGACATTGCAGCCGACGGACGGAAGCTCACCTGTACGGCCATGCTGACCAATTCCGCGGATCGGTCCGTCGTCTTCCTGTGGTTCCGGGACGGCTTCCGCACCGTCCACTCCTCCGCGGACGAAGATGGTGCGGACGGCTTTGAAGACAGCATCACGGTGCCCCCCAGCGACACCGAGCAGGTCTGGTCCTGCCGCGCCTATGCCGTGGACCAAACGGAAAAGGCGCGCAGCCGCAGTGCCGTCGCTGAACTGCCCGCTGCCGCCTATCCGAACAATGCGCCGGAAGCCCCGGAAACGATGTTGATCCCGAGCGAGCCGCGGGTCGGCAACAATCTTGAAGTCTTGATGAGTACCGAAGCGGTAGACCCCGACAACGACGACATTGTATATCACTACAACTGGTATCGGAACGGCGTTCTCGAAAGGGAACGCGTCGGCCCTGTGCTCGAAGCCTCCGAAACCAGTACCGGCGACATCTGGAGCTGCGAGCTCATCGCGCGAGACAGGTACGGTGCTGAAACCACCGTCACGGCCCTGACTCAACCTCTGCTTGACGTCGACGGCACGCCGGCCGAAACCAATCCGGACACCGAATCCTTCGGCGACGCCTTCGAATTCTCCCCGCGAGTCGCTCCCGTTCGCACGGTCGATGCCGACGGCGACGCCGATTGGTTCCGCTTCCAACTCGATCACGCCACCGACGCAGTCGTGACCGTGGAAGCCCTAACCGGACTGGCAACCTTCGACATCGAACTCTTCGACAGCACCGGTGTGCCCGCCACCCCCCTCGCATCCTCCCCTGCCGTTGCGAACCCCGCAACCACCGGTGCGCAGACGCTCGAAACGGGGACCTACTACCTGCGCGTTGAAGGCGCATGGGGACAGGCCTACGCCGATCCGGACAACTACCCCGTCTACCGCCTGGAAGTGCAACTGAAAAGTGTGAAAATCTCGGCCCCCAACGGCTCGGACCAATACGAGGACGACGACACCTGGGAGCTGGCTAGCGCGCTGCAGAGCGGAACCGGACAGAGCCACAACGTCGACAAGCAACGCGATCCGGACTGGATGTCCTTCGAGCTTGTGCGCGAGGCGGACATTGTGCTTGACTGGACAGTCATCCAAGGCGATCCGTCCATAACCGTGAACGTCTGCGACACCGCAGCGGACGGCGTGCCCGGCACCGTAGTCGGCACCGCCACCAGCTCGCCGCTCGAACTCGCCAGCTTGCCCGACGGCCACTATTTCGTGCTGGTGGACGCCGAATGGACCGGCACACACGACAGCGCTCGCAGCTACCCGGTCTACTCGCTCACGCTGGAAACCAATGAAACCATCGTTGACAACCGCGCCCCCACCGCCCCCACAAGCGTGGAGGTCCGCCCCGCCGCCCCGATCCCCGGCGATCCGCTGCGCTGCGTGGCGCGCGGCGCGCGCGACGCCGACGGACACTCGCTGACGCACACCTACCACTGGTATCAGAACGGCAGCTTCCGGCCCCGTCTCTCCGGCGAGAACAAGGCCCTGCTGCCCGCCGCCGCAACCATACTCGGCGATTCCTGGGCCTGCCGCGTCCTCGTCACCGACTCCCTGGGAGAACGCTCCCAATTCGTGGAAAGCTCGACCGTCACCCTCGGACACAGCGCGGACTGGAGCCTCGCCGTCGACGTCGAACCCGCTCTGAACTCGACGCTGGCCAAAAACACCGATGCGGTCGCCGCCCTCACATCGCCGCTCACATTCGGGCAGATGGCCGACGCCACCGACGGCTGGGACGATGACATCGATGACGCCGCCCCGCCCGCCAACTCCACCATCGACGTGCCCTACGTCGCCTTCGTCGGAAGTCCGCGAATGCAAACCGACATCCGCGCCAACGAGGCCAAGCGGAAAGCCTGGACCATCAGGGCGGACTTGACCAGCGGCCAGGAGGAAAGCATCACTCTCTCCTGGAACCAGGCGGACCTGCCCGAACGCGGCGTGCTCCAGATGCGCGACAGAACCACCGGCGCACTGGTCAACATGCGGGACATTGACCAAATGACCATCGACGACACCAACGATGCCGGCACCGGTGAAGTCCACGAGATCGTCATTGCCTACGACGCAAGCTACACCAGCCGCGAATTGCTCAACGAGGGGCAGTCCGCCGGCTGGCATCTCTTGTCTCTGATCCTTGAGGGACCGTTCTCCGATCCGGGCGACATCTTTGGGCAGGTCACCCTCGGCTCGACCTGGCAGTACGATTCCGATAGCGGGCAGTACCAAAGCGTCGAGCAACTGCAGGTCGGACGCGCCTACTGGCTGTACTTCCCGCAGGCCGTTCTGCTGGAGTATCTGGGATACCCCGCCTTGAGCACCGCTCTCGACCTGCAGGAGGGCTGGAATCTGGTCGGCGTCACCGTCACCTCGGCCCTGCCCGCCCATCCCGACATCGATCCCGCGCAAATCTGGTTCTGGAACGCCGAAACCGGCGAGTACGAAAACCCGGATGTCCTGCAGGCCGGCGGTTCCTACTGGATCTATGCGGACAACGCCATCACCATCACGCTGGAGTAGTTGAGCAACCATCTGTGTATACGGAGTTCTACAATTTCAGCGAACCGCCGTTCAACATCACGCCGGACCCGCGGTATCTCTACCTGAGCCGACAGCACCAGGAGGCGTTCAATCACCTCCTGTTCGGCATCCGGGAACGCAAAGGGTTCATCCAGTTGACCGGCGAGGTGGGCTGCGGCAAAACTACGATTTGCCGCGCTCTCTTCGAGGAGTTGGGCAACGAGGTGAACACTGCCGTGGTCCTCAATCCCGTGCTCTCCGAGACTCAGCTGCTGAAAACGATTCTCCGCGAGCTGGGCGTGCCGAAAACCGCCCGGGACCGACTCGGCAACTACGAAATTCTCAACGAGTATCTGCTTGAGAATCTTCGCCGGGAGCGCGACACACTGCTGGTCATCGACGAGGCGCAGGATTTGCCCGCGACCCTGCTTGAATTTGTCCGCCTGTTGTCCAATTTGGAGACCGACAATCAGAAACTGATCCAAATCCTGCTGGTTGGCCAGCCGGAACTTCGCGATGTGCTCAACGATCCGTCGCTCCGGCAGCTGCGCCAGCGCATCACCGTGCGTTTTCACATCGATCCGCTTTCCGAGGAGGACACACACCGCTATGTCGCCCACCGCATTTCCATCACCGGCTCCCGCGGCGTACCCGTCTTTCAGAAGCGGGCTCTTCGGCGCATTCATCGCTATTCGCGGGGCATCCCCCGTCTGATCAACGCCCTGGCCGACAAATGCTTGCTGGCCGGGTACGTGTACCGGTCCGAAATCATCACCGCATCCATGGTGCGAAAAGCCGAAAAAGAACTCGAGGGTCATATCAAATGAGTCTAATCAATGACGCGCTCAAGGAGGCCAAGGCGCAATCCGGGCATGCCTCGCTGCCCCCCGACCTGGCTGAAAAAATTCGGGAGGGAGGTGGGATGCCGCCCGATCAGGACAACGGCGACAGCAACGACAATGCCGGGAACGATTCGATCAAACAGAAACAAGCGCTCAAAAAAAAGCGCAAAGGCGGAACAGGCGACCTGGCCGCCTTCGCCCTCATCTTCCTGCTGCTCATCGGCGGATTGATCACCGCCGGCTACTATCTATTCCCCGACCTCGCACGCAAAGCAGGGCTGGACAAAGACCCGGACGAACAAACGCCCCCCCCCCAAGGGCAGCCCTCCGGCATCACAATCGAACCCGACGAGGCGACTGCGCAGTCCGCAACCGCTCCGCTCCCTGATCCGGATTCCTCAACCGAAGCCGTGACGGAAGATACCTCCCCTGCCGTCCTCGAACCGGCCCCGGAAACGGAACCCGTTCCCGAAACCGTGCCAAAAGCACCGAATGACGCCGATGCCGAGCCGCCCGAAGCACCGGCGGACAACGACGCCGAGGTCGCTCCAGCCCCCGGCACCACCAAGCCGCAGCCGGTTGAAACCGCCGCAGTGGAACCGGAATTCGTCAATGAGTCCACCCCTGAGACAACCAAGCCCCAGCCCGCGCCTCCATCCATGCGCCGTGCATTCCATCTCTCGGCCATCGTCGGCACCGCATCGCGCCGAATGGCGGTCATCAACGGCGGCATCGTTCAACCCGGCGACACCATCAACGACATCACCATCGTGTCCATCTCGCGACGTCGATTGGTTGTCGAAAAGGATGGCAACCAGTACATCCTGCGACCCACCTCCGCAGAAAAATAGCCTATTGGTGTGTGTGGGTGTGTGAGTTTGTGGGTTTGTGGGTGTGTGAGTGTGTGAGTGTGAGGGGTGAGAGGGGCGGCGTGATCGCCCCCCCGATGGAGGGCGAGACTCCGTCGAGCCGGGGTTGCCGATACTGGAACCTCGGGTGTCCCGTCGAAGGCGGCACCCTCCCACGGACCGTCGAGGCCCCGGCCCCTACAAGCAGAAGCCCCGGCCTCCGCGCCCCGTGTCGGCCTCCCGCTGACGATGCGTTCGCACGGAAGAACAGCAAGACCGATTTCAACCACGAAGAGCACGGAGGGACACGAAGGCAAAAAAATAAGCCGGAAGCTGGCCGTGGGGCAAGATAGGTTTGCTGCCAACTTCAACGTCAAGAAGCTCAAGATTGGCATCAAACGTTTCGTCCTGTAATACTTCGTGCTTCTTCGTGGTGAAAAAATGAATGCGAACAAGCCCCATGCAGGCGGACGCTCGCACCTCGCGCCGCTGATGCCGGGCGTTTCCCGGCGCAGGCAACCGACCCCGCCATTCGGTAAACGGCGGGGCTCGCCGGAGTCTCGGCCTCTCAACGCATCCCGCGCGATTTCAGAACTCTTGATCCCTTGATACAGTTTAACCTCGAACGGCGTTGCTGTTGCGG
>CAZSBQ010000254.1:0-5300 GCA_964604795.1 uncultured Victivallales bacterium | reverse complement strand
GTATTGAATGTTGATTTTCCCGTGTCTCCCTGCGGCAAAACTGATCCTGCATTCATTATTCAATATTCAATATTCGGTATTAATTATTCCGCTTCACCCCCTGGGTGTCGGGGTTTTACAGTACTACAGGCATCCCTGCCTGTAGCGGATGCCCCGTTTTGGCACTACAGGATTTTTAGTGGCAATGAAGGTTTTCGGGGCAACGCCCCGGTCCATGACTAGCCCAGGGTCTGCGACCCTGGGTTTGCAATCACAAACCGAACGGCGGGCTGAAAGTCCGCTCCAAAATTCTCTGCCGCAACGATGTCCATTGGAGCGGGCCTTCAGCCCGCAATTGCGGGTGTATCTTATACCCAGGGCTGCGAGCCCTGGGCTAAAATGGGCCGGGCCTTCAGCCCGCAATCAGCACCCACTAACAATCCTGTAGTGCCCCCGTTTTAAACAGGCAGGGATGCCTGTTCAACAAAAAGTCTCAGCCGGGAGCGCACGGAAAGAACGGGCTGAAGCCCGTTGGCCCTGCGCGCCCGCGAGGCGAACTCCCGTCTACGGCGCCCCTCCGGGCGACAGGCCGTAGCGGGCAAGTATCTGCATCTTGACCTTGTCGCCGCCGTATTGCGTCCCATCGCTGCCGGCATCCCCGTTCTCAAACCGACTCACACCGTAGTCGCCGCTGGGATAGTACGGAATATTGCTGTTGCGGGCATCGTTCCAGACGTCAACCCATTCGAAGACTTCGCGCTCGGGAATCCACCTTGCGCTGCCGTCGAGCATGACGCCGTTGGCCCCCTGTTGACGACCGTCCAGGGCGTGTGGCGTCAGGCCGCCGCCGCGCAGACAGGCGAACATCAGGGGCGAATAATCGCGCCGGACATCGGTGTCGCCGCTGGCAATGCCCGCGCGAACCGTATTGAATGTTGGGGCGAACCAGTTCTCCTCCACGTACACGGGGCTGCTGGTGTCCTGACGCTCGGTGAACGCCCAATCCGGCGCCGGCGCACGGTCCAGCCCGTGCAGAAAATTGGAGTAGCCGGTGAAACAGGCATGATCGGACCAGCGGGCGGCGACGCCGCCGTTCTTCAGACTCTGCCACCCCCAGTTCTCCGTCTCCTGGAAGGTGGTGTCCAAGTATCTAACTACCGGATCCTCGCGCCGGTCGGTTCCGGGACAGTACATCACGTCGACACTGTTGAGGTAGTCCACGGCCAGCACTCCCTGTGCGGTCATGCGCCAAGCGGTGGTGCCCCCTGTGGCCACCGCGTAGTAGGCCGAGCGGTGATGAACCGGGCCTCCCGCGGCGTCGTGGGCGTGCGGGAAGAAAAACGGAGATATATCCTTGTCGGGATTGGGATTGATCGACGGGGTGTAGAAATGCGGTTCGTACCAGTCGATCCCGCGCGGAGTCAAGCCGTCCCGGTCGTTTCCGAACAGGTGCGAAGCTGTCCCCCACTGCCTCATGTTGCTCAAGCACGCGGTCCGCGTGGCCATGAACCGCGCCCGCTGCAACGAGGGCAGCAGCAGCGCCGCCAGCACCGCGATGATCGCAATCACGGCCAGAAGTTCCACCAGCGTGAAAACGCGACGCTCAACAGTGTTCGGAGCGGCGAATATCCATCTTGTTCGAACGTTGGCACACAACCGTGTCGGCACTGGCGATGTCTCCTTGTCACCGCCGCGGACGGCGCAGCAACGCCAGACCGCCCAGCATCAGCAGCAGGGCGGAGGCGGGCTCGGGAATGATATTGTAGGACGTCAAGTCAAGCGTCAAGTCGGGAGCAACGAAGTAATCGTCGTCATCACCTTGATCACTGAAGGTAATGTAGGGCTGGGTGGTTGCGAAGGTGTATTCACCGAAGGTTTTCGGAGATCCCGTTGTCTGATCCCACTCGAACTCATCCAGCAGGGTGCCGCCCTCGCCGTCGTATATGGACACAAGTGTATCGTCCGAACGATTGCTGGCGGCCCACCAACTTGCCGTGATTTCCAGCGTGGCGGCGGCAATCTGTGAGGTTTTAACGATACTGCCCGGCGCAAACGTGGCGGTGGCGCCCACGATATTTGTTTTGGTTCCATCGCTCGTCGACATGGCGAACCCACCAGCGGTGTAGCCATACGCCAATTCAGTGAGCTGGTCATTGAAGCGAAGTCCGTCCGCAAGGGCATATCCCCCATCTCCGGCAGGTGTGTTCAACGTCACACTGTGAGAGGCCGCGTTGAAGTCGAAAATTCCGACGGCCTTCCATTGTCCCCCTTCGGAGTGTTGGTCGACACTGACGTCCGTCGTCCCGCCGGCGTCTGCAACCGTAACGGAAGCTCCGGAAGCCCACGATGTGTTGTTTTCGGTGGGCCACCACATTTCAACGCCCCAAAGGCCCGCAGTCGGAATGTCCGCGGTCCACCGGGCATAATCCGTGGCACTATCGTCCCTGCTAAAGTAGGCAGTTTCGCCGTACTGCCCAGTCTTCTCATTGTTGCCGGTGAACCCCTCTCTGGAGAACCCATCCTCCGCGATGTTGTCCAGGGCGATTGTCGTCGCCGATGCCGCGAGTGTCCCCGCCACCATCGCCAGCAGAACTGTGATCATAACAGGTTTGATGGTTTTGCCGAGAGTCTTGATGCACATGGTGTTTCTCCTTTTGTTTGTCGGGCGGTGCCGATTTTCCGATGTCGCAATGTCCCTGCTCACTTTCCTTTCCATGGCCATTACCTCCTTTGCTGAGGGTGGTTGGCTGCCGTTTTGTTCCGGTCTTTCGGGGTGATTCGGTGGATTTCATACGGCAGAGCGGCGGAGTGGCCGCCCTGCCTCCGATGAACAATGGCTCGGAGCGGCGAATATCCATCTTGTTCGAACGTTGGCACACAACCGTGTCGGCACTGGCGATGTCTCCTTGTCACCGCCGCGGACGGCGCAGCAACGCCAGACCGCCCAGCATCAGCAGCAGGGCGGAGGCGGGCTCGGGAATGATATTGTAGGACGTCAAGTCAAGCGTCAAGTCGGGAGCAACGAAGTAATCGTCGTCATCACCTTGATCACTGAAGGTAATGTAGGGCTGGGTGGTTGCGAAGGTGTATTCACCGAAGGTTTTCGGAGATCCCGTTGTCTGATCCCACTCGAACTCATCCAGCAGGGTGCCGCCCTCGCCGTCGTATATGGACACAAGTGTATCGTCCGAACGATTGCTGGCGGCCCACCAACTTGCCGTGATTTCCAGCGTGGCGGCGGCAATCTGTGAGGTTTTAACGATACTGCCCGGCGCAAACGTGGCGGTGGCGCCCACGATATTTGTTTTGGTTCCATCGCTCGTCGACATGGCGAACCCACCAGCGGTGTAGCCATACGCCAATTCAGTGAGCTGGTCATTGAAGCGAAGTCCGTCCGCAAGGGCATATCCCCCATCTCCGGCAGGTGTGTTCAACGTCACACTGTGAGAGGCCGCGTTGAAGTCGAAAATTCCGACGGCCTTCCATTGTCCCCCTTCGGAGTGTTGGTCGACACTGACGTCCGTCGTCCCGCCGGCGTCTGCAACCGTAACGGAAGCTCCGGAAGCCCACGATGTGTTGTTTTCGGTGGGCCACCACATTTCAACGCCCCAAAGGCCCGCAGTCGGAATGTCCGCGGTCCACCGGGCATAATCCGTGGCACTATCGTCCCTGCTAAAGTAGGCAGTTTCGCCGTACTGCCCAGTCTTCTCATTGTTGCCGGTGAACCCCTCTCTGGAGAACCCATCCTCCGCGATGTTGTCCAGGGCGATTGTCGTCGCCGATGCCGCGAGTGTCCCCGCCACCATCGCCAGCAGAACTGTGATCATAACAGGTTTGATGGTTTTGCCGAGAGTCTTGATGCACATGGTGTTTCTCCTTTTGTTTGTCGGGCGGTGCCGATTTTCCGATGTCGCAATGTCCCTGCTCACTTTCCTTTCCATGGCCATTACCTCCTTTGCTGAGGGTGGTTGGCTGCCGTTTTGTTCCGGTCTTTCGGGGTGATTCGGTGGATTTCATACGGCAGAGCGGCGGAGTGGCCGCCCTGCCGCCGATGAACAATGGCTCGGAGGGCGTCCTTGGCGGTGAAGTGCGCGAGACCGCGCAACGCGAATATGCCGGAATCCGCACCGATCTCGTGAACCCTGAAGGAGCGGTCGGACAACGCCGCCGCCAGTCCGGCGTGCCGCGGCTCGACGTCCAGGGCAACTTGGTCGATGCCGATCCCTTCGAGGACTCGGTACAGTCCGTGCGCCAACATGGCATCGGTGGCGTCGCCCTGCCGGATATGGTTTGCCAGACACCCGGTCCGGCCGCAAATGCACTGGGTGTCCGAATCGCTGACGGTCTGATGAACCAGCGGGCTGGTCGTGCCCTGTCCACCCAGGATGCTGCGGCCATGATGAATCGCGGCGATGTGAAACGCGCCGTCGACAATCTGCACGTACGCCAGTTCATCGGTGATCCCATGCTCCCGCGCGAACCCGCACATCCTGCACTGAGTCTCGGGATGCACGGTGGCGACCTCCAGGGATTCCAGCGGTTTCAGAATCAAGCCGGGCTGGCACGGCACCCAATCGTCAATCCCCTCGACCTCGAAAATCGTGTCGTTGGCTGCAAACCCCCGGACGGCCACTCCCACCATGTCCGGTGTGCCGAACATCTCCGACAGCGCGCGTTCCACCAGCGCCGAAAGGGTTCCGAGCACACAGCGCTGCGTACGCGCGCAAACCGCTTCGCGCCACGTCCGCTGGACGGTGCCGTCCAACAAAATCCACTGCGCATCAACCCATTCGCCGGTGATCATCAACGCAAGCCCGCTGCCGGCATCCGGATTGATGCTCAAATCCTCCACCGGCCGCTTGGACCAGGACCGAGGAGTCAGCTCCCGCACAAGCAACTCGCGCTCGTGCAGCCAGTGAACATACTTTGTGATTGCCCCCGGAGTCACCTCCAGGGCGCCGCACAAATCCTGACGCGTCAGCGACCGGAAATCCAGAATGTGTTCGACAATGTCGTCAAGCATGATATCCGTCCGAGTTGTCTGTCTGCATCAAATATACTAATGTAAAATTGTTTTGCAAGCCTTTTAATCAAACTTCCGGGACTTTTTTTACACCGCGCGAAATTCTTTCATGTAACATCTTGCGCGGCAATGAATAACTCGAGTTGGCGCGGTGGAGGGCGAGACTCCGTCGAGCCCCGCCGTCGCACGAATGGCGGCGCGGCTTGCATGCACCGGGAAACCTCCTCGTCTTCGGAGGAAACGCGGGCCGCCAGTGCCCACCACCCCGGCTCGACGGGAGTCTCGCCCTCTCAGAGAG
>CAZSBQ010000253.1:0-5358 GCA_964604795.1 uncultured Victivallales bacterium | reverse complement strand
TACTTTGTAGAGGCCGGCGCCCCCGACGGCCCGCGGGCGAACTGGGCGCGGAGGCCGCGCCCGGTACTTGACAATTGCTGATTCGACCTTGATTGTCCCTGCTCAGTCTACCAGCGTCTGACAGCCGTGGTCGGACTCACGAAAAGTACGCCTATGTCCGCATTCGGCGACAATCTGTTCAATGACCCGTTGGTCGGCGAGATAAAGGAAGCGGGCGGGATTCTGCGGAGCGGGGAACTGACGCTGCGCCTGCCGCGGATTTTCGGCTTTTGCGGCGGAGTGACGCGGGCAGTTCGACTGCTCAAGGACGAGCTTGCGAAGTCCGCGGACCGCGACATTTGGCTGCTCGGCCCGATCATTCACAACGACGCGGTCAACGCCTGGTTCCGCGAACACGGAGTTCGCATCGCCGCCGAGGACGCTCCGCAGCGCTGCTTCGAGCGCGCCGCTTCCTCGGACTGCTTTGTCATCCCGGCCTTCGGGCTGCCGCGCCCCGTGCAGAACCGCCTTGCGGAGTTCGCGGACGCGAATGCCCGCATCGTGGACACCACCTGTCCGTATGTCGCCCGGATTTGGGACTTCGTGCAACGCCAGGCGGAGTTGGGGCGCACCGTGGTGATTCACGGCAAACCCGGCCATCCGGAGACCAACGGCATCCTCTCGCGCTCCTTGGGTGGAAGCAACGCCGCCGTCCTGGTCCCGGACATCGAGCATGCGGCGATGCTGGCCCGCGCGGTCCGGGCCAATGATCCCGTCCGCTATCCGGACTCCCTTTGCCATCAGGCGAAGAACCTGAATTTGGCGACTATGGCCTGCGTGAGTCAGACCACCATGCTTTACTCGGAAACCGAACGGGTGGCGGAAATCCTGCGGGCCGCCGCGGAAGAGGCGCGCGGCGAGCTGCAAACCATGAACACCGTCTGCCGCGCCACCCAGGAACGCCAGGATGCCGCGCGTGAACTCTGTCGCGCCGAATGCGATCTGCGCATCGTCGTCGGCGGCTTCGACAGCAGCAACACCAACCGTCTTTACGGCATGGCCGCCAGCGCCGGCCCCGCCTACTTCATTCGCGATGAGCACGCGATTGAAAACCACCGCATCCGACATTATGATCCCTCCGTCGGGCGTGAAGTGATCACCGCGAACTGGCGTCCCACGGGACCGCTCGACATCGGCATCCTCGCCGGCGCCTCCAGTCCCGACGGGATCATCGGAAACGTCATTCGCCGGCTGCTGACGGCGTAGTCTCCCAGCTCTGTACATGGGTCACTTTCACCCCACTCATCCTTATTTGAGCCATACTCTGCCGGCGGTCCGTAAAAAAAATGAATGAGCCCTTGATATCTAAGAGAACTTTTTGTATGGTGCTCATCATAGGTCATCAAAGGTCACGTTGACTCACGGTCAAAGTATCAGAAGGCGACCTTACGGAGAGAGCGAACATTTCACCTTCAGGCACAACACTGAACATCCACCAGGCGGCTGAATTTCTCGGCTGTCACGAGCAGACGGTGCGTCGTTTGGCGCGCAAGGGCGAACTGCCCGGCTTCAAGGTGGGGCAGGACTGGCGATTTCGGCGCGAAGCGCTCGAGCAATGGATGGACCGGCCGTACGAGCGTCCGCGAAAACAGAGGGTCTTGATCGTGGACGATGAGCCGGCGATTCGGGACAGCCTTGGCGAATTGCTCCGCAAATCCGGCTACGAAGCGACAAGCGCCGCCGATGGAGAGAGTGCGCTGGAGCAGATGCAGGCATCGGTTCCGGACGTGATCCTTTTGGATCTGCACATGCCCGGCATGAACGGTCCGCAAACGCTCGCGGAAATCCGCAGGCAACACGGCAACATTCCGGTGATCATCATCACCGGATTCCCTGACGGCAAACTGATGAACGACGCCCTTAAACACGGCCCCCTTCACGTGTTGGCGAAGCCGACCACGAAGGAGCACCTGCTTGACGCACTCGAAACGGCAGTTGCAAGAAATCGGAAATAGCAACGCGTACCGGAAACTGGAAACTCTCTTCCCGACGAAATGCGCAGGCTGGCCGACAGTGTTATCATGTCACGAACACGCGACCGAAGCAAGCTACGGCCCTGATTTGACAGGCGATATGGAAAGAGGTGTTAACGATGACAACGAGGAACAGACACAACGGACGAATTGCAGGTGTCGCGACAATCGCATCGTTGTTCGTTTTGGGCTTGAGCGCCGAGATGGCAGTCGCGGGGTTGTACGAAACGTTTGATTCAAACATCCCCGGCGACTGGTCGCAGGTGCGGCACGGCGGCAGTGGCAACTGGGACTGGACCGACAACCCGGGATACTGGGCGAACGTGCCCAATTCGGACGACAAGGTGGCGATCGCCGAGAGCTATGGCGATTGGTATAACACCTACGACGTCAGCCTCTTCACGCCCTCACTCGATATGACGGGCCGGACCTCGGTCCGCATTGATGTGGACAAGTTTTTTGAAGAGGATGAATATGAGGGAACGCAAGAAGCCCGCATGGCGGTCTATTCCGGCGGGAGAAGTTCGGGCAATCAGGAGGAAATCCTCGGAACCTGGACCAGCGATGATCCGTGGAACGGCGAACACGTCACCTACACCATAGACCCGTCCGGATACGACGATCCATCGCATGTCTATATCGAATTCTGGTACACCACGAACGGGAGCACGTACTGCTACGGCTTCGCCATCGACAATGTGATCGTGGACGGACGCGAACCGGCCGTGACCACCGACCCTGCAACCGCCGTCACCGAGTTCACCGCCACCGCCCACGGTACCATCGCCGACCTCGGATTTCCCGCCCAGGCCACCGCCCACGGCGTGTGCTGGAACACCACCGGCGCGCCCACCACCGACGACGAACACACGGACCTGGGCGAAACAACGGCAACCGGGGCGTTCACTGCCGACCTGGACACCTTGGTTCCGAACACCACCTACTACCTGCGAGCATACGCAACGAATGCGATGGGCACTGCCTACGGCGAGGAAGTCTCGTTTACGACCGAGGCCGGATTCGACGGCGGCAGCGGTACAGAGGCCGATCCCTACAAAATCGCTTCATTGGACGATCTGCGCGCTTTGGCCGAACACGCATCTGTTTGGGGGTCCCATTTCGTCCAGACCGCAGACATCGATGCCGCCCAGACCCAGTACTGGGACGACACGGACGACAACAGCGATGGCATTCTCTACAACGACGCCAACGATGCCACCGCCGACGGCGCGAACGAGGGCTTCAGCCCAATCGGGAACAGCTCTGGCAGTTTCACGGGCTACTATGACGGCCAGGGCCACACTATCGATAACCTGACCATCGACCGGCCCGCCACCCAAGAAGTCGGACTCTTCGGACGTACACCCAACGCAACGATTACCAATCTCGGTGTACGGCAGGTCAACATTTCCGGAGGGCGATATACCGGCGGGCTTGTGGGACGACACTGGACTGACGCAATGGTGATTGCCTGCTACAGCACGGGCACTGTCAACGGCACTGAATATGCAACAGGTGGCTTAGTGGGAATGAACATTGGGGGCACCGTCAGCAACTGCTGGAGCGGGGGTAACGTGAACGGTAACGGTGATGACGTAGGCGGCTTAATTGGTAACAACCAATTAGGGGCAAGGGTGCAGAATTGCTACAGCACCGGCAGCGTAACAGGCAACAACGACGTCGGCGGCCTTGTGGGCGATAACTCCGATAGCACGGTCAGCAATTCGTTCTGGGACACCGAAACCTCCGGCATGACGACGAGCGCGGGCGGAACCGGCCTGACCACGGCCGAGATGCAGGCCCCCTTGACCTTCCTGTACGCAGGATGGGATTTTAAAGACGAAACCGCCAACGGCGCGGATGACTTCTGGACCATTCACCCCGACGACAACGACGGCTATCCGGCGCTCGCCTGGCAGGGACTGCAGAACGACATCCCCTGGTTCGGCATCGTCACCGAAACCGTCACCGGCATCACCGCCGCCAACGCCGCCGCATCCGGCACCGTCATTGAATACGCCAGCGGCGGCACCATCAGCGCCCGCGGTGTCTGCTGGAACACGACCGGCTCGCCCACCATCGCCGATCCAAAAACCGATGACGGCAGCGGCGTCGGCGCGTTCAGCTCCGCTGTCACCGGGCTCGCCCCGGCCAGCACCTATCACCTGCGGGCGTATGTGACCAACGACGAGGGCACAACGCATTACGGCGACGAGGTTACCTTCACCACGCCACCCTTCACCGGCGGCGGCACTGCGGGCGATCCGTTCCGGTTCGAAGACCTCGAGGACCTGCGCTTCCTGGTCCAGAACAGCGCCTACTGGGACAAGCATATCGAACTGCAAAACGATCTGGACCTGTCGCAGACGTAGTACTGGGACGATAGCGACGACAACGGCGACGGCGACGCCTACAACGACGACAACGATGCCACGGCCGACGGCAGCAACGACGGCTGGCTGCCCGTCGCCAGCGCGGGCACGCCGTTCACCGGTACCTTCGACGGGCAGGGATTTGCTTTGTCCGGTCTCGCGATCAACCGCGCCGGCACGACTGATGTCGGTATGTTCGCCCAAACCGGTGACACTGCCAGCATCCAGGACCTCGCGCTGATCGAGGTCGACATCACCGGCGGCAATCATGTCGGTGCCCTGGCCGGGACCAACGCGGGAGACGTGCAGCGGTGCGAAACAACGGGCGAAGTCACCGGCACGGACGATGTCGGCGGGCTGGTCGGCATCAATGCCGCCAGCGGCACCCTCGACGCCGCTTACAGCGCCGCGGATGTGCGGGGCGCCAATCGCGTCGGCGGGCTGCTGGGAACCCAGTCGGAAGGCACGACGACCAATTCCTACAGCACCGGCAGCGTCCGGGGTCACGACGTGCTGGGCGGCCTGATCGGCCATAACAACGGCGGCACGGTATCTGACAGCTACAGCAGCGGAGCCGTCAATGCTCTCGGCCTCGGTGCGACGTCGACCGGCGGGCTGGTCGCCGTCAACGACGCCGGCACGATCTCGAACTGTTTCTGGGACACCGACACCTCCGGCCTCGCATCCAGCGCCGGCGGCAGCGGGAAAACCTCGGCCGAGCTCAGGGATCAAGCCCTGTTCACCGGCGCGGGATGGGATCTCACCGGCATCTGGCAAATCAGTGACGGCATCACACGTCCCTTCCTGGCGTTTCAAAATGTCAGCGTGCAGAACGGATTTCCTGTCAAGGTCGGCGGCGACTACAAAACCCGCCGCTTCAGCAACGGTACCATCCGCAACAACACCGGCGAAAGCATCACATTCACCGAATACGGTGTCCTCTACAGCAGCGACACGCCCCCGGTCTGGGGCAC
>CAZSBQ010000252.1:0-5377 GCA_964604795.1 uncultured Victivallales bacterium | reverse complement strand
ATTCCTCGCAGAACTTCACGTCCTCGGGATTGGACGCGCCGCAGGAGGGACAGGGGTTGCCGCCGGAAGCGCGGCGTCCGGTGTCCGTGCGAGTCAATCCCGTGTTGGTCTCCGCCAGTGCGTCCAAGTCCCGCAGCATGTCCTCGACGCTGAAGTAGCGCTCCTCGGGGCGGGATTTGATCGCCCGGAAGACGATCTGCGCCAGCTCGGGCGGCGGCGGGATGGCCTCGGGATCGACGTTGTCGGGTATCTCGCCGCTGACCATCTCGTAGAGTATCTTTCCCAGCGCGTAGATGTCGGCGGTGTGGTTGACGTTCTTCGCGTCGCGCCGCTGTTCCGGCGGCATGTAGTAGGGGGTGCCCATGCCGTAGCCGGTGACCGAGATGTCGGAGTCCGCCCCGGCGCGCGCCAGACCGAAGTCGACGATCTTGGGAACCAGCTCGCCGTCGTGCCGGGCGAGCAGAACGTTGGCCGGTTTCATGTCGCGATGAACCAGGTTGTGCCGGTGCGCGTAGGCCAGGCCCTGCGCGATGCCCCGAAACAGCGGCAGCGCGTCGGCAAGATCGAGCCGCCCGTGCTCTTTCAAATGCTCGCGCAGGGTTCCGCCGTCGACGTACTCCATGACGATGTAGTAGCCGTCCGCATCCCGGTCGGCGTCGAAGACTTGGACGACGTTCCGGTGGTTGAGCCCGGCGATGGCCTGCGACTCGCGCACGAAGCGCTCAACGGTGCGCCGCCCGCCTTTGCCCTTGGAGTGCTCGGGTCGCAGCCGCTTGACCGCCACGGTGCGCCCCAGCTTGCGGTCGCGCGCCTTGAACACGCGGGCAAACCCGCCGCTGCCAAGCTCCTCCGCCGTTTCGTAGCGCTTGCTCAGCGACGTGCCCGTCATGATCCCCGGCGACGATTCGCCCGCCTCGGGCGCCAGGGTCTCCTCCCCACCAATGGACGGCACGGACGGCGTGTCCCCTCGCTCCAGCGTCGGACCATCACCCACCGACCCGGCAAACTCGTCCGCACTCTCCCCGGATACGCTCGATCCGCACTCCAGGCAGAATCGCGACCCGTCAGGAATCTCTTTATGGCATTTGGGACAGTTCATGGGAAACTATAGATTGAGAAAAATCAGTTGAAAGTCTTGGGGCGCTGCCCCAAACCCCGCCAAAGGGAGTTCCTCCCTCTGGACTCCCGTGGAAGGGGAGGCAAGGCAATGGGCCGGGAACGTGACCGGTTTTTGGCAAACCGCTCACGTTCCCGCCCCGGTTCCGCATTTTTTCTTTCCAATCGTCATACCTTAAAAATCGTCACACCTTCTCTTGCCTTTCTAATCGTCAACCCCACAATCGTCAACCCAATGCCTTTGCCTTCTCTCTCTCTCATCACGCTTCACTCCTCACGTTTCACTCATCACGCCTGACGAACAGGCAGGGATGCCTGTTTTACGTTATTCTGCCTTTGCCCCATGATTTTGCTGTCAATGATTTTGCTAAATCTGCCCTTGCCCTTGCCCTTGCCCTTGCCTTCCAATCGTCACCCCAATGCCTTTTGCCTTTTCTCTCTCCTCACGCTTCACTCCTCACGTTTCACTCATCACGCCTGATGAACAGGCAGGGATGCCTGTTTTACGTTATTCTTTGCCTTTCCAATCGTCAACCCAATGCATTTGGTCCCAATCGCTTGTCCGGGGTTTCACTTGTTTGTTTTGCCGGGGCGGGTGGACCAGATGAGTTTCCTGCCGGAGAAGGGATCGAAATTGTAGGAGGCCGGGTAGTACTCTCCGGTGGTCGGGTTCTTCTTCAGGCGGCCCTGGTGTTCGCCGATCATGATGCGCGCGATGCTTTGGTAAATGGGTTGGCCCTGATGCTTGACCTTGCCGGTCACCGGGTCGTTGTAGCGATAGTAGATAGAGCCGTCCCGCCCAGGACTGCGGCAGTAGACGAAGGCATCTGTCACCGTGATCTGCTTTCCCGTCTTGCCGGTGACCACCAAGTCGCCTCTGCGGTCCTCGTGATAGGACTCGGTGCGATAGTCGGCAAACTCGATGTTCTTCAGTTCGCTGAAGGCGTACTTCACCCGTTGCTGACCGACACGCCCCTTGATCATGTACTTCGCCGGATCGCCGCTTTCGCCGAGAGTCAGCCGCTCGAAGGTCACCGTCTGCCCGTCTCCGTAGACCAGCGTTCCGCCGAACCCCGGTTCACCCGCCAAAGCCGTCCGGGCCAGAAGCAGCCCCACGGTCAAAACAACGCCTATCGCCAGTTTTCGATTCGTGATGTGCATGGGAACGCTCTCCTTTCTATGGGGTTGACGCTTGTGGGCAGGGGGCCGGTTCTTGGTATGACGAGTTTGGGGTTTTACGAGTGAAAATGTCATGTCCAATACTCAGCTCATCAGGTGATTGTTAATGTTCGAAAACAATGTCTAGAGATTCTTCAAGAAAAGGCAGACTCGAATAGCCACTCCGGCAATAAACAAACCTAGGGGCAAGAGCAATACCCATGTAATGAGGGTATCATTATGATCTAAATTGCCTTTGGAGGCCTGCATGCCAAAGATGTATACGATACCATATGCAGCCAAAAAACAGCCCCCTGCAATACGCTTCCACGGCGTTTCCGAATCCTGAGCATCCGAATCACCTGATTGTAACGGTTCTGCTCCGATTTCGTTTAGGTCCTTCGTGTCGTCTGAAAAATCTATGCCTGCTGCGGCGCTCTTGCTTTTGGCCCTGCCGGTGGCAGTTCCAGCGACTCGTTGAGTCTCTGTTGCGTGTAACGGGGGCTTTGCTTTTGTTGTTTCTGTGCTGGTTTTCTGCTTGGCTGCAAAAGCCAAGCGCATTTTCTTGAAGTCTGCATAGCGATCCGTCGGATCATCATCAACGGCCTTCATGATCAGTCTGTCCCAAGATTCGGCAAGTCCCGGAACGATTTCCGACGGGCGCTTCATGCCGAGTTGCCTTCCTGTCAGTAGACGGTACATCATCAGGCCGACGCTGTATACATCGCTTGCGGTCGTCGCCTCTTCGCCACGCTTCTGCTCGGGACTCATGTATTCGTAGGTGCCGATTAGGGAGCGGGTGGAACTGCCCGCGCCATCGGGCACCTCGGTCTGCATGCCGCCGATGGACATGGAGAGGCGGATGGATTGCTCGGTCCGGCTCTGGAGCCATTCCTCGCCGATCATGCGGACCAGCCCAAAGTCGGCAACCTTGAACGTGGCGTACCCGTCGCTGTCCTCGAAGATCAGGATGTTGGCGGGTTTCAAATCCCGGTGGATCACGCCGTGCTCGTGGGCGTGGGTGAGGCCGGTCAGGATTTGCTGGAAGATGCCCGCCAGCGTGTCGGGTTCGACTTTGCCATCGTGCTTGTCCGCGTAATCTTGGAGGGAAACGCAGCCATTATGTCCGTTGGCCAGTTCCATCCTCAGCCAATACCGCCCGTCGGTCTCGCCGAATTCGTCGACCTTCACGATGTTGGGATGCTCCAGGTTGGCCATCACCTCGGCTTCGCGCTTGAAGCGCTCCAACGCGCCCGTCCGGTTTGCGAAGTCCGCAGGCAAGAGCTTCAGCGCATATCGTCGACGCAGGGTCGTGTGTTCAACCTCATACACTTCGCCCATGCCACCACGACCCAGTAGCTGAACGACTTTGTATTGCCCCAGCTTGTCGCCCGATTTCAAAGACGAATCTCCCGAATCGCTTCCTCCGGGCGGCATCGTCTCGTCGAAGTTGATTGTGTTGTTGTTCATTGGTTACGCTCTGTTCCTAACGCACTCGACCTGAACTCCAGGCAGAACTTCGACCTTCAGGGATTTTCGTATGGCATTCGGGACAGTTCATGGGAATTTATGGGTTGACGATTGGAGGCAGGGGCCAGATTTTGGTATGACGATTTTGGGGTGTGACGATTAAGGCAAGTCATTTGCCCTTGGGGCCGCATTTGCCATAGCATGCCTGCTGCAATATGTCATACTCCTAATTGAATTTGAACCAGTTCCGCAACAGTTGCTTTGGTCCAAAGAGAAAAGCTCCGCTAAGAAGGCGTAGCGCACACGGTTGCGTTCTCTTATCCTCTTTCTGGTGGGCAGTAAGCCTTCGCCGGTCTTGCCAGATTCTTGGATGCCTGTTTTGCCAGCCATTTGTTAGAGAACAAGTGGTTCCAGCCCACCCTTGCAAACAAAAAGCCGAGGGCGATGAGCGCAATGCCGACCACAAAAGACCACAAACAAGCCGTCACTCCGACAGCTAATAAAAACAGACTAAACGGAAAAACCACTCCAGATTTTACCACTATCACCAAAGGGTTACAATATTCCTTCAGCAGGGACGGTTTGATCTTGCCGCATTGACTCAGATGCTGCCGAATCGACTTTCGCCCGTTTCTCTTGAAGGCTTCGACCCAGGCCAACTTGACATGTGCTTGAGCGCACTTTAGTCTTGCCGCGGCTTGGAAGCAGCGCTCGGCATGCTCTTTGTCTTCCTTGCATCCCCATCCGTTCCAATAGCATTCGCCCAATCGTATCATCGCTTCGGGCAAACGATTGGCCGACATTGCCTTGTACAATTTGATTGCCTCGGAATGCATGCCAGAGTGAAAGGCACTCTCGGCCCGTTGCCAATCTGCGAAGTTTGGATCATGGTGGATTGTGACTGGCCCGGCAAGTTCTGTGATGACACTTTCTGCATCTGGCGTGCCTATCACTCGTGTATCCCCAATCCTGGGGTTCGGTCGAGTCTTGGGTGTCTTGGCCGCCACTTGCGTCGGCCCTGCGCTTATAGGCGCGGAATGCGGTCCCGTTGAAAACCCACTTTTCATATCGGAGGCATCGGTGAAGCGATCCGTCGGGGTATCATCAATGGCCTTCATGATAAACGAGTCCCATTCTGGGGACAGGTCGGGAACAATCTCCGACGGACGCTTCATGCCGAGCTGCCTGCCTGTCAGCAGGCGATACATCATCAGGCCGACGCTGTAGACATCACTGGCTGCGATTGCCTCCTCGCCGCGCTTTTGCTCCGGGCTCATATACTCGTATGTGCCGATCAGGGAACGGGTGGAGCTGCCCGCGCCCTCGGGCACCTCGGTCTGCATCCCCCCGACGGACATGGATAGACGGATGGACTCCTCGGTCCGGCTCTGCAGCCATTCCTCGCCGATCATGCGGACCAGGCCGAAGTCGGAGATCTTGCAGACTGGGGTTTCATCTGTCTGGTTGTCGGTGTCAGGTGAGAACAACAGGATGTTGGCGGGTTTCAGGTCGCGGTGAATCACGCCGTGCTCGTGGGCGTGGGCGAGGCCGGTCAGGATTTGCTTGAAGATCGCAGCCGCCTCGTCCGGGTCCAAACGCCCGCCCTGCGCCTCGGCATAGTCGGCCAGCGAGC
>CAZSBQ010000251.1:0-5409 GCA_964604795.1 uncultured Victivallales bacterium | reverse complement strand
CGAATCCCTGCCGGAGTTTGCCGTGCGCATCTACAATCCCGACGGCAGCGAAGCGGAAAAAAGCGGCAACGGGCTGCGCATCTTCGCGCGTCACCTGCATGACACCGGCCGCGTCTTGGTCGCGCACCCCTTTCTGGTCCGCACCCTGGGCGGACCGGCCCGAGCCGTCATCGAGAATCCGCGCAGCCGCATTCGCGTCCAGATGGGGCGCATTCGTTTCGACAGCGACCTCATTCCCGTCACAGGTCCCTCCCGCGAGGTGCTTGACGAACCGTACGAAGTCGGAGGTGAAACCTTCCGCTCCTGCGCGGCCACCGTCGGCAATCCCCACTGCATTCTGCTTGCGGAGAGCCCCACCGAAGAGCTTGCCCGCCGGATCGGCCCGCTCGTCGAGACCGACGAGCGGTTCCCGCACCGCACCAACGTGCAGTTCATGAAGGTCGAGGCCCCCCACACCGTCCGCATCGAGATATGGGAGCGCGGCGCCGGCTACACCCTGGCCTCGGGCAGCAGCGCCTCCGCCTGTGCGGCCGCCGCCTGCCGTCTCGGCCTGTGCCGATCGCCCGTAACCGTCAGAATGCCCGGCGGCGAACTGGAAATCACCCTTGACAGCGACCTGAACGCCGAACTGGTCGGCCCCGTCGCCTGCATTTGCAGAGGAACCCTCTGCGTCGAGCACGCCGATCTCTCCGCAAAGGGGTAGCCCACACGGGTATTGGGGGGCCGCCTTCTCTCTCTCCCCTCACACCCCCCACACCCACCCACACACCCACACCCCGGAACTCCGAACAGGAGGGTTCACAGGACCGAAAGACGGCACTATAGTACGTTCCAAACACATGCGTACCGGCCGTTGCCGGCGGCATCACCTCCAAAAGCAACCACGGAGCACGAGCAAATGGCGAACCGCATTGAAATGAGCGACACCGGACTGGTCGTCGGCGACAATCCCATCATTCCCTATATCGAGGGCGACGGCACCGGCCCGGACATCTGGCGGGCCACCGTCCGCGTTCTCGACGGCGCCGTCCGCAAGGCCTACGACGGCCGACGCGCCATCGAATGGATGGAGGTTTACGCCGGGCAGACGTCCTTCGACCGCACGGGCGAATGGCTTCCGGACGCCACCCTCGATGCCTTCCGCACCTATCACGTCGGCATCAAGGGGCCTCTCACCACCCCCGTGGGCGGCGGCATCCGCAGCTTGAACGTGGCCATCCGCCAGGCGCTTGATCTCTATGTCTGCCAGCGCCCCGTCCGCTATTTCAAGAAAACGCCTTCCCCGGTCCGCAACCCGCAGGATGTCGACATGGTCATCTTCCGCGAAAACACAGAAGACGTTTACGCGGGCAAGGAGCTGGAGGCCAACACCCCCGAAGCCGAAAAACTGCTCGAATTCCTCAAGACCAACTACGGCTGGGACATCCGACCTGATTCCGGCATCGGCATCAAACCCATCAGCGAAACCGGCAGCAAACGCCTGGTCCGAGCCGCCATCGAATACGCCATCCGCGAAAATCGCGCCAGCGTCACCCTCGTTCACAAGGGGAACATCCAGAAATTCACCGAAGGCGCCTTCCGTGCCTGGGGATACGAAGTCGCGCGCGACGAATTCCCCGAACAATGCGTCAGCTGGGACGAGTGCGGCGGCAATGTCCCCGAGGGAAAAATCCTGGTCAAGGACACCATCGCCGACATCTTCCTGCAGCAAATCCTCACCCGCCCGCGGGAATTCGACGTGGTCGCCACCATGAACCTCAACGGCGACTACTTCTCCGACGCGCTCGCCGCCCAGGTCGGCGGCATCGGCATCGCTCCGGGCGGCAACATCAACTACACCACCGGGCACGCCGTCTTCGAGGCCACTCACGGAACCGCGCCCAAATACGCGGACCAGGACAAGGTCAACCCCGGCAGCCTGATCCTCTCCGGCGTCATGATGTTCCGCTACCTGGGCTGGCACGAAGCCGCCGAACTCGTGTCTCAGGCATTGGAAACGACCATCAGCAACAAAACCGTGACCTACGACTTCGCACGCCTCATGGACGGTGCTCGGACGCTCAAATGCTCCGAGTTCGCCGACGCCATCATCAAAAACATGGCATAGAATCCCATGCCCGAAGGCACACCGACAAATTGGGACGAATACGAGTGGGAGCAGGCGCTGCGCGAAAGCGACCAGTATGCGTCCCGCTATATGCGCCTGCTGCGCCGATTCAGCGACCTGCCCGGCGGACAGGACCTGATCGCCGAGCGCATGGACAACCCGTCGACCGCGCTGCCCACCTGCGACTTCGAATGCGACTCCTGCGAGCATCGCTGGAATTGCGAGTTCGCCATGCCCCACGACTGGATGCTCGGGGAAATTCCCGACATTGACGACGAGGACGACGACTTGCTGGACGGCGAGGAGGACGGCGGGCTGCTCTACGAAAAGGACGTCACCTTCGCCCTGCTGCGCCAGATGACGCTCGGCTGGTGCAACGTCTACGCCGCCGTCCTGCCCGCCGAGCAGCGCGGCCCCGCCCTCACCGTGCTCTATCACCTCGGGCGCGCACTCGGCAACCTGGCCTACACCATCGAGGAAGCCGACGCGGAGCAGCCCGCCGCCGGCATCGCCTTCCTCAAACGGTGCCAATATCACCTCAACGAGGCGCTCGGAATCATGAACCGGCTCGGCCAGGACTCAGCCCGCCACGAACGCCTGATGAAAGCCCTGAGAAAACACCTCATGGAAGCCCGCGAGGGCGTCCTGCGTCACCTGGAAAAGCGTCGGAGACCCTGAATGCTGCGTTTTGGACTCATCGGCTGGCCCGTCAAGCACTCGCTCTCGCCTCCCATGCACGAAGCGGCCTTTCGCGCCTGCGGGCTTGAAGCCACCTATGAGCTGGTCGAAACCCCGCCGTCCGAAGTCTGCCCCACCGTCCGCCGCATGCAGGCCCAGGGATTCGACGGCTGGAATGTCACCGTGCCGCACAAGGCGGCCATGGCGGCCATTGTCGACCAGGCCGACCCCGTTGCCCGGGCCGCCGACAGCGTCAACACCGTAGTGGCCGGCGGCACTCATCTCGCCGGATATTCCACCGACGGATACGGACTGGAGGAGGCGCTTCGGGAAGCCTTTGGGCTGGTGGTGCCGGGAACGAGCATCGGCTTCATCGGCGCGGGCGGCGCCGCGCGGGCCTGCTGCATGCACTTCGCCAACCGGGGGGCGCGAAAACTGGTCATCGCCAACCGCACACTCGAACGCGCCGCCTCACTGCTCGACGATGTCCAAACCTTTCGTCGCGGCATACTCGGCACCGTTTGCTCCCTTGCGGACTCCCCCGCTCTGCAGGCGGCGCTTGCGGATGTGGATGTGGTCATTCAAGCCACCTCGGTGGGACTGCACCCCCACGATCCCTCGCCGGTCCCCGCCGAATGCCTGCCGAAGGGCACCCCCGCCATGGACATGATCTATCGCCGCACCCCGTTCCTGCGCGCGGCCTCCTCCCGCGGCGCGCCTACCGCTGACGGCCAAACCATGCTATTGTACCAGGGAGCGCGAAGTTTCGAGCTGTGGACCGAACGCGAAGCCCCCGTCGACGCCATGCGCCAAGCCCTCCAAAAAGCCCTGGCAAACCGATAACCCAACCGAGAGCCGAAGGTATCGTGTAATGGTTCAGGCGTCAGTGTCCACGACAGCGTCCGACAGCGTCCGACAGCGTCCGTCAGCAACCGATCAGACCGATCAGACCGATCTGTCTGATCTGTCTGATCAAATTAACTCAAGCCACATAAGGAGCACCTCCCATGTCCCCGCTGATCTTCTATTCCGCCTGGATATTTGTGTTGGGTCTTTGTGTCGGCAGCTTTCTCAACGTCTGCGTCTCTCGGCTTCCGCGCCACGAATCCCTCCTGCACCCCCCCAGTCATTGCCCGCAGTGCGGGCACGGCATCCGTCCCTGGGAAAACATTCCCGTACTGAGCTACCTGTTTCTGCGGGGACGATGCAGCGGATGCGACCAGGCAATTTCTCTGCAATACCCACTGGTTGAACTGGCGACGGGCATTCTCTACGCGCTGCTCTGGCAGCGACTCTGGCTGACAGGCGCAACTTCTTGGGCCGCTGTGCCCGCACTGATTCTGGCGGCCATCCTGCTGACGGTGGCGCTGACCGACATCGAGAACGGCATGATCCCGGACATGCTGACAGTGCCGGGGATCGGCATCGCCATCCTGTTGGCCCTGGCGCTGCCGGCCGTGGAGACGCCCCTGCTGTGGGGATCCGCCCGCACGAGCGCTTGGATGCGGCCGCTGGCGGACGCCCTGCCCCTCCAGAACCGCGCGGCCCCCTTCCTGGCCGCAGTCGGCGGCACCCTCCTGGGCGGCGGGATTCTGCTCGCCCTCCGCGAAGTCGGACACTTGGCCTGGGGCAAGGCCAGAATTGCCTGCGACCAGCCGCATCAACTCCGCATATCCGCCCTCGGACTGGTCATCGACGAGGACCAACCGCGCCCGTTTCACACGCTTCTGCCGCGACGTTCGGACACCCTGATCGTGGAGGTGGAGGGCGCGCCCGCCCATGCCGCAGTCGCCGACACCGTCAAAGCCGGCGACCGCATTCGCATAACGCGTGTCGGCGTGCAGATCAACGGCCGAACCATCCCCTTTGACGAACTTGGCGAACTCCGCCTGTCCAGCCGCCGCTGGTGGCAGCCGCGCGAAGTCCTGGGCTTGGGCGACATCAAGCTGGCTGCCGTTCTGGGCGCCTTTCTGGGAGTCACAGGCGCCTTCTTTGCGCTCATGATCGGCGCGCTGCTCGGCACCGTCTGGGGATTTTCGGCCTTGGCGTACACTCGCGGACGGTCCGGTGGCGCCGTTGCGTTCGGCCCGTTTCTAGCCTGTGGAGGCATGGTTTGGCTGTTTGCCGGCCCTGAAATTCTGCACTGGTACTCCGGACTATTCGGATAATGCCTCGACTCGGGTTGAAATCTCCCATAATGGCGATTAGGTTTCAGCATTCGGCGCGCATGTGATTTTGCGGCCGCCACGGATTCCACAAAACAAAACAAACCATCACGAAGAACAGGAAATGACCATGGCCATCTTCAACCGCATTCTCAGTGTTCTCATCGTCCTTCTCGCCATCACTGCTGCCGTCTTCAGCTATCTGCTGTTCGAACGCCGGCAGGAATTCCGCGGCCGGGCCGACAAACTCGCCCAAACACTGAGCGAAACGATGCAGCAGATCGACCGCAACAGTCAGACCAGCTATTCAGGCAAACTCACCTTCAATCCCGCCACCGACGAGCGGCCCTCAAGCGGCACACTCAGCTGGCAGGCCTATCACGAAGCACGCGATCCCGAAACCAAATCCTACGCCGCATTCGATGACCGCATCAAAACCGCCGTCGAGGCCGCATCGGC
>CAZSBQ010000250.1:0-5430 GCA_964604795.1 uncultured Victivallales bacterium | reverse complement strand
ATGCGTTCGCTGCGGTCGCCGGTGCCCACTTGTCGGCGGCGCGCCTCGGCGTTTTTCTCGGCTTCTTCGGCCTGCTTGGCTTCAAGTAGGCGCGAGCGCAGGATTCTCATGGCGGTTTCGCGGTTGCGGTGCTGGGACTTTTCGCGCTGGCAGGAGACGGTGACTCCGGTGGGCACGTGTGTGATTCGCACGGCCGAATCGGTGGTGTTGACCGACTGCCCGCCGGGTCCGGATGAGCGAAACACGTCGATGCGCAGGTCTTCGGGGGAGATGTCCAGTTCGACGGGATCGGCTTCGGGGAGGGCTGCGACGGTCACCGTGGAGGTGTGGATGCGTCCGCCGGACTCGGTTTCGGGGATGCGCTGAACGCGGTGCACGCCGCTTTCGAAGCGCATCAGGCGGTAGACACTGTCGCCCTGGAGGGAGAAGGCGACATCCTTGAGTCCGCCGACGTCGGACATGGTTTGGTCGAGCAGTTCGGTTTTCCAGCCCTGCATTTCGGCGAAACGGATGTACATGCGGTGGAGGTCCGCGGCGAACAGGCTGGCCTCGTCGCCGCCGGCCGCCGGCCGAATTTCGACAATGATGTCGCGGTCCTCGTTGGGCAGGGGGGGGAGGAGAAAGGCCTTGAGATCGCGTTCGGCGCGGGCGACCTGCTGTTCAAGCGCGGGTGTTTCCTCGCGCAGCATTTCCAGCAGTTCCGTATCGGTCTCGGTTTCGAGCAGCTCTCGATTTTCTTCGAGCTGCTTCCTTTGGCGGCTGTACTCGTCCCAGTGGGTCAGCAGCTTGCCGAGGCGGTCGTGTTCGCGGGCCAGCTTGCGGTACTGCTCCTGGCTGCCCGCCGCCGTGAAGTCAAAGTGGGCCAGCTCGGATTCGATGGCTTCGAACCGGGTTCGCGACTGCTCGATGAAGGGAGTGAGGTCCACGACTTGAGGGTTCCGAATAGGTGTCGCCCAAAGAACGGCGTCCATGGGGCACGACATCATGCTGTCGATTGGGACCGCTGCGGTGCCAGCGAGCCTGAGCTTGATCCTGTCAAGAAAGGGTTGAGCTTGACTGTTGAGTTCAAAACGCCGCCGCCGGGCTTCGCCCGGCGGAGCGAAGGTTCGGAAAAATGGCTGCTAAGCCCCTGTTTTTTCAAACTGCCGCACCACTGCCGCAAGGGCAGTGGAGGCGTGTGCCCTTTCCGGGTTGGGTGGCGCTATTCTTTTTCGGCCATCTTGTAGCGCCGGCGGAAGCGGTCGACCCGACCTTCGGTGTCCACCAGCTTTTGCTTGCCGGTGTAGAAGGGGTGGCACTGGGAGCAGATGCCGACGCGGGTTTCCTCCTGCGCGGACAGCACGTCGTATTCAGCGCCGCATGCGCAGACAACCTTCCCCGCCTTGTACTCTGGATGAATGTCTTTTTTCATGATCTGTCCGTTTTTTTGACTGCGCCTTCCGATCTTGCACGGTGAGACGCACCGGAATTTGCAATGGGTTCGGAAATCCCGAACTATAGAGGGAATGCGGACGTTGTCAATACCGAGCACCACCAACGTCCGCAGGCTTTCAGCGCGTCGCGTCGTCCGACTAATCGAGTTCGGCGAGTGCGGCTTTGCGGCTCAGGCGGATGCGTCCGCGGTCGTCGATGTCCAGGACCTTGACGGTTACCTGATCGCCGACGTTGCAGATGTCCTCGACCTTGTCCACGCGATAATCGGCCATCTCGGAGATGTGCAGCAGGCCGTCCTGGCCGGGTAGAATCTCCACGAACGCGCCGAAGTCCTTGACGGTTTTCACTTCGCCGCGATAGATTTTGCCGATTTCCGCCTCGGCGACCACGCTTTCCACCTCGTGCAGGGCGGTGTCCATGGAGGTCTTGTCGGGGGCGAAGATGTGAACGCTGCCGTCATCGCGGATGTCGATTTTCGCGCCCGTGCGGTCGGTGATGTCCCGGATGACCTTGCCGCCGGGGCCAATGAGCGCGCCGATTTTTTCGGGGTTGATCTTGAGGGTTTTGAGTTTGGGCGCGTGCTCGCTGACATCCTCGCGGTGGGCTGCGAGGCAGGTGTTCATGAGCCCGAGAATCTTGGTTCGCGCCTCGCGGTTCTGCAGCATGGCCTGGTACATGCTGTCGATGTCCAGTCCGGGGATTTTCAGGTCGAGCTGGAATCCGGTGATGCCGTCGGTGGTGCCTGCGACCTTGAAGTCCATGTCGCCGAAGTGGTCCTCTGAACCGAGGATGTCGGTTAGGAAGACCTTCTGGCTTTGATCCTCGTTGGCGACCAGTCCGACGGAGATGCCGGCAACGGCCTTTTTGATCGGCACGCCGGCATCCATCAGTGCCAGGCTCGCGCCGCAGACGCTGGCCATGGAGGATGAGCCGTTCGAGCCCATGATGTCGGAGACGCAGCGGATCGTGTAGTCAAAGTCCTCGGGGATCATGCCCGCCACGCAGCGTTCGGCGAGCGCGCCGTGGCCGATCTCCCGCCGACCCGGTCCCATGATGCGCCCCGTTTCGCCAACGCTGAAGTTGGGGAAGTTGTAGTGCAGGATGAAGCGCTTCTTGGTGTTTTCGCTGCCGGTGATCTCGTCGCATTCCTGGGCGTCGCCGAGAGAGCCGAGCGTGGTGCTGACCAGGGCCTGGGTTTCGCCGCGCTGAAACAGGGCGGAACCGTGCACGCGGGGCAGGATGCCGACTTCGCAGTCGATGGGGCGCAGCTCCAGTTCCGAGCGTCCGTCGCTGCGCTTCTTCTGTTCGAGGATCAGCCGGCGGATGGTTTCCTCGACCACGATGTCGAAGGCCTTGCCGAACTCGGGCTCTTCGCCGTCCTCGGTCTTGAACTTCGCAGACAACTCCTCGACCATGGCTTCGCGGGTGGCGCTGAGTGCTTTTTCGCGCTCCTTTTTGTCGACCACCAGGCAGGGCTCGTCGATTTTGCCCCGGCAGTACTGGCGAACGGCCTCGAGGAAGGCGTCGTCCACCAGACTCAACTCGGGCATGACGGTGGGTTTGCCGGCGAGACGTGCCAGCTCGTTCTGGGCATCGGCCTGCAGGCGGACGGCATCGTCGGCGAATTGAAGAGCGTCGCGCAGGTCTTCCTCGCTGAGTTCGTCGCAGGATCCCTCGATCATGATGGTCTTGCCGGGAAGGCCCGCATAGACCAGGTCGAGGCCGGAGTTCTCCATCTGATCGGTGGTTGGATTGGCGATGAAGCTGCCATTCACCCGGCCGACGCGGACCGCGCCGATGGGGCCGTTGAAGGGCATGTCGGAAATGGCGAGCGCTGCGGATGCGCCCAGCATCGCGAGGGTGTCAGGCTCGTTGACGCCATCGGCGCTCAACAGCATGGCCATGATCTGAACATCCTGGATGTAGCCTTTGGGAAACAGGGGGCGCAGCGGACGGTCGGTCATGCGGGCGGTGAGGACTTCCTTCTCGGTGGGACGTCCCTCGCGCTTGAAGAATCCGCCGGGGAATTTGCCGGCGGCGCAGAAGCGTTCCCGGTAGTCGACCTGCAGGGGGAAGAAGTCCAAGCCGGGGCGGGGATTCGAGGAACAGGCGGCGACGTGAACGATGGTGTCGCCCTGACGGACGGTGACCGCGCCGTTGGCCTGGAGGGCCATTTTGCCGGTTTCAATGGTGATGGGACGGTCGGGGGCGGCGTCGATGGTGACGGTGTGAATACTCATGATGTGTTTCTCCTGTGTGGATGTAGTCCTGACGGACAGGCAGAAACGCTCGTGAGCACATGCGGAGCAATGCTCGCCGCCCCGAACAATGCGGAATTGCGGTATAAAGGGCCCGAGTTGCTGAAGGCTCGGCTCCAGCCCCTTATATCGCCGAAATTCCACAACATCCGGTGGCCGGCGGTTTCGCGCACGGTGTTTCTGCAGCGATGGCGGCTTAATAATGGTTGTCGGCCAATGGCGCGCACCCGCCGCCGGAGCGCACGCCATTTGGAAAGCGAGAACAGTCGTCTAGTGGCGCAGGGCCAATCTGGACACGATGTCCATGTAGCTGTCGTGGTTGCGATGGCGCAGGTAGTTGAGCAAACGCCGCCGCCGGTTGACCTTGGCGATGAGGCTTCGGCGCGTGCTGTTGTCGCCGGGGTGCTGCTTGAGGTGTTCGGTCAGGTGATGGATGCGGCGGGTGAGCACCGCGACCTGCACTTCGGAAGAGCCCACATCACTGTCGTGCCGGGCAAATTCCTTGATCGTCTCTGTTTTTTTTGCTTTGTCCATGGGGTGTAGTACTCGATTTGGGTGTCTTCTGGTTCCACAGGCAACGGACGTGTCTCATGGAAATTCATGCGCCTACTATACAAGACAAACACGCGGTTGCAAGCAGCGATGGAAAAGCATGGGGATCACTGATAAGCCGAGGTGCTGGGTCGGGCTGGACCAAGCGTGGAAAGGGCCGGAGCGTTTGCGACCTGTCGGCTCGCAGGCATCGCTCCGGCACCAATTCACAACGTCTGTCTGTGGTCCGAGGCTTCAGCCTTTGACGACCTTGCGAACATCCTCGAGCGTGCCGGCGCTGCCGAGCTTTTGGTTCTTGTCGGCGATGAACTTGGCGTATTCGGCCATGAACACCTTGCCCGGCTTGCGCAGGTCAAAGTTTTCGGGATTGTCCCGAAACTGCTCGCGGTGCACGCGGGTCCAGACCAGGCGTCCGTCGGTGTCGATGTTGACCTTGGTGACTCCGAGCTTGGCCGCATGCTTGAATTCATCCGCATCGACGCCCTTGGCGCCCTGGATATTGCCGCCTGCGGCATTGATGCGTTCGACCTCGTCCTGGGGAACGGAGCTGCTGCCGTGCATGACCAGCGGGAAGTTGGGCAGACGTTTCTGGATTTCGCCGAGGACGTCGAAGTGCAGTCCCTGGCTGCCGGCGAATTTGAAGGCGCCGTGGCTGGTGCCGATGGCGCACGCGAGGGAGTCGCAGCCGCTGCGCTCGACGAAATCCTTGGCCTGTTCGGGGTTGGTGAGCTTGGCTTCCGCCTCGCTGACGACAACGTCCTCCTCGACACCCCCGAGCTGTCCGAGTTCTGCTTCGACGACCAGTCCCTTGGCGTGGGCGGCGTCGGCGACGCGCTTGGTGATCTCGATGTTCTTTTCGAAACTCTCGTGGCTGGCGTCGATCATTACCGAGCTGTAGAATCCGCTGTTGATGCAGTCGTAGCAGGTTTCCTCGTCGCCGTGGTCGAGGTGGACCGCAAAGATGGCCTTGGGAAAGAGCTTGTCTGCGGAGCGGATCAGGCCCTCGAGCATGATCTTGTCGGTGTAGCTGCGCGCGCCCTTGCTGATTTGGATGATGAAGGGGGCGGCGCTGTCGATGTTGCCTTGGAACAGGCCCATGGTCTGTTCGAGGTTGTTGATGTTGTAGGCGCCGACGGCGAATTTGCCGTAGGCGGCGTCAAAGAGTTCCTTGGTGTTGACGATCATG
>CAZSBQ010000249.1:0-5431 GCA_964604795.1 uncultured Victivallales bacterium | reverse complement strand
CCCTGGGCTGGGACTGGGCCGGGCTTTCAGCCCGAAGGCAATTCGGTACCACCGATTCTTCCGCGAGATCAAGAGTTCTGAATTTCGACGCCAACTTGGCCGCCGAGGAACAACGCGATGATGTCGACATCCTCGTCACGACGGAGGTTCTGGCCGAAGGCGTCAACCTCCACCGCGCCAACGTGGTGGTGCACTAAACTATTAAATATTGCCATATTAGACTAGCCAGGGCTATCTCCGCGCTCTTTCATCCTATTGTTTTCGCGTGCAGCATGAGGGTGCCGACCTCGCATTTGAGGTCGCGGGCGATGACGGGACACTTGACTTTGAGCAGGAAGAAGATGGGGTGGTCGACGTCGCTGAGGGTTTCGTAGTTTCCCTGGCCTTTGGCGATGACCAGATCGGCCTGCTCGAAGGCTTTCCGGAAGTAATCGCTGCACGTTGACAGGTCGGTGCCGGGCACGTCGCTGCCGTTGTCGATGACTGGCCAGCGTTCCGACAAGCGGGTGGAGCAGGCGTCGGCTTGGGTGGCGTCATTGAGGATGGGATGGCCGCGTACTGCAATCTGGATTTTCTCGGCCGGCAGCAGTTCGAGCAGCAGTTGGTCGAAGACGATTTCGCCTGCGTTGTCGGCCAGGTACAGAATTCGCTGTGCTGAGGCGGCGGCTTCGGCCAGAGCGGCGGGATCGCCGGTCAGCGGCGAGTCGACGGCGCTGTGCAGAGACTGGGTGACTTCGCCGGGGCGCATGTGCCCGGCCACACCCAAGTCTATGACGTTGCCGGCGATGGCGAGTCGGACAGCCGCCCCCATGGGGTCCGGATTTTCCTGAACTTGGCGGCGGGCGCCCGGCAGCAGATTGAGCGCGAACCAGTTCATCTGCGCTTTGGCGCTGCGGTAGGGATCGCGGATGCCGGTGTGTTGGCGCAGCAGCCGATGGATGCGGGCCGCCATTGCGGGAGGCGAGGCGTGAAAGTCCGCTTCGGACAGCATGCGCAGCGCCGCGCGCATGCAGTCATCCTTGGCGGAGTCGGATAGGGTTCCCCGGTTGAGGACGTCGAATGTCTGGCGGACCAGACAGGGAATGCAGTCGAGATAGGTTTGCATGGCAGTTGGGGAGTTCGCGGTCGGTCGTGTTCTATTGGGGTTCATCGAAGTTTGGTTTCTGCATGAGAGCCAGGGACCCGGGTGCGGGGGAGGCGTAGGGTTTCACGGCATCCGGAAAGACAATGTGTCCGGCTTCCTCATCCTCGGGCCAGCTGCTTTCCCCGCCGATTTCGCACCAGGGGCGGCGGACGCATTCGGGGCAGCAGCCGCTGCAGGCGTCCAAATGCATGGCGGTACCCGGTCCCATGAACTCGATGGGTTGTTCCGCAAGGGATGAGACCACCTCCAGGTAGGCGAGTCGGGCGGGGATTTCGCCTGCGAAATCGACGATCACGCTGCGGGCGGCAAGAAACTCGCAGAGGCGCTCGAGGGCATCCTCGACTTCCTCGTCGTCCATCTGCTCCAGTTCGTCGGGAGTCAGGACTTCCCGGCTGGCGTCCCAGCTGGTGGGGTCGCCGTTGAACCAGCGTTCGAACTGAACCCAATCCGTGTTCGGATCGTAATCCGGCTCCAGCGGCGGGAATTGGAATCCGCGCCGGGCCAGTGCCTCTCGGTCGGGTGTTTCGCGATAGGCCTCGACCCATCGGAGCAATTGGTGCAGCATTCTGTTTGTGCGGGCGATGTCGGTGGGATCGTCCTTGACAAGGTCCTCGGGGTTTAATCCGCGTCGGTTGAATTCATGCTTGAGTACTTCGTTTTCCTTTTGATCTTTCCAGGTTTCGTTCATGGTTTTACCCCCTATTGATTTTTCCTCCGTGGAGAACTCGTGTACTGAAGGATGCCGACCGCGGCGAGTACTGCCGCTGCCTGGAGCAGGGCCAGGACGACGCCGACGGCGGGAACCCAGACCAGGAACACGCCCGAAGCTCCGGTCGAAAAGACCAGCAGATAGACCAGCAGCACGGACTGGGCGCGGGAAAAGCCCATCTTTTCGAAGCGGTGCGAGATGTGCGTGTGGTCGCCCACGTGCACGGGGTTGCCGGAGCGGATGCGCATGATCACCACGGCGATCAGGTCCAGAATGGGCACGGCCAGAATCAGCGGAGGAATCAGCACCGCCGCCGGCGTCGGGGTTGTCCCCGGCGCATAGTAGGTTGTCATGATCCCCAGCACGGCGAGCGTGAATCCCAGAAAATGGCTGCCCGCGTCGCCCATGAAAATGGTCGCGGGCGGACGGTTGTGAAGGAGGAATCCTGCGGAGACCCCGGCGGTGACCGAGGCCAAAGTGGCCACGAAAAACTGCTCGCGCACGCCGGCGACCAGCGCGAAAAACAGCGCCGCCAGCGTGCCGATCCCCGCCGCCAGACCATCCATGTTGTCCAGAAAGTTGACCGCGTTGATCAGGAAAACCACCCAGACGATGCTGCCGAGCCACGACAGCAGCGGGAGGGGCACGAAGAACGTCGCCCGGATGCCTAGGCCGACCACCAGCACTGCCGCCGCCAGCTGCCCCAGAAACTTGGTGCCCGCGCGCATGTTCGCATGGTCGTCGAGCAAGCCGATGAGCACCAGCAGAGACGCTCCCGAAACGATTCCGATCAAGCGGGGCGAGACGGTTAAAACCCCTCCCAGGTGGCTTTGGATGGATTCGCTCATCCAGCTGCCGGGCAGGGCGGCGGCGGTCACGCCGGCGAGGATGATTGCGGTCCAGGCCAGGAACATGGCGGGTCCGCCCAGCAGGGGGACGGCGGCCGCATGTCCTTTGTGCTCTTCGCTGTTCGGGCGGTCGAACAGCCGCCAGCGAGTGCCGGCGCGCCGAAAACCTGCGGTCAGCAGCGCGCTGAGCAGCAGAGCCGAGAAGCCGGCGACGAGATAGACGTGCATCCAGTTCATGGTTCCACCTGTTCGGCAATCAGGGCGGGCAGCCGGATGGGGCGCCGTGTGCATCGGCTCACGCAGGCGTGGACGGTGTAGCCGGCGGCGAGAGTTTCGCCGTTTCGTTCGACTCGGCAGTCGATGCGCAGACGGGCGCCTTTGGCGAGGGATACCCATGCGGACAGGTCGAGGAGGTCGTCGTAGACGGCGGGTGAGCGGTAGTCGACGTGGGCTTGGCTGACCGGGAGCATGGCGCCTTCGTCCCGTTCCATTCCGAGATAGGTCATGCCGCATTCGCGCAGCAGCTCGTTGCGCGCACGCTCGAAATAAACCAGGTAGTTGGCGTAGTAGACCACGCCCATCTGGTCGGTGTCGGCATAGGGGACTCGATACTGAATCGTCGTCATGGTGCTGGCGGTTCCCTGCCTTGTGATTTTGCGGTTGCGGAGTTAGCAAAAGGTAGTTCGTTTCAGCGTTCTTTCAATCGCAGTTGCGGGCTGAAAGTCCGCTCCTATCATCCTCTACCGCAACGATGCTATGTCCATTAGTGCGGGCCTTCAGCCCGCAATTGCGGGTGTGTCCTATCCCCAGGTCTGCGAGCCCTGGGCTGGAGTGGGCCGGACTTTCAGCCCGAAGGCAATTCGGTACCACCTACTCTTCCGCAAGATCAAAAGTTCTGAATGTGGTGCTTCGTCCAGGGATTGAGCAAGGGGTCCTCGATGCTCTCCATCCAGTGCAGCAGGCGGTGGCGCAGACGGTCGAAGTCTGCGGCGACGGCGGGGTCCCCGGCCCGATTCTCAAGCTCTCCGGGATCGGTATCCAGGTCGTAGAATTCGGGTTTCGCCGTGGCGTGGTAAATCAGCTTGAAGTGGCTGTCGCGGACCATGCGGGTGCTCCACAATCCCATTTGACAGCCCTGGTACATGCTGAATATGTCGGTTCGGCAATCGCGTCCGTCGCCGTTCAGGTCGGCGATCAGGTCCCGCCCCTGGAATGTGTCCGGAACGTCGGCGCCCGCAGCGGCGCACAGGGTGGTTGCCAGGTCGATGGAATGGGAGACGAAGTGGTCGCAGGTTTGTCCTTTTTGCAGCCGCGCGAGAGAGGGCGAGACTCCGTCGAGCCGGGGTGGTGGGCACTGGCACCCCGCGTTTCCTCCGAAGGCGACGGGGTTTCCGGTGCAGGCAACCTGCGCCGCCATTCGCCCAACGGCGGTGCTCGACGGAGTCTCGCCCTCTCATCGCGCCTTGGCGCGTACCGCCCCACATACCCACACACCCACCCACACCCGCATTGCCTCACCACCTAATCCGACTTTGTTTGACATCCCATAAAGTGTTTTCTGCCCCCGCCGAACTTGCGTCGATGGAGCAAGAGATTGATCTATGCCCACACCCTTTCTGGACAGGGTCTCGCTCGCGGTATCCCCTGGCGCAAAATTCTTGACATCCGCTTTTTCTGGCGCATATTTGTTTTCTCTGGCGCATTTTTCGCGGAGGTCCCCAAGAACGAACTTGATTTGCAGCCAGCGGCAACCCGTTTGGCAGGATGCAGCGAGCAGATTGCCCGCTTTGAGTTGGTCGCCAGCACTCTCACGCCCGACGGTCCCCAGTACCACACCCTGGAAAACCTTCGACCTGCGGAACGACGTTCGGGAGTAACGTGCTATCTCTGCGGAATTTGGTTGGATGGTTTTCAGCTCGTCGGCTCGTTGTCGTCGTTGTCGTCGTTGTCGTCGTTGTCGGGCAGGGAATCGAGGGTGCCGTCCCATTCGACGGGGACGCGGTGCTTTTTGCTGGTGTTGCAGTCTTTGCAGCAGGGCACGACGTTGCTGCGGGTGGACCGGCCGCCGCGGCTGACAGGGACGCGGTGGTCCATGGTCAGGTCCGCGGGGCGGACGGATTGGCCGCAGTATTCGCAGCGCCCTCGGCCGCGGATGTTCTTCCACCATTGCGAACGCCGCAGCTCGCGGGCTTTGGCGCGTTCGCGGCGCACGTGTTCCTCGTCGACGGGGCCGAACGGGCTGTCGGGGAAGTCGGGGATGTCGGGAGGTTTCGTCATGGTAACAGAACTCGTAATTCCGCGCAAATTGAACGACCGAATTCCTCTGCGGTTTTCGGGCCAACGGCCCGGTCCATTGTTAGCCCAGGGTCCGCGACCCTGGGTTTGCAATCGCAAAACGAACGGCGGGCTGAAGGTCCGCTCCAATGTCTTGCCCCGCATGTGTTTCCATTGGAGCGGACCTTCAGCCCGCAATTATCGGTGTATCTTTTACCCAGGGCTGCGAGCCCTGGGCTGAGATTGGGCCGGGCTTTCAGCCCGAAGGCAATTCGGGACCACCGAATCTTCCGCAAGATCAAGAGTTCTGAGACTATTGCTCCGCGAGCATTTGGTTGATGCTTTTGGCGGCGGTTCGTCCCTGTCCCATGGCCAGGATGACTGTGGCCGCGCCGAGGACAATGTCGCCGCCGGCGAAGATGCCGGGGACGTTGGTTTTGCCGCTTTCATCGGCGA
>CAZSBQ010000248.1:0-5435 GCA_964604795.1 uncultured Victivallales bacterium | reverse complement strand
TAAAAACTGCGCCAAATCATGGCGTTCAATTTGCGCATAGTTGCGAGTTCTGGAACTCAGTGCCGAAGCCTCACGGTATGCGCAAGTTGAACGACATGTTTTGATGGCCAACTGAAGTCAATAGCTCACACCACACGTGGTTCGCCACCGAGGGTGCTGCTTTTTCGACGGCGCCTGCTCAGCATCAAGATGCCGCCTGTCATCAGCAGGATCAGAGACGTGGGTTCCGGAATTTCTTCCAGCCCTACCAGCACCACCTGGTTTGTGTCAGCCTGAACCAAGACTTCACCACCGGCATAGGGGGAGGAACCATAGTCAAGCAGCCAGTCCAGATTCGTCGTCGGGTCGGAGCCGTCATAGCTGAAGAGGACGTATTCGGTCAACGGGTCAGCCGTTCCGCCCGCGTCGATCAGTTCCAGAGTTGCGAATCCATCGGTGGTGAAGACGAGGTCGCCCGTCACATCCACGGAGTCGTAAGCGGTTTCTCCCAGTTCCCATTGATAAACGGCGCCATAGTCATCGGGATCACCGAACGTCAGGCTCCCGCCGACAGTCAGCGTGCCGGGACTGTTGCCGGGAGCGAGGCCGGCATCATCCGTCACTGAGATTGATCCGCTGAACGTTCCCGCGCCAGCCAATGTGCTTCCGGCCGCAATGGCGGGCGTCGTCCCCATATCGGTCGGATCGACGGTTGCTCCGTCGCCTATGCTGATGGATCCCCCGAATGCAAAGCGGTTGGAGTATCCGGTGGAGAACTCGAGCAGGCCGCCGTCTTCCACGTTGACATCGCCGACGGTAATCGTGCGATCGCCTTGGTAGAGGCCGGATTTGATGATGCCATGTGCGTTGGCTGCAACGGTCCATTCCTGCGGGAAGGTCAGGTCTGTTGCTGCCTCGTCCCCTGTGATGTTCAGCGCGCTGCCGCCCTGAGCGGCTGGCACGATAAATTCAACAACGGCATCCGGACCCAGGTTGCTGGGGTCGGGGACATTGACAATCGTGCCGCCGTCGATCCCCGCACCGCCGACCTTGAGGCGCGCCAGATCGTTGCTGGAATTTTGCAGCGTTATGGGCTCCGTCTGATTCTGTCCGTCGATCTGGACGTCGGTCGTCAACCCTGCTGTCAGTTCTGTGCCGGTTTCAAAGTTCTCATAAATGTTCCATGTGCCGGTTGCATTCGCAATGGTGAGCGAGCCGCTGATTCCGTCGGTTTCAGAGTCCGTCAAGTCCATGCTAGACGGGATCCAGCCGTGGGGAAGAGCTGCGAGTGAGAATCTGCCCAGTGGCATCGAGGCCGCCGATGCTGCGGTCGTTATCGCGTCCGCCTTCCATGCGGATCACTGTTCCGGCAACGCTGCTGCCGAGGTCGAGCGGATCGCTCACACCTGAAATCCAGCGGATGATGGCGCCCGCCTGCAGGTCGTCAGCTCCCTGGCTGCCGGTAAGCCCGTCCGAGGAACTCAAGTAGACATATCCGCCATCCTCAACGGTTAAGGAGCCGGTTCCGTTGAGGGGCTGGCCGGCGACGAGATTGCCGCCTGACTTGACAGTGACATTTCCGTCAAGTGCCTGAGGATCGACCGGCGTGAGATGGCCCATGCTTTCGACGTCGATCGGGACGCCGCCTGTGCCGTTCGCAGGGTCAACCGTCAGTTGACCGCTGTAGCCGTTCCCGCCGACGATGAATTTGCTGATGCCGCCGGAGAAATCGGGGGCTGTGGTGTCGAGGCGAACCAGGCCTTTCTCGTCCTGCTGGATGACACGGGCGGGAATTGGGTCGCCATTGACCGCTGTGAAGGTGGGGCTGCTCGATCCGTTGCCAATGCGCAACTCTTGACCGTCATTACTGTAGTCCTCCCCGCTGGAATGCAGATAAAGTTCCGCGAACCCGCTGCCGGAATCGATCTCGACGGTGCCTGTGCTGATTCGGGAGTGAATATCGTCGCCCATGCCCTGGCCGTCTTTGCCGAGACCACCCCAAGGTGTGCCGTTGCCGATGGTGACATTGATGTCGGAATGGGTTCCCTCCGTGAAGCCGAACAGCAGATCCGCGTTCGTCCCGAGATTCGACAAGTCCGGCGGCGCGGCATGGTTGTAATCCGTGACGACAACAGTGCTTTTGTCGCCAAAGGTGGCTTCCGGACCCGTCTGCGACGCATAATCCGTGAAACTTGTCACGCGGTCGAGAGACTGAGCCGAGGCGGTTTCGCCGCGCAAGATACCATGGTCGCCGATGAGCAGGCGGCCGGTGGCCGTCCCCGCATAACCGGAATTCAGTTCGAGGAGTGCGCCGTCCGATGCGCTGACGCCTGCTGCGCCTCCATCGGCTGCGCCACCGACGGCCTGAGCGCCGTCGGCGATACGCACTCGCGATCCACTTTAATGTGGGCGGCTACCGGCAAAAAAACTCAAAAGGGAAAGGAGTTTTTTTCGCCTATCCTCTCCAAGTACTGTATCACCTTCTGAAGACAATGCAAGTCGACTCGACACAATTGGTTTTTCGAAACGCGCATTTCTCCTTGATTGTAGTGGCCACAAAAACACCGGGTCTCCCCTTATTGAGTTCAAATCAGCCGAATTTCGGACGAAAACTCTGGAAGATCCGCTGGAGGACGGGCGGTGGAACAATGCCGGCGTGCAGGGCGGCGGTCGGTTCGGGGATGATCGCGATTTGCAGGGTGCCTGCGCCGGCGGGCGCCCGCGCGGGGCGGTCAGGATTTCCGGATCGCCTTGCGCAGGGCATTGACGAGCAGCTCGGGCTCGTACGGTTTCTCCAAAATACCGGCTGCGCCCAGGTTTTCGAACTCCTTGCGGATATCCCCCGCGGCGAAGCCGGTGGAAATGATGATGCCGACGGAGGGGGCGATGGCCCGCATGTGGCGCAGGGCTTCGCGACCGTTCATGTTGGGCATGTTGAGATCGAGGATGACGGCTTGGAGGTCCTTGTGCTTCGCCTGGAAGATATCCACGGCTTGCCGTCCGTCCGCGGCCGTCACCACATCAAAGCCATACGCTTTGAGATATCGTTGACAGATATTCAGGACGAGGGGTTCGTCATCCACAACCAGCACCCGTGCTTTGTCGCTCACGGTTTGGAGGGCGCTTGGCGCTTCCGGGGTGGGCACGGTTTCCTCCGTCGTTTCTCGCACGGCGGGAAAGAGCAGGCGGATGCGCGTGCCGCCGGCGACAGGGGACTGCACCGCGATGGCGCCGGCGTGGCCGCGCACAATCCCCAGCACCGTGGACAGCCCAAGGCCCCGTCCGGCGAATTTGGTCGAGTAGAACGGATCGAACACTCGGCGGCGCAGGTCCCCGGGGATGCCGGGACCGGTGTCTTCCACTTCGATCCAAAGCAACGGTTGGTCTGGATGTTCGCTGCCTAGAAATGAAAAAACGATGCCCTCCGTTTCCGCCGGAGTCGATTGACCCGCGCGCAGCGTGACCTGCCCCGCTTCGTCGTCCAAAGCCTCCCAGGCGTTGACCAGCAGATTCATCAGCGCCTGACGCACGTGGTCGACGTCGGCAACCAGCGGCGGCAGGGTGTCGGGAACTTCGCAGCTGAGTTCGGCATTGGTCGGAGAGGAAGGGGTGATCACCGGTTTCATGTCCTCAACCAGCTCGGCCAGGTTCATGGTGGCGAGGCGGAAATGATTCCGCCCCGAATAGGTCAGCATCTTGTTGGTCAAATCGCTGGCGCGCCGGGCGGCGTCCCGGATTTGCTCGAGGTATTCCCGGGTCGCGACCTCCTCGTCGAGTTCCATCAGCGCCAGCGAGGCGTTGCCAAGGATTCCCATCAGCAGATTGCGGTAGTCATGGGCGATGCCCCCCGCCAGGCAGGCGAGGCTTTCGGCGGCCTGGGCGCGCTGGGCCTCGGGGTTCTCGGCCTCTCGCTCGCGCTGTCGGCGGCGCGCTGTGGTCACATCGCGCAGAGTCGTCACGTGCGCGGGCTTGCCCTCCCAGTGGGCGCTTACCGCCTGGACTTCGAGGATGCGCGGTTCGTTGTCGATCATGATGTCGCGGTCGACAAGCTGTTCCGGAGTGATCCGCACGGGAGAGGGGCTTTCCTCAAGCTCGTCGCGAGTCCGCTTGAGGCACCGCTCGGCTGCGGGGTTGGCGTATTTCACGATTCCTTTCTCGTCCACGACCAGGATCGCTTCGGGGGTTTGGTCGACCAGGATTCGGAATTGGTTTTCGCCCTCGGCCCCGTGCTCGAGGTGGCGGACGAGGTTGTCCTGGGTGCGTTTGCGTTCGGCCGCATAACGGATGATTCGCCAGATGTTCGCGGCGGACACCGTTCCCCGCACAAGGTAGTCCTGGGCCCCTTTTTGAATGGCCTGCATGCCCAGGTGTTGATTGTCCACGCCGGTCATGACGAGAATCGGCAGATGGGGGGCCTGGCGGGCCAGCCTTTCCACGCTGTTGAACTGATCAGGACCGGTCAGGGCGAAATCAAGAAAAAGCACGTCGATATGTTGGTCATGGATCACGGACAGTGTTTCGTCCGTCGTTGAACAGTGATGCAGTGAGAAGCGCATGTCCGGACTGCTTTCCAGCAGTTTGCGGAAAAATCGGGCGTCCTGCTCGCTGTCCTCGGCAAGAAGGATGGACCACGCGCGTTCGCTTGCGTCGGTGTCGGCATGTGTGCCCATAATGCGTGCCTCCTGATGAATGAGATTTGCCGCAAGCGGACTTCGGCATCCGCGAGCGTCGCCACTCCGTCGCCCTTCAATACAGAGGAGCGTGCCGCTCGGAAAACAAGCGTAGAACGTCGCGGCACTCGGATCGCAGAATTCCCTCCTGCATGGAGATTCCCCGCCGGCTCAGCTCCCGTTTCCACGAGCGCGGCAATGGCCCTTCATCGAATCCCGTGATGGCGTGAATGTCCTGTCGTCCGGCACCGAAGACCAAGTGCGATATGCCGGCCCAGAAAAGCGCGCCGTAGCACATGGAGCAGGGCTGCGCCGTGGTGTACAGCGCATAGCGCCCGCATTGGTCCAGGCGCGGAGCGGCAACCGCGGCCTGCGCGCGCGCCAACGCCACGATTTCGGCGTGGGCGACCGAACAGCACGACAGTACAACCACGTTGACTCCGGCGGCCGTCAACCGTCCCGTATCCAGATCGAACACGCCGGCGGCAAAGGGACCGCCGCCTTGCTCATCCACGTTGCGGCGAGCCAGGGAAACCATGTACCGCATCCGATTCTCGTCGCCTGCGATTTCCGCGCCGTCCCGCTCGGACACCCAGGCGGGCACGGGAATTTCAATTGTCGCGGAGGACGTCAAACCATGCCCCTCTGTTCGATTTCATTCAGCGTCATTGACGTTTAAGAGGAACTATATACGGGAAGCCGCCCGAAAGCAAGCACCTCTGCCGCTGTCGCAGCGCTGCGGAAATAGTTTTGGGGGATTTCTGCTGGAATTCTGATATTGGCGAA
>CAZSBQ010000247.1:2618-5454 GCA_964604795.1 uncultured Victivallales bacterium | reverse complement strand
AAGTAGAGGGCGCGGCCTCCGCGCCCCGTGTCGGCCTCCCGATGACGATGCGTTTGCCGGTGCAGGCGGCCTGCCTCGCCATTCGTTCGACGGCGGGGCTCGACGGAGTCTCGCCCTCTCAACGCGTCCCGCGCGCCTTTTACATTCCCACACAATCTGTTGCAGAAAAACATTTTACACGCTAGAAAAAGAAGTGCCCTGAAAAAGCCCCGGAAGCCGGGGCTTGAAGATTGGGTAGGAACGCTCTGCTGAACAGGGAAGACTTGTTTACTGTATGAAGCGTACCGAGTTCATCCGTTCTTGGCCCCCCCCACATCTCCGCCTAAAAGGCAGAGCCACTAGCGGATGAACAGCATGTCCGCGTAGCTGGGCAGGGGCCAGTCCTTGGCGTCGACCACGCACTCCAGCTGGTCGGCGGATTCTCGGACCGCGTTCATGGCGGGCACGACCTTGTCCCGGTAGGCGACTGCGGACTTGCCGGGGTCCTCCAGGGCGGAAGCGCTTTCGCGCGCCTGTCTGAGCTCGTCGATGGCCTTTTGCAGGGTGCTGACCAGGTCGGATAGTTCGAGTGCGGCCGTGCCGATGGTGGAGGCGTCGATGTCCGCCTGCCGCAGGGCGTTGAAGGAGGTAGCCACGGCGCCCGCGTACTTGATGGCGGCGGGCAGGATTTGCCGGGAGGCCATCTGTTCGGTGGTTGCGGCTTCGATGTTGAGCGTGTAGGCGTAGTGTTCCAGGAGGATTTCCTGGCGCGCGTGCAGTTCCTCCTTGGAGAGCACGCAATGGGATTCGAGGAGGTTGACGTTGGCTTCGTCGGTGATGACCGCGAGGCTGTCGACGGTGTTGCTGATGTTGGGCAGGCCGCGCTGTTCGGCTTCCCGAACCCAGTCTTCGGTGTAGTTGTCGCCGTTGAAGATGATGCGCTTGTGCTGTTTGGCGTAGCTTTGCAGCAGCTTCTGGACGCATGTTTCGAGTTGGTCCTGGGGAGTTTTCTCGAGTTCGGCGGCGATTTCGCGCAGGCTTTCGGCGACCATGGTGTTGAGCACGTAGTTCGGACCGGCGAGGGACTGCGACGAGCCGGCCATGCGGAACTCGAACTTGTTGCCGGTGAATGCGAACGGGGAGGTGCGGTTGCGGTCGGTCGAGTCCTTGGGCAGAGGCGGGATTGTGGAGACGCCCAGCTTGAGCGGCTCCTGGGCTTTCGAGGTCACCTTGCCGCCCTGTTCGAGTTGCTCGTAGATGCCGGTGAGCTGTTCTCCGAGGAAGATCGAGACGATGGCGGGCGGCGCTTCGTTGGCGCCCAGACGGTGGTCGTTGCCGGGCGTGGCGACGGTGGCGCGAAGCAGTTCCGGGTACTTGTCAACCGCGCGGATGACGGCGAACAGGAAGATCAGGAACTGCATGTTGTCGTGCGGGGTCTCGCCCGGTTCGAGCAGGTTGACGCCGTCATCGGTGGCTGCGGACCAGTTGTTGTGCTTCCCGGAGCCGTTGACGCCGGCGAAGGGTTTTTCGTGCAGCAGACACAGGAAGCCGTGGTGGGCGGCGACCTTGCGGAGGGTCTCCATGGTCAGCTGGTTGGCGTCGGTGGCCACGTTGACCGTGGCGAAGACGGGGGCGATCTCGTACTGTGCCGGGGAGACTTCGTTGTGCTGGGTCTTGGCGCTGACGCCGAGTTTCCAGAGTTCGTTGTTGACCTCGTGCATCACCGAGGCGACGCGCTCGTGGAGGTTGCCGAAGTAGTGGTCGTCCATTTCCTGCCCCTTCGGCGGGGGGGCGCCGAAGAGGGTGCGCCCGCTGAGCAGCAGGTCGGGACGCTGCTCGACGAAGCGCTGGTCGATGAGGAAGTACTCCTGCTCGGCGCCGAGCGTTGATACGACGCGTTTGCTGGTTGTGTTGCCCAGGCGGCGCAGGACGCGGAGAGCCTGGCGGTTGAGCGCGTCCATGGAGCGCAGCAGGGGGGTTTTCTTGTCCAGCGCCTCGCCCCGGTAGGAGCAGAATGCGCAGGGCACGAACATGGTGATGTTGTCGCCGTCCTTTTTGACGAAGACGGGGGAGGTGCAGTCCCAGGCGGTGTAGCCGCGGGCTTCAAAGGTGGCGCGCAGGCCGCCGGAGGGGAAGCTGGAAGCGTCCGGCTCGCCGCGGATCAGTTCGTTGCCGTTGAACTCCATCAGCACCCGGCCCTCGGCGGTGGGGGAGATGAAAGAGTCGTGCTTCTCCGCGGTCATGCCGGTCATCGGCTGGAACCAGTGGCAGTAGTGCGTGGCGCCCTTTTCAATCGCCCAGTCCTTCATGGCATTGGCCACCACGTCGGCTACGGACGGATCCAGGGAACTGCCCTCGTTGATGGCCTGTTTGAGGGCTTTGTAGGCGTTTTTGGGCAGGCGTTCGCGCATGACGGTGTCGTTGAAGACGCGGGAGCCGTAGACTTCGGTCACCAAGGTGTCGATGCTTTGGGTTGCCTGTTGCGTGGACTGCATCATTTCGATCTCCTGATTCTGGGACTGCTGCGTGCAGATTCTCTTGTCCTTTGCCGCCCAGGGTGCGCCGTAATGAAATATCGGGTGCCGCCGGGGGGCGCGGTCGTCGACGCATTCCAGCAGGCCGGATGCCAAACGACGGAAAAATCGCACACACGGGACTCATCGCCATTTATGTGAACTGTATCACGCAATTCGGAATCTTCGACACCGGGTTGCCCCATTGGGAGGAAAAGCCCGCGTTCGACACAAAATTGTTGCGTGAGCGCATCGTGCGGAACGGAATTGTATCAAGATTCCGCGGGCCGTCGAAGCGCCGGCCTCTACCAGTACCGGGCGCGGCCTCCGCGCCCCGTCCACCC
>CAZSBQ010000247.1:0-2518 GCA_964604795.1 uncultured Victivallales bacterium | reverse complement strand
CCCAGGCCGTCGGGGGCGCCGGCCTCTACCAGTACCGGGCGCGGCCTCCGCGCCCCGTCCACCCCCCAGGCCGTCGGGGGCGCCGGCCTCTACCAGTACCGGGCGCGGCCTCCGCGCCCGTCCACCCCCCAGGCCGTCGGGGGCGCCGGCCTCTACATTGTCTGGGGTGACTGTGCAAATTGCATTGGTGGTATATAGTTGACGGCATGAACTGCATTGCTTTGGATTTTGACGGTGTTTTGTGCGACAGCGCGGCGGAGACGGGCGAATCCGCATGGCACGCGGGAGCTGCGGTGTATCCCGATTGGGGCAGTCGGCCGGTGCCGCGCGCTTATGTCGAGGAGTTTCGGAGAGTGCGCCCGGTGTTGGAGACTGGTTTCGAGGCGATTCCGCTAATGCGCCTGGTCAGCGAGGGAGTGCCGCGGGACAGGATTTTGCGTGAGTTCCCAACGCTTCGGGACCGGACCATTGCGGAATCCGGGGTGTCGCGTTCGGAATTGGTCGAGCTGTTCGGGAGCGCGCGGGACCGATGGATTGCAGAGGACCCGGAAGGATGGCTCGCCCGTCACGAGTTCTATCCCGGCGTGATCGAGCGAATGCGGGCGCGCCTGCCCCAGGACGAGGTTTTTATCCTGACCACCAAGCAGGAGCGGTTTGTTCGACGGTTGCTTGAGCCGGTGTGCCCGGAGTTTCCGGACGAGCGCATCTTCGGGTTGGATGCGGGCGTTTGCAAAGAGGACTTGCTCGCGCGTCTCCAGGATGAACACCCGGGTTCCGATGTGCCCGTGCACTTTGTCGAGGACCGACTGGATACGTTGGACCGCGTGATGCGCCGGCCGGAATTGTCGTGCGTGCGCCTGTACCTGGCGTCCTGGGGCTATGCCCGGGCGGAGGATGTCGAGCGTGCCCGTGCACTGGAGCGCGTGACCGTGTGGGACTTGTCGGATTTTTTGGTGTTGCCGGTGGAAACTTCATAAGGAGCTTGAAAGCAATGCAACGGATTCTTACGGTGGCGGCAATTGCGGTGGTGGTATTGATGGTGATGCTGGGGGCGCGGATGAGCGGGCGCCTGAGTGCGGTTCACGCGCAGCTGGAACGACAGACGGAGCTTATGTCGGCCGCTCTTAAGCCCGCCAAAAACTCAGGTGGCGGTGCGGAATCGCCGCTTGCGGCGCGGATGGAGCGGGTGGCGGAGGCTTTGGAGACGCTTGTGGCGGGCGACAAAGCGCAGACGGGCAAAGCAATGATCAGCAGTCAGTCCATGGAGGATGCCGCTTTGATGCTGTCCTACTCGCCGGACCCGCGTCTGCGCCAGCATACCATCGCCATTCTCGGTCAGCTGGGCGGGGAAAAGGCGGAAAAGCGCCTGTTGGAGATACTGGAATCGGACGGCAACAGTCAGTCGCAGGTTCTGCAGGCGCTGCAGACGATGGGCAGCAATCGCCTCGAACCGTTGGTCATGACGATACTGGAAGAGGGCACCCTGCAGGAGAAGAGCGCCGCAGCCGGCATGCTGAACGACATTCTGAACCGGGAGAATCTGCCGGTTGTATTGGAGCTGTTCGTTGAGTTGCCGTCCGGAAATCATTCGCATGCCAATTCGATCCGTCAGCGCATCTATGGGGCCGTGCGCAATCTCGGCGATCCCGCCGCGTGTCGTCCGCTGCTGGACGCGGCGCTGATGGAGACGAACGAGTACACGCAGCGCGAAGCCTTCCAGGCGCTGGTGGCGTGTTCGACACCGGCTCAGCTCGGCCTGCTGGTCGAGGCGCTGGAGGCGCTCGGTCCCGCTCTGCAAAACCATTCCGCCGGCAGCCACCAGCAGCTGGTCTCGCATTTCGGGCAGATGGGGGACCCGCGCGTGACTCCGGTTCTGCTCAAGCAGCTTGATTCCCCGAACCGCTCGGTGGTTCAGTATGCCGCGCAGGCCCTGATGCAGCTGAAGGACCCGCTGGCCGCCGAGCGCCTCGTGAAAATCGCCAACGGCCCGGACACTCACGCCAAGCAGTATCTCTCCCGCGGCATCGGCAATGGGTACCCCGGCATACGCAAGCGGGATGACGGCACGTACGCGCTGGCGGGCGCGGAAACCCTGAACTCACTGTTCGAGGCGCGCCGGAAGTTGGTCGCTCGCTTGGAGGAAAGGTACGGCCCCCTGGACCATGAGTCGGAGGGCGAAGCGGAAGCGGAAGAGGAAGCTCAAGAGCCATGATGAATTTTTCAACGGGCGTGGCAAATTGGGCGGAGTTCTCTTATAGTACCTGTACCGAAAAAGGCGGTCGCGCGCGGCGCGGCACCGGTGTAATGGCCCAAACAGAGAGGACAGGAACGATGAGCAAGTACGAATGCGATTTGTGCGGTTACGTGTACGACCCGGAAGCCGGCGATCCCGATGCCGGGATCGAGCCGGGGACGGCGTTCGAGGATTTGCCCGATGATTGGGTGTGTCCGGAGTGCGGCGCCGGCAAGGAAGACTTCACCGAGCTGTAGCGGCGCGAGGGGCGAGCGAGGCTCGAGG
>CAZSBQ010000246.1:0-5466 GCA_964604795.1 uncultured Victivallales bacterium | reverse complement strand
CAAGCAGGCCCAGCAAGACTAAAGCAACGCATGTTTTCATAGTCATCTCCATGGTCTCAACGTTAAATATCTGGGGTGCGCGGCGCGAGCGCCCATACAACGCCAGAGACACTTGCAACTTTTCGCGAAGTCGCTGGCGCCACACCGTGACACTGGGCCATCAAACACTAAGACGCTCCTTCGGCGCGCTTTTTCAATCAAACCGAGAAAAAGCCATGACCTACGCTTCGGTGCCAACAGCCTTATTAGTTTGCGTGCAAGAATTCCCGGAATCCGGCTGATTCTCGGATTTGCACATCTCTTCGCCAGAATGCTTGGTTGGCATCCAGCTTTCTTCTCCAAGTGTCTTTTGGCATGTATTATAGCATGATTCATCTTCTCGCGCAACTGACTGGATGCCATGCAAGAAAACCCCGGCAATACTTGGATAGTTTGCGTGCAAGATATCTCGGCAGATCAATATGCTTGCACAAGCTACGGCATCACATCGACTCGTCCAGCATTAACAGGGCCGTTCGCGACGCGGCACGTAAAGCGGGGTTGACCAAGCTGGTCAGCCCCCACACTCTGCGGCACAGTTTTGCCACGCATTTGCTCCTGCAGGGCATGGACATTCGCCAGATTCAGGAGTATCTGGGACATGCGAATGTCGAGACGACGATGATCTACACGCATGTGGTGCGGGAGTTGAGTCCGCAGGCGGAGAGTCCGCTGGACCGATTGGAGTGCGGAGACGCGTGAGCTGCGGAGGCGGATGTGTGTTTTGCCGGCACGGGGCGCGGAGGCCGCGCCCGCTACTTGGGGGCGCGGAGGCCGCGCCCGCTACTTGGTGGGGACCGGCACCCCGACGGCCTTGGATCGGACGGGACACGGAAAACACGTCGCCGTCGGGGACACCCGGGGGCCGGTGGCGGCCACCCCGGCTCGACGGAGTCTCGCCCTCCAGTCGGCGGGATAATTCCAGCACCCTGTGGAAAGGACGTGCCCTGATCAGCAACCTTTCGCCCCTCTCCCATTTTTCTGTCCTCCGGATTGACGGTCTCGGGATGACGCGACCTCCTTGTCCGTGTATAGTACGGGTGCCATCATTAAATAAGATTTTGAAACTCACCCCTGTCATTGCCGGTGCGGCAAGGAGAACCCATGACTTCCAGAGCCGATGGTCGAGCCCCCGATCAGCTTCGCGAAGTGCGTTTCGTTCGCGATTTTCAAACCAGTCCCGCCGGTTCGGTGCTGGCGGAATTCGGACGCACGCGCGTGATCTGCTCGGTCAGCGTGGTCGAAACCGTGCCGCGTTGGATGCGGGAGCAAAACGTCCCCGGCGGTTGGATCACCAGCGAATACCAGATGCTGCCCGGCGCAACGGCTGAGCGTGGTCAGCGTGAGGGGCGCCGGGGAGGTCCGAGCGGGCGCTCGTCGGAGATTCAGCGGCTGGTCGGACGGAGTCTGAGAATGGCCGTCGACTTGGAAAAGTTGGGGCCGCGGACGCTGTATGTGGACTGTGACGTGCTGGATGCGGACGGCGGCACCCGGTGCGCGTCGATTTGCGGCGGCATGGCGGCTTTGGAGATTGCCCTGCGCAAGCTGCACGTTCTCGGCAAGTTGCCGCAGTGGCCGGTACGGAACCGGATCGGCGCGGTCAGTGTCGGTATGGTGAACGGCGCTGGGCTTCTGGATTTGTGCTACGAGGAGGATGTTGCCGCGGATGTGGACATGAACGTGGTGATGACCGACGACGGGCGCTTTGTCGAGGTCCAGGGCACGGCCGAAAGCGAGCCCATGAGCCGCGCCGACGTCGATTCGCTTTTGGATTTGGCGCACGGAGGCATCGAGACGATTCTTCAGAAAATGGATGAGGCGGCTTCCGGCAAACGGGCATGATTCTGATTTCGGGCAACCTGCATCCGGCAAAGGCGCGAACAGCGAAGGGAAAAAAACGAATGAGAGCACAAACGATAGTTATTCGGGTGATGGTCAGTGCGCTTGTGCCGCTGTGCAGCTTGGCGGCGCCGCAGGCGATCCGTGGCGGCAGCATCACCGAAATCGAGGTGGTCGACGATGTGGAATGGGTGGATTTGGATGCGGTCCTGCAGAAGGAGCGCATCGAAGCGCGCGATTCGGTTCCCGAAGAAGCACGAACGGTTCGCGAACCGGAGTCCGGCAATGAGTTTGTCGTGCTAACGGTGGACGTGAAGCCCGGCAGGAGCATCGGCCGAATGGACTATCGGCTGCGTTTGAACGGACGCAGCTACCGTTGTTTGGCTATGGCCTTGGACGAGGCCCCCTTCGATCCGCGCCGCTTGGAGGTGGTTGCGGAGTCCGCAGCCGAGACCGTGCAGCTGCTGTACGAGATTCCGAAGGGCGAGGAAAAAGCGTCCTTGCAGTTCTCGCTTGCCACGCGCCTTTCCGTGCCGGATGTTCCATTGTCGATTCGGACGCCGGAAGCCGAACCGACGGAATCGGGGGACGACAGCGGCGAGGATCAGCCTCCCGCCGAAGACGGTGAGCAGGAGGATGCGCCGGCGGACGACAACGGTGGGGTGAAGGAAAAGGAAGAGGCCGAGCCGGAGGACAATGGTGGTGAGAGCGCTCCGCCGGATGAGCCCGAGCCCGAGCCCGAGCCCGAGCCGGAGCCCGAGCAGGTACCCGAACCGGAAGACGAAGAGGACGAGGCTGAGGACGAGGCTGAGGCTGAGGCTGAGGATCCGTGGGGGGACTTGCTGTGATGTGGTCTTGTTCCAGGCGCTTGAGTCGTTTTCTGGCGTTGTCTTGTCTGGCTGTGGTGCCGACCTTGGCCGAGCGGCTGGACCTGCGCTCGGGCGAGGCCATGCAAGGTTCCGAGATTGAGTTCCGGAACGGAACGTTTCGCGTTCCCGGCGAGAAGGGGGCGGAACGTTCCATTGCCCGGGATGCGGTGAACGACTGGTGGATTCGCTCGGAGGATGCCTGGGCGGACCAAAATGTTTCGGTTGCGGAGTCCGCCGCTCATGCGGGGGACAGCCGGGAGCGGCTGATCGAGGCCCGTCGGCGCGGCCGGGAGTTTGCCGAAGAATTTCCGGGGTGCAAAGGAGTGATCGTGAAGGATGAGGGTACGTTCAGGCTCACCAAGGATCACCGGCATGTCTATCGCTATCACTTTATTGGCTTGATGCTTGGCGAGGACACGTTGGACTGGGCGCAGCTTCAGCTTGGCTTCACCAAGGGGCGCAGCCGGCAAACGATCATCGCCGCCCGGTGTCTGACGCCAGGCGGGATGGTGACAAGTCTGGCGCCCGCGGATGTCAAGACGGGCAAACCGGGACGGGGCGCCGTTCATTTCGACCCCAACTCCAGGAGTTTGTCCGCGGCGATTCCGGGTGCGGAAGTCGGCGGTGTGGTCGAGTACATTTACGAATATGAGGCGTACAACCCCGAGGACTGGCGGATGTTCTCGCCGGGTTTCCACTTCCAGATGGATGTTCCCTGTTTGCATTCCCGTCTCGAGGTTCGCGTGCCCGAGGGGCAGAATCTGTATTGGTGGTCGGAGGACTGGGAGGCGGCGGGAATTACGGTTGCCTCCGGGCAGTGGGAAACCGCTGCGCAGGATGAGGGGCGGGAAGTGGTGTACGCTTGGGAAAAGGAATCCATCCCCCCCGTGATCGAAGAGCCGCGCATGCCCGACCGCAGTGAAGTCGTTCCGCGCGTCTATGCCTCGCTTTTCCAGGATTGGTCGTATTTGAACGACTGGATCGGCAGCCTTCAGCAGGAGCGAATGACCGCCACCGAAGCGGTCCGGGAGCAGGCAGACGCCATCGTCGGCGATCTTGAGGATCCCGAGGAAATCATCGCGGCTCTCTATCACTGGGTGCAGAAAAACATCCGCTACATCTCCATTAAAAGTTCGCTCAGCTCCGGCTGGTCCGGTCATCCCGCCGACGAAACGCTCGAGCAGGGATACGGCGACTGCACGGACAAGTCCGTGCTGCTGGCCACCATGCTGAAGCATCACGGGTTTGACGCTCAGCCGTTGGTTGTGCGGACCAACGACCGGGGTGATTTCGTGCCGAAGCACCCCTATCTGGCCTGCAATCACGCCATCACGGTCACTGAGCTTGACGGACGGAAGCTGTATTTGGATTCAACCACCCAGGACCATCGGTTCCCCGCTCTCCGGGCCGACAATCACGGCGTGATCGGATACAATTTCATTGAAGGCACCCGAATCCGCATCCCCGTCCCCGAGGGGGGGAAGGCTCACGCCAAGCGCAGTGACCAGACAATGAACCTGCGCACCGACGGTCTGCTGGAATGCCGGACTGAAAACGCCTATGCCGGCCAGTATGAAGCCGGGCTGCGCGGAACGTGGAAGCGAGTTCCCGAAGCCATGAAGGCGCCGTTCATGCAGCAATATCTGAGCGGCATTTCGGCCGGGGCCAGTCTGGTGGATTTTTCCATGACCGATCCGCAGGACTTGGATGTTCCCTTCGAGATGCAGTTTCATTATCGCGTTCCCCGCTATGTGGAGCAGGCGGGCGAGGTCCGCGTGTTTCAGTTGCCGAACCGCGAACAGCAGTTTGCCGAGCTGTCCGTCGAGTCCCGACAGTATCCGATTGTCTACACCACCACTCGCCGCGCGCAACGCCGCGTGGAGGTGAATGTGCCGGAGCAGTGGCGCATTCTGGCTGTACCGAAGGATGCAAGCGTGGAGTCCCCTTACGTGCGCTACACGGAGACGTTTTCCCGGGATGGGCAGTCCATCCGGATGGAAATCGTTTTGGAATTTCTCGAGCGCCGCGTCCCCGTCGAGGACTGCCCTGATTTTCTCGAGGCGCTGCGCCGAATCACCAGTATCAGCCGTCGCCCGCTGTATTTCGAATCGAAAGACTCTGCCCTTGAATACTGAAACCACCCATCAGACTCAAAGGAGAAGATTCATGCTTGACCAAATTCGCGCTGCCGGGATTGTGCCGGTTGTCGTCATTGACCGGGTTGCCGATGCGGCCCCCCTGGCTGAAGTGCTGCTGGAGCACAAGCTGACCGTCATCGAGATTACGTGCCGCACGCCGGCCGCTTTGGAAGCCATCGAACAGATAGCCTCGTCCTGTCCGGACATGACGGTCGGTGCCGGGACGGTGCTTTCGCCCGCCGATGCTGTTCGTGCCCACAACGCCGGCGCGCGCTTTGCGGTGGCGCCGGGCTGCGCCGCCGAGGTGGTCCGAGCCGCCCAGGATGCCGGACTGCTGTTTGCGCCCGGCGTCATGACCCCGTCGGACGTGGAAGCCGCCTGCGCGCTCGGCTGCACGCTGCTGAAATTTTTTCCGGCCGGTGCTGCCGGTGGCCCCAAAATGCTCAAGGCGCTGCACGGCCCGTACTCTCATCTCGGCCTGGAATTCATCCCCACCGGGGGGATCAGCGCGGATAATCTGTCGTCCTATCTGGAGCTGCCCGGCGTGGCCGCCGCCGGTGGAAGCTGGATGGTCAAGCGCG
>CAZSBQ010000245.1:0-5506 GCA_964604795.1 uncultured Victivallales bacterium | reverse complement strand
GGATGCCCGTACTACTTTGGTTGGTTGTACAGGCGAGACGCCTATACTACTTTGGGATGAATTTTGATCGCTTCCTCGATTTACCATTGCAGCACCTCCTGAACGGTTTGGGCGATGTCGCGCGTGCCGGGCAGGACAAATTTTTCCAGTTCGGGGGAGGACGGAATGGGCGCATCGGCGGCGGCGACGCGTTTGACCGGCGCCTCGAGACAATCCATGCATTCTTCGCCGATGATCGCGGCCACTTCGGCGCCGACCCCGCCGGTCAGGCAGGCCTCCTCGATCACGACCGCTCGGCCCGTCCGACGCACGGATGCGGCGATCCCCTCCCGGTCCAGCGGTTTGAGAGACACCAAGTCGATCCCTTCGCTCTCGACACCCCGTTTTTGCAGCGCGTCGCGCACCTCCTCGACGGCCGGCACCATGGCCGAGTAGGCGAACAGGGATACCTGCCCTCCCCAGCCCCTCACCCGGCAGCGCTGCAGGTCCATCGGTAGCTCCGGTTGCGCCACCAGGCCGCGACTCGAGTACAGCCGTTTGTTTTCGATGAACACCACGGGGTTCGGGTCTTTGACGGCGGCCTTCAACAACGCCTTGGCGGACGCCGCATCCGAGGGAGCGACCACCTTGATCCCGGGGATGCCGATCAGCATTCCGCTCAGCATCTGGGAATGACTGGGACCGTATCCCCCCTTCGCTCCCGCCGGCGCGCGGATAACCAGCGGAATTGTCACTTGCCCGTTGTACATGTAGTGCAGCTTGCCGGCGGAATTCAGGATCTGGTCCATGGCCAGGGCGATGAAATCCATGAACATGATCTCGACGATCGGGCGCAACCCCATGGCGGCGGCCCCCACGGCGGCGCCCACCACGGAATTCTCGGAAATGGGGGTTTCCCAGATGCGCTCGGCGCCATACGCGTCCCAGAGCCCGCGGGTGATCCCGAACGCTCCGCCGTAGACGCCGATGTCCTCGCCCATCAGTACCACATCGTCGTTCTCCCGCAGAATCTCGTCCAGCGCCTCGTTGAGAGCGGCGGAGACGTACATGCTTCGCTCATTCGGCATAGACACCCTCCAAGGCCAGGGACCTGTCGCCGGGTGCGGACTCCGCAGCACGCTCGGCCGCTGCGGCGATTCGCTCCGCCGCCGCCGTTTCGAGTTTGCCGATCTCCTTTTCCGGCACGCCGCGCGCACGCAGAGCGCCAGCCGCCTGCACCAGGCAATCGCGGGCGCGCCACTCGGCCTCCTCCTCTCCATTGCGGTACACGCGCGGATCGTTTTTGGAATGCCCGCAGTAGCGATAGGTCGTCAGCTCGAGCAATTGGGGGCGACCGGTCGAGCGCACGGTCTCCGCCGCCTCGGTGGCGGCGCGCCAAACCGCCTCCACGTCCATGCCGTCCTCCCGCCGTCCCGTCATGCCGTAGGCCGCCGCCCGTCCGGCCACATCCCCGCCCGCCGTCGTCCGGGCAAGCGCCATGCTCATGGCGTAGCCGTTGTTCTCGCAGACAAAGAGCACGGGCAGGTTCCACAGCGACGCCAGATTCAGCGACTCGTGAAACGTGCCCTGATTGGCGGCGCCGTCCCCGAAAAACACGGCCACCACGGCGTCCTCGCCCCGGTGCTTGAGAGCGGCCGCGGCCCCCACTCCCACCGGCAGTCCGCCGCCCGTGATCCCGTTGGTGCCCAGAAAATGGTCGGCCATCGAGCACATGTGCTGCGAGCCGCCGCGGCCCGCACAGTAGCCGTCCGCCCCGCCCATCAGCTCCGCAAACACGCGAAACGGATCCAGCCCCCGTGCCAGCAAATGCCCGTGTCCGCGGTGATTGGACACCAGGCAATCGGAATCGCGAAGTCCGCACACCACGCCGACCGCGCATGCCTCCTGGCCGATGCAGAAGTGCGAGGTTCCCCCCACTATGTTGGCGGAAAACAGTTCGTCCAGCGTTTCCTCGAACCGCCGTATCTCGACCATGCGCCGATACAAGCGGCAATACTGTTTTGTCGGTAGCGAACAATCCATGGCGACCTTCGGAACACGCTGCGGCCTTCTTCGCGGAGTCAACGAATGAGAGTCCGACAATATTGCAGCCACTTGCCGCTCTGTCCACAGCTCGTTGAAAAATCGAGCAAAGGCATTACCCTACTTGAATAGCGCTACAGGCAGCCAAGCCTGCACAAGCAGTCAAAGTAGTACGGGCGTCTCGCCTGTACAACCAACCAAAGTAGTATAGGCGTCTCGCCTGTACAACCAACCAAAGTAGTATAGGCGTCTCGCCTGTACATCCAACCAAAGTAGTATAGGCGTCTCGCCTGTACAACCAACCAAAGTAGTATAGCGTCTCGCCTGTACTGGTCGTTCGCATGTACGCATGTACAGGCGGAGATGCCTGTACTACTGAAGTTCGCCATCCGCCGACACCCACGAGAACCAGGAAATCAGGAGGCACCCATGAACAAGCAGCTGAACCCCATTTTCGAGCGTCGAAGCATTCGTTCCTACACCGACGAGGATGTCGGCGATGGACTCGTGCAATCCCTTCTGGAGGCGGCCATGGCGGCCCCCTCCGCAGTGGCGCGCGATCCCTGGCGGTTTGTGGTTGTCCGCGCCGCCGAGCGCCGCCAGGCCATTGCCGATCTGCTGCCCAACGGCAAGATGATAGCCGGTGCGCCGGTGGGCATAGTCGTCTGCGGTGATCTCGACGCCGCCCACGATCAGCAGCTTTCCTTTCTGCTGCAGGACTGTGCCGCCGCGATCGAGAACCTCCTGCTTGCCGCCTCGATGCTGAAACTGGGCGCATGCTGGCTGGGCGTGCATCCGCGCGAGGAGCGCGTCAACGGTTTGCGCCAGCTGCTCGCGCTGCCGGAGCGGGTCATCCCGATATCGGCCATCGCCGTCGGACGGCCCGCCGAACAAAAGGAAGCGCGCACACGCTACTCCGAGGACCTCGTTCACCACGAAAGCTGGTAATCGGTGAGCGGTGATCAGTGATCAGTGATCAGTGACCAGACCGATCAGTCTGATCGGTCTAATCTGAAATCTGCCAACCCCACACACCTCACGCTTCACAGGAGATGATCATGAAAATCGGCTGGATCGGCACGGGTGTGATGGGAGCCGCCATGGCCGCGCATCTGCAACGGGACGGGCACGAGCTGTTTGTCAACAACCGCACGCGGGAGAAGGCGTCCGCCCTGCTTGACCGGGGCGCTGAATGGTGTGAAACCCCGGCGGCGGTCGCTGCAGTCGCGGAGGTAGTGTTCACGATTGTTGGCTTCCCCGACGATGTCCGCAGTGTATATCTGGGCGAAAACGGCATTCTGGATGCGGGAAACCCCCGGTATGTCGTGGATATGACCACCAGCCTGCCAAGCTTGGCCGAGGAGATTGCCGCGGCCGCGCGTGCCCGGGGCATCGGCAGCATCGACGCTCCGGTCTCCGGCGGTGACGTGGGCGCGCGGGAAGGCACGCTTGCCATTATGTGCGGCGCGGATGCCGACGACTTCGAGGCGGTCCGCCCCCTGCTCGAGCCCATGGGGAAAACCATCCGTCGAATGGGGCCGCCGGGTGCCGGACAGCACACCAAGATGTGCAACCAGATACTGGTCTCGGGAACAATGATTTATCAGGGCACCGATGAATGCAGCCGTTGAGCGAGAGTGTGACACACCACACCGGCACGGCGGGATCGTAGGTTTCACAGCGGTGGAAAAACGCGTCCAGATTTATGAGACCCTTCGTGTGGTGGGTGTGTGGATGTGTGGGTGGGAGTTTTGTGGGTGTCAGCTGTCAGGCTACCCAGTTGGTACCCGCGGGCTTTAGCCCGCGTATCCGGGAACACGCGGCCTAAAGGCCGGTGGTACTATGTACCCGCCGACAGCCCGGATCACTGATTGCTGAGTCCACTCTAAAAACCTTAATCATGCCCCGGATGGGGCATTTCACCGTAGCCCCGGAAAAGACCGCTGTACGCGGGCGGAAAGGCGCGCTATCTTAAATGCCGCTGGTACCGTCGGCCACCGGCGAGGCATGAACGAAATCCAGCGGCAGAAAAAGTAAAACAGGCATCCCTGCCTGTTCGAGCTATGGTATCCGCGACAAGCAGCAATGCCTGTAGTACGACAAAACCCTGACATCTGAACGCAAACATGAGTAATCAGTGATCAGACAGATCGGTAGTCCGGTGATCGGTGATCGGTCTGATCTTAAATCTGCCACACCCACCCACCCACTCACACACCCACAACCCCACAAACGTTACAATCATCCAGCCTCATAGGAGAACCGACATGAAATTGAACAGTCCGACATCCGCAGCGTTCCTCGCCTCATGTTTCCTGCTGACCTCGTGCGCCCTGCCGCACACAAGCAAAGAGGCGGAACCGGAACGGCAAAAACCGCAATTGTCGCTGGTCGCTGAGTCGGAGAACCAGTGGACGGGCGTGGCGGTCGCCCCCGACGGCTCGCTGTTCGTCTGCTATCCGCGCTGGTCGGACTCCGTGCCGGTTTCCGTGCAGCGGATCAATCCGGAAAACCCATCGGAGCGCAGCGCGTTTCCCGACGAGGAATGGAACAGCTGGAGCGAGGATGCGGACCCCGCCGAGCATTTCGTCTGCGTGCAGAGCGTGGTCGCCGACGAGCAGAATCGACTCTGGGTCCTGGATCCCGCCAACCCCGGATTCTCAGGGGTCGTCCCCAACGGCGCCAAGCTGGTCGCCTTCGACATCGACACCGGCGAGGTTGTCAAAAAATTCGTCTTTGAAGAACGCCAAGTTCCCGAAGACAGCTACTTGAACGATGTCCGCATCGACACCCGGCATCAGACGGCCTATATCTCGGACTCTCATGCCGCGGCACTCCTGGTGGTCGACCTGCGAACCGGCTATGCGCGCCGACTGCTGCACGACGATCCCTCGGTGCATTCGGAAAAGACACCGGTGACCATTGACGGAAAAACGTGGGGCGAGAACGATGACTCGCTGCCCGACGTGCATGTGGACGGCATCGCGCTCGACCGCGAGCGAAACACGCTCTACTACCATGCCCTTACCGGCTCGCGCCTCTACAAAATCCGCTCCCGCTGGCTGCGTGATCCGGCCATGCCCGCGGAAAGACGCCGGCAGCGCGTGCAGACAGTGGCCGAAACCGGGCCGGTGGACGGCATGCTGTTCCTGCCGGGCCGGGGCGTGCTGCTGACGGACTTGGAGAACAACGCCGTCACCGCCGTCGACAGGGACGGCAAGACAACGATGCTGGTGCAGGATTCGCGTCTGGCTTGGCCGGACACCCTCGCCGCCGGGCCCGACGGCGATGTCTACGTCACAACCTCGCAAATCCACCTAACTCCCAATCCCCCCGCACCCTATCGACTCTTCCGCATCACCATCCACGAAAAACCGCTGGAAGAGTAGAGGGCGCGGCCTCCGCGCCCCGCGCCTCCAGCGGGCCGTCGGGGCGCCGGCCCCTACCAAGTAGAGGGCGCGGCCTCCGCGCCCCGCGCCTCCAG